>JBDRBY010000052.1:0-2083 GCA_043822245.1 Candidatus Omnitrophota bacterium
CTTTTTTCAAAAAGGGGGAACGGTTCCTTTCCTTTTTTCAAAAAGGGGGAACGGTTCCTTTCCTTTTTTCAAAAAGGGGGAACGGTTCCTTTCCTTTTTTCAAAAAGGGGGAACGGTTCCTTTCCTTTTTTCAAAAGGGGGGAAAATTATTTCCTTTTTCACTCGCGTGTAGGGTATACTTTTACCAGACTAGGCTATTCCTGTTTTGTCCAATATTTTTGCCACCAGATGATTCGCCTTAATGGGCATAAAGTGTATCCCATCACATAAATCACGAATCGAAAGCACGATATCCGCGGCAATCGCGATGGATTCATTTTCCACATTCGCGGTTTTTTCCAATCGTTCAATTGCCTCTTCAGGGATAACCACTCCAGGTATATTAGCGTTCATATACCGCGCCATTTTTACCGACCGCAAAGGAACTACCCCTCCTAAAAGCTTAATCTTTTCCCGTAAATGCTTTATGTTTTTCAAAAAGGCCTCAAATATTGACACGTCAAAAACTGCTTGTGTTTGAAAAAATCTCGCGCCCACTTGTATCTTTTTTTCCATTTTAACAATTTCAGGTTCCAACGGATCCGCGCCCGGATTAACTACAGCTCCACTAAAGATATCCGGGGCCAGGCTGAGTTTATTATCTGAGAGGTCACGGCCTCCTCTTAATGCGTCAAGCGCGCGCAATAAACCTATTGAGTCAAGGTCATATACAGGTTTTGCCTGCGGATGATCTCCCAAGAGCGGATGATCTCCCGACATTACCAGTATATTACGAATCCCAAGCGAAAACGCGGAAAGAATGTCGGACTGAAGAGCTATACGATTACGGTCTCGACATGTCATTTGACAAATAGGTTCGTATCCATTTTTTAAAAGCACGACACTTGCCGCGATAGACCCTAAACGCATAATCGCGCTTTGCTGGTCAGTCACATTTACCGCATCTACCCGCCCCCTCACGCATTCCAGTTCATTTAAAACCGAATCCATACTAACGCCTTTTGGCGGCCCAATTTCTGTGGTTATTACAAACTTTCCTTTTTCTAAAGCATTTTTAAGTTTTGACATTTTGATTCCTATAGGCTCTTAAAACATTTCTCATCAAAATCGACACGGTTACCGGCCCCACACCACCCGGAACCGGACTGACAATAGAAGCTCTTTTACAAACTTCATCAAATTTAACATCCCCTACAATTTTTCCATTCATTTTATTGATACCTACATCTATAACAACAGCTCCCTGTTTTATCCATTCACCCTTAATCATTTCCGCCTTACCTACCGCGACCACAAGAACCTCAGCTCTTTTAACATGTTCCGCGAGGGCACCTTTTTCACTAGTAGCTATGTGACATACAGTCGTCGTGGCTGTCTCGTTCAGCATCATCAAACTTAAAGGCTTACCCACAATAGCGGAATGGCCAACAATAACAACTTCTTTCCCGTATAATTTCACATTATGCACAGCCAAAATCTTCATAACAGCACCCGCTGTACATGGCACAATATCCGCCTGCTGTCTTAAAATACTACCCAGGTTATACGGATGAACCCCCTCCGCGTCTTTTTTAGGAATTATCGCGGAAGAAATTTTGTCATAATCAATCCCTTTAGGCAAAGGTTTTTGCGCGATGATTGCTGTAATGTTATTGTCCAGATTCATCTCTTCAATTTTACAGATCAGTTCTTTTTCCGAAATATTTTTATTAAAATACCGCGCGTCAAAATCAATTCCAGTAAACTCAGCCGCGCGTTTCTGCATCTTCACATACAGTTCAGCGTCTTCGCTTGTTCCCACTAACAGCGATACAAGTTTCGGGGGCCGGCCGACACCGAGACACAGAGCCTGTATCTCTTTTTTTACTTTATTGTTACTTTCGCGCGCTATGTCTCGGCCGTCTATTATCTTTGCCATTATTTTTTCGCCCTTCTACTGGAGACGCGATAAATCGCGTCTCTACATTTTAAGAGATTCAATAAATCGCGTCTCTACATTTTAAGAGATTCAATAAATCGCGTCTCTACATTTTAAGAGATTCAATAAATCGCGTCTCTACATTTTAAGAGATTCGATAAATCG
>JBDRBY010000053.1:0-13926 GCA_043822245.1 Candidatus Omnitrophota bacterium
GTATCTTAAGGTAGGTTATAAATATCCGAGAGGGAATTTTTGGGTTACGCGCTCACGCCTCAAGTGCGCGGAATTATTGGAGGAGCAGGGCAAACAAGAGCGGGCGCGGGTTTTATACGAACAGCTCGCGGAAGGTGAAGGTTCTGAAGCGCTTTACGCGAAGGAAAAATTAAAAAAGATGTAGAGACGCGATAAATCGCGTCTCTACGGGTAAAAAGTGTTCGGCTTACGGAAAAAGATGTAGAGACGCGATAAATCGCGTCTCTACGGGTAAAAAGTGTTCGGCTTACGGAAAAAGATGTAGAGACGCGATTTATCGCGTCTCTATGGGTAAATTTAAGGGGGTAATATGTGGGAAATGATGATTAAGGGTGGGCCGTTGATGTTTCTTGTACTGGTGTGTTCGATTATAGCTTTCGCTGTGGTAATTGAAAGATTGTGGCATCTGCGGCGCGCGAAGATTAATACCGAAGAATTTATGGTAGATATAGCGGAAACCCTCAGGAGAAACAAGATATTATCCGCTATTGACAAGTGTAACGCCATGCCCGGGCCGATCGCGCAGATACTTAAAGCTGGAATTCTTAAACATGACCGGCCCAGATCGGAGATAAAAGAGGCGATAAGCGACGCGGGGCTGTATGAAGTGCCGCGTTTGGAAAAAAATCTTGGCGCGCTGGCTACCATTGCGCACATAACACCGCTTTTAGGGCTTTTAGGTACTGTAACCGGTATGGTGCGGGCATTTCAGGTTATTGAGCAAAAGGCGTCCGCGTTAATGCCTATAAACCCAGGGGATTTGGCCGGCGGAATATGGGAAGCGCTTATTACCACGGTTGCGGGGCTGTCCGTGGCAATTCCCACTTACGTCGCGTACAATTTTTTGGTAAGCAAAGTTGATGGGTTTGTGCTTGAGATGGAAAAAAGCGCGACAGATGTTATAAATATTCTTGGCGCGAAAAGGGAAGACGAAGATGAAGTTTAAACGAAAAGTTTTTCTTGAAAAAGGGCGTTTGGATATCGCGCCTCTAATAGATGTAGTTTTTTTGCTGCTCATTTTTTTTATGCTGACGTCTAGTTTTATTTTTCAGCCGGGGATAAGAGTTAATCTGCCCAGGGCCGTGACAAGTGAAGTTTTAAACAAAGAACTTCTTATTGTGACGGTTACTGATGATGATAAAATTTTTATAAACGAAAGACCGGTTGGCGCGGAAGAATTTGTTTCTCGCGTTAACCTTGCCGCCAGAGAAGATAAGTCCCTGCTTATACGAGCGGATAAAAAAACTGATATGGGAAAAGTTATAGAGATCTGGGATATTTGCAGGCAGGCTGACATTAAACAGATAAATATCGCCACAACGCAGCAATAAAGAGGCGCCAGAATTTGTAAAAACTATGTTCAACCGAAACCTACGCATAGCGGTTCTTATATCATTTGGCGCGCATATTTTCGCCATGTTGATGGTTACAATAGTCTCACCGTTAGAACACGTTCGTGTTCAGCCCTATACCCGTGTAGACTTTTTAGGGCCTCTTTTGAATAAAACCGCGTTTGATATAATGCTGAAAAATGTGAATCCCCTCGTCGAGACAATGTATCAGAATATACAGATGGACAATCATTACAAACAGCTTAAAAGCGAAGTTTTTCAGAAAAGTTTTGAAACACACCATTTGCCGGCTGTTCAAGAGCGTGTAATGGATGGCGCTTTGTCAGATTTTTTGTCCGGGACTAAAACCGCGCCTGATTTTTTGACAGAGAAACAAAAAGATGAAAGTAAAGGCAGAAAAATTATTTATCACCCGCCGGTGCCTACTTTTATTAAAGAGCTTTATGGCGATAAAACAATTTGTAAAGTTGATTTCCGGATTTACATAAATTCAGACGGAAAGATTGAAAAGGCGGAGCCGGTAACAACAACCGGATATCCTCAGCTTGACCTTATGGCCGCCAAATTCGTTCGAAGCTGGATCTTTGAACCAAAAAGAACAGTGTCGAATTATTCTGAATGGCATAAAGTTGAAGTAATTCTAGAAGCAGGCAGTTGATAAAAATGATAAAAGTTGATATCTCAACAGCGCTTTTTTTATATTTACTTTTTACCGCGGTGGCGGTGCTTATCATGTGGTCTTTTTTTAGTTTTGGGACAAAACTAAAAAATTTCAGCTCAGATGAGAAATATATCTGGCGTTGTCCGATTTGCGCGTTTACATACGTTAATAGCAAAAACGAGACAATTTCAAAATGCCCAAGATGTTCGAGTCTTAACACGAGGATGAAAGAGGAAGGGGAATTTCATCAGGAGTGGAGCAGATGGGACTCGAACCCACGACCCCCACGTTGCGAACGTGATGCTCTTCCAGCTGAGCTACTGCCCCGCAAAACACAGAAAACAGTATAACATAAATCCAAAAATAATCAATTATGTCCGAAGATATTTGTTAGTGTTGCGGAAAACCAATTTATGTTGTACCCAGGGGTTAACCGCCAGCCATACTTTTAATAAATAAATCCCCCTTAATCTCCCTTTCTTCCTTCATCCTTCTGAATCCCCCCTTTGAAAAAGGGGGTTAGGGGGATTTTTTGTAAATCCGGAATAAAATCTCCACTACCCCTCTTTGTCAAAGAGGGGTAAGACAGAGGAATGGTTGTTTCTTGGTGGTATAGCCGCGAATGTGTATTTTTTTTTGGAATTGGTATTACAACCTTGACACAAACCAGAGAGCAGTTGTCATCCCGCTTTTTTATGTGATATACTACGAAATATGCGGATTCGAAATTTTCTGGTATTGACGTGTGCTGTTCTGTTATTTACACGCAATTTTGCGGATTCCAAAGAGGCTGATTTGTCAGGGTCATGGTATTCAGCGTTTCAGGATGAGCTCCGATTGGAGCTTGAGTCGTATCTTGGCAATGCCACGGTTAAAAAGATTGACGGTAAAATAATCGGCATTATTGCTCCTCATGCCGGGTTTAGGGCTTCCGGGCCGGTGTCCGGATACTCATACAAAGCGGTGATGGGCTTAGGGATTGACAAGGTCATTGTTGTGGGGTTCACGCATCAGGCTTTTTTACCGGGCAAGATAGCCGTATTCAATGACGAAACATATGTTACACCCTTGGGAGCGGCTCGGGTAGATAAAGATATTTCTCAAAGATTTTTGGCTTATGATGAATCGATTCAGGATATTCCACGGGCCTTTCAAAAAGAAAATTCAATTGAATTAGAATTGCCGTTTATTCAAGTTGCCCTAAATAACGCGAAGATAATACTTATTGCCATATGTGATCAAAGCCGGGAGGTTTGTCAAACCGTATCAAGAGCGTTATATGCTGTTTTAAAGGATGAAGACAATTATTTAATTGTAGCCAGTTCGGATATGTGCCATTATCTGCCCTATGAGGCCGCGGTGGAACAAGACGCGGGTACAATAGGGGCAATAACAGAATTAGATCCGGAAGCATTTTATGATTATGCCGCGAAGTTTTACCAGGAGCCTATGTGCGGATATGGCGCGGTGTACGCTGTTATGAACGCATGCAAAGATTTAGGCGCTGATAAGATTGAGATATTAAAATACGCGAATTCTGGGGATACATTGGGTTCGAAAGATAAAGTTGTAGGGTATTTAGGCGCTGTGTTTATAGATTCCCGCTTTCGCGGGAATGACAGGGATATGGGGAATGACAGGGATATGGGGAATGACAGGGATATGGGGAATGACAGAGATATGGGTAATGACAGGGAGGGTAGCATGTTTAGCAAGGCACAAAAAAAAGAACTTTTGAAGATAGCGCGGGAAACTATCACGCGTTATCTTCAAACCGGAAAAAGAGCGGATATAGAAATGAAAGACGATCTTCTCCGTCAAAACATGGGCGCGTTTGTGACTTTACATAAACATGGACAGCTAAGGGGATGTATTGGCAATATGGACGCGGTTAAGCCTTTGTATCTTACAGTTAGGGATATGGCTATTGCCGCGGCAGTTCAAGATACTCGGTTTGATCCTGTAACGTTGGATGAGATGGGTGACATTGATATTGAGATTTCAGCGCTCTCTCCAATGAAAAAAATTGACGATTATACCGAAATAGTGGCAGGCAAACATGGCGTGTTAGTTCAAATGGGAGCAAGAAGCGGCGTGTATTTGCCGCAGGTAGCCATTGAGACAGGGTGGACCCGCGAAGAGTTTATGAATAGCCTTTGCGCGCAGAAAGCGGGAATTCCGCGCGACGCATGGAAAACCGGAGAGTGTGACATGTATACATTTACCGCGGAGGTATTTGGAGAGAAGGAATAACAAATCAAACAACTCTTGGGGAGAAAAATGAGTAGATTTTATGTGCCGAAAGAAAATATTAGAAAAAACAAAATCTTGATAGCAGGTGCCGAAGCGCATCACATTTTGGATGTTATGAGAATGCAGGATAAGGACAAGGTTGTTGTTTTTGACGGTACGGGTAATGAATATACGGGATTTATTGAGAATATTAATCGGCCGGATAAAAAACTAATAGTTGAGATTGTGAGTACCAGAAGACCTGTGGGTGAAAGACAGGTTGAGGTGACGTTAGCGCAGGCTATACCCCGAAAAAACAAAATGGAACATATAATTGAAAAAGCCACTGAGCTGGGCGCGGGTAGCATCATTCCGATGATTACTGACAGAACTATCGTGAGGCCAGGTCCCGCATCGGAGAAAACAAAACATTCCCGTTGGAAAAAGATTGCCCTCGTGGCTTCGAAGCAATGCGGAAGGGCTTATATTCCTATGGTTGAAAAGATTTGTGAATTTCGAGAGATAGTCAGCCGCATGGGGCAATATGATCTAACGTTGTTCGCATGCCTCAGTGATTGTTCAATTCCTTTAAGAAGCGCTCTTACGGATTTTAAGGCCGGCAAGATTCTGGTTCTTATCGGGCCGGAAGGCGATTTTACCCCGGAAGAGATAAGAATCTCGGATCGGGATAACTGCAAATTTGTCTCACTAGGCGCGAGGGTCTTAAAAAGTGACACAGCCGGGCTTTTTGTTCTATCGGTCATAAATTATAATTTTTTTCAACAAGTTGCGTAAAAAATAAAAAAGCTTCACATCAAGATTGTCATCGTCATCCCTGAATTTCGCGAAGCGAAATATCAGGGATCTATGAGATTTAATCATTTTTAGATTACAGATCCCCGCTTGCTCAGGAATGACACCAGGTCAAAGTGGGGTAACCAGGTTGGTTTGACAAGCCCCTATTTATGTGATATACTCAAAAACCATTGAAAATAGTGGAAGGATAAGGACTTGCCTCATATATTGCAAGAAGCAAATTGGCTGGATATTGTGTTTGTAGTTATGTTAATAGGCATGACTTATAAAGGTGTGAGGACTGGGGTCAGTGGTCAGCTTCTTTCACTCGTTGGTAATGGCGTGTTAGTTTTTGTTTCAATCGCGTATTATTCTTTTGTTTCTGAGGCAATATTTGGTTTTTTACTTCAGAAATGGATGCGGCCTGCAACTTTTTTTGCCATTGCTATGGTCGTATTTGTCGCGACGAAAGTTTTGGAACGGGTATTTAACATTGCTGGCAGAGAAGATCTCGCGCCAATAGACAGAGTGTTTGGCGCTTTCGTGGCGCTGATAAGAGGGGCAATGCTTTGTGGGATAATGGGGATGAGCTTGCTGCTTGTGCCGCTTGATACCACGCGCGCGGACGTCTCGCAGGAATCCAGGACGGGTATGTTTTTTGTCAACATGGACGCACAAATTTACAGCTGGATGACAGCGGTTCAACCGCAAGAGAATCAAAAAAATAAAGACGAAATTATTAATGGTTTTTTAAATTTACAGTACTAAATTAGAACAGGGGGCGCAAAGTGAAACTTAAAACTATCTATGATTTGGCGGTTAAAAAGGGGCTTAAAGAAGATCAGAGGCAAAAGAGTGAAATAGGGACAATTTTAAAGAAAATACGGCAGGAATATCAAAAATTAAACACGCGGGACAAAAAAGCCTTTGATAAGGAAAGCCTTGAACATACGTATGATGATTCCCGTATATTGAACGGGTCGGGTGAAGAAGAAATACAAAATATAATGGTTGGCATTGACATCGATGTGAGTGAAATTCTTCTGGCCGACCGGTTGCGCGAGAAAGGTAAAAAAATTGACTTAATAATGTCTCATCATCCCTCGGGCCGGGCGTACGCTCAGCTTCACAAAGTAATGTCAATACAGCCCAGTTTGTGGCAGGCATACGGCCTTTCAAAAGAAGTTGCCGAGAGCCTGATGAAAGATAGAATGGAGGAGGTCTCGCGCGCGGTTGCTCCCGCGAATCATTTTAGAGCTATTGACGCGGCGAGGCTTTTGGGGATACCTTTTATGTGCCTTCATACCGTGGCTGACAATTGCGTGGCGGGGTTTCTTCAGAAATTATTTGATACGAAAAAACCGAAAAAGTTAAAGAATGTTGTAGATCTTCTAAAAGCAATTCCGGAATACGAGGATGGCATGAATAAGGGAGCCGGGCCGTTTATTTTAGTCGGAGAAGAAAATTCTGACGCGGGCAGGATATTTGTTGATATGACCGGTGGGACTTCCGGGCCTGAAAGAATGTTCGGCCGGTTGTCGCAATCCGGGGTTAAAACAATTATCGGCATGCATTGCAAAGAAACCGGTTATAAAATCGCTAAAACCGAGTTTATAAATTATGTTATCGCCGGGCATATAGCGAGCGATACTCTTGGGGTGAATCTTTTATTTGACTCGATAGAAAAGAAAGAAAAGCTAAATTTCATTGAATGTTCGGGGTTCAAAAGGATTAGAAGGACGTAGTATAGGTTTTATGGGAAAAATACCGCAGGAGATAATTGATCAACTATTGGACAGGCTGGATGTTGTGGATGTAATATCCGGATATGTGCCTCTTAAGAAAAACGGGAGAAATTTTAAGGCGAATTGTCCATTTCATGATGAAAAGACCCCCTCCTTTGTAGTTAGCCCGGAAAAACAAATATATCATTGTTTTGGGTGCGGTGAGGGCGGCAATGCCATAGGTTTTGTCATGAAATATGAAAGTATGGAGTTTCCCGAGGCGGTAAAGATGCTCTCAGTCCGCGCGGGGATAGAATTGCCGGTGTATAAGAGAGAAAACAAAGAGGAGGAGTCCTTAGCCAGCCGTCTTTACAAAGTTAATGATCTTGCCGCGTTATTTTATCAAAATTATCTTATGAGTGAAAATGGGAAAAAGGCTTTAGGGTATTTGAAAGAAAGAGGCATTGATTCCGCGGCACTCAGGCTTTTTAAAATCGGATACGCGCCTGACGCGTGGGATATGTTTCGAGTCTATTGCGAAAAGAAAAAAATTGATCAAGAGCTTTTAAGGAAAGCCGGACTTACAATAAGAAGTGAAAAGACTGAAAAGGATTACGATAGGTTCCGGAATCGCGTGGTATATCCTATCCTCAGCGAAAGAGGAAAGGTTCTTGGCTTCGGGGGGCGTGTTATGGATGATTCTCTGCCCAAATATATCAATTCTCCCGAGACGGCGGTGTATGTGAAAAGTAATGTTCTTTACGGCCTTAATCTTAGCAAAAAAGGTATACGCGAAAAGGGGTATGCTCTTGTCGTTGAAGGTTACATGGATGTGATTGTGCCTTTTCAATACGGAGTAGACAACGTTGTGGCAACCTCCGGTACCAGCCTGACGCCGGATCACGTGACAACTCTTAAGAGGTACACGGATACCGCGGTTATAATTTTTGACGCGGACGAAGCGGGTGAAACAGCAAGCCTTAGGGGCCTTGATATTTTCGCTGAAAAAAATGTAAGAGTGAAGATAGCGTCTCTGCCTAAAGGTGAAGATCCTGACAGTTTTGTGAAAAAACACGGCAGGAAAAGCTTTGAAGAAATTGTTGATTCGGCGAAGGATCTTTTTGACTATAAGTTAGATCTTTTAGTCGCGCGTCATGGAATAAGTGATGTGGGCCGCGTTGCCGGTGAAATGATGACCACGATATCAAAAGTTGAAAACGTGATTGTTAGATCTAGTTATCTGAAGAGGCTCGCGGAACGCCTTGAGGTACATGAGGAGTCGTTGAGGCACGAAATGCTCAAATTTAAATCCGGCGTTTCTCGCGGTTTTACCGCGGAACCTGAAATTGTTCGGGTTGCCGCCGCGCCGCGCCGCAATAGCGAGATACATCTTTTGGCTGTGGCTTTTACGAGCAAAAAAATGTTTAAACGCATTGTACAGGAATTAGGTATTGATATCTTTATGGACGCGGGGATCCAAAATGTTCTTAACGTTCTGGAGAAACTATTTCAAAGTGGTGAAGAAAAAATCAATCCCGGAAAATTGTTAAGCCGTTTGGAAGAAAATATCGAAGCTAAATTCGCGGCGATAGAGGCGTTCGCGAAAATCGATATAATCAAGGACCCGGACAAGGATTTGGATGATTGTATTTCTTTTTTTCTGAAGCAAAAGAGAATTCATCGGTTGAGTGAACTGACACATAAATTAAAAAAAGCGCACGCGATGAATAACATTGCTGAAGTGCGTGAACTTTTAAGGGTAATGAATGATGTACACAAAGAAAAGGTCGCATAATTATGCCTAACAAAAATACAAAAAAACAAGAGGTAAAATCTGAAATAGTCCGACAGCTGATAACCGCGGGAAAAGTTAAGGGATATCTTAGCTATGATGAAGTAAATACTATGCTGCCGAAGGATGTGGTTTCTGCGGAGGAAGTTGACGAGATGATTGGCGAGCTTAATGACGCGGATATAAAAGTTGTCGATTCCGCGGAAGACGCTGAAAAAATATCTTTAGCCGTAAAAAGAGGCCGCAAAAGTGTAAAGTTGAGGAAATTTGTTCAAATAGACGATCCAGTAAAGATGTATTTGAAACAAATGGGGCAAATTCCCTTACTTAACCGGAATGAGGAGTTTACTTTAGCGAAACACATCAAAGACACGGAAAAAGAATTTAAACGGATTATTTGCGGTGTAAAACTGGCAAGAGAAAAGATACTCAAAGACATAGAAGACGCTATACAAAACGATTATAACCTTGACGATGTTCTTGACATCGAACCGGGTTCCGATCTTGAAAAGACAAAAAAACAAAAGACTCAATTGGTGCGAAGAATACGGCTTTCCAAAAAACCGGAAAGTTTATGGGCTCTTCTTCTCAAGTTAAAAGTAACCATCGCGCTTGTGGAAAGAGTAGAAGAGGATATGAGCCAGTTGATGGAAGATGTCAAAAGAACTAAAAGTAAGACGGAACGATTAAAAAAAAGATGCGATAAAAAAGAATTAAAAGAAGCCCAAAGCCAGTTAAGAAAATATGTCAGGCAGATAGGAAAACCTATCGATCAAATTATCAGTGAATTGGATAATCTTGTGCGGATAAAATCCGATTACGTTAAAGCGAAAAAAGAATTAGTTGCCGCCAATTTACGGTTAGTTGTCAGTATCGCGAAAAAATACACGAATAGAGGGTTATCATTTTTGGATTTAATACAAGAAGGCAACCTGGGGCTGATGAAAGCTGTGGATAAATTTGAATATGAAAGAGGTTATAAATTCAGTACCTATGCTACATGGTGGATACGCCAGGCGATAACACGGTCAATAGCGGATCAATCCCGTACCATTCGTATTCCAGTGCACATGACGGAGACGATAAATAAACTTATCAGATTTTCCAGGACGTTAGTGCAGGAAAACGGCCGCGAACCCACTCCGGAAGAGATTGCCGGTATGATGAAACTGCCGGTGGAAAAAGTAAGAGGGATTATCAAGATCGCGCAGCATCCCATCTCGTTGGAAACGCCGATTGGAGACGAGGGCGATACCAGCTTCGGCGATTTTCTTGAAGACAAATCCGCGGTTTCGCCGGCGAACGCGACAGCATACGCTATGTTAAGAGAGCAAATGGATGATGTTTTAGAAACTTTAACAGAAAGAGAAAGAAAAGTATTAACCTTGCGGTTTGGAATAGGCGACGGGTATCCGAGAACGCTTGAAGAAGTAGGTAAAATCTTTCATGTTACCAGGGAAAGAGTGAGGCAGATTGAAGCGAAGGCTTTAAAAAAACTGCGGCATCCCATTCGCGCCCAGAAATTGAAAAACTTTCTTGATATGGGGTTTTCATAGGAGGAAATTATGGGGAAAATGAATATTGAGTTGTTTATTCCTGGAGAAATGAAGGATGAACCGATAATCTGTCAGATAATAAAGAGTTTTGACATCGAAATGAAAATTGTTGAAGCCTCGTTCTCAACTGAAAGCGGATGGGCGTATCTTACCATAAACGGCAGGAAAGGTGAGATAAAAAAACTGTTCGATTTTCTCACGAAAAAAGGTATTAACGTGGAAGTTAAATGAAAAGGTGTTTGTCTATTTCGTATGTGATTTTAATGTTTTTTTTGCCGGCGCGGGTTATGTTCGCGGACGATGGTATGGTAATGGGGTTTCCGATAGGTAATGAGATAGAAGACGCGGACTATGACTTGTGCCCGCAAGGAGTGCATATTGTGGAATTGTTTATTGCCGCGTGGTACAAGCAAGATTATCCCGCCATGTATGATTTCATAGATGACGAAAGCAAACAGAATTATACGTTTGACTCGGCAAAGTTTGAGTTCCAATTTTTGGAATTTAAACCGTACAAGATTAGTTCGATAAAAAAAGAGGGTGAAAATTTTGGCTTCTTTTTAAGCTACGGCGATTGGAAGGACGGAGACAAAGATTTAAAAAAAATATTAGTCAGCGGAAAGACTTTTAAAATAATCTTGTTTCCCGGAAACTTGCTGTTTAAAACGGCTATTTAACAAATATCACCTATTTGGTCCACCCAGCCTCTTTGAGAAAGGAATGAATACTTAAAAAGGCCATCCCCCCTTTGAAAAAGAGGCTGATATTTTCCCATTTGAAAAAAGGGACAAAACTTTACCCCCTTTGAAAAAGGGGGCCAGGGGGATTTTACACAAGAGGTTGAACCAAAAAATGAATCTAAAGTCAAATGCGAGTCTATTGTGGAGAGAAATGACAAAATCCCCCTAACCCCCTTTTCCAAAGGTGGAATTTTAAGGGGTGATAGAATATAGGATTGCTTCGCGGAGCTTGCAATGACACATTGAAGGGGGAGGGAAGTTAATCTTAGAGTGGAGGAGGGGATATGGCAGAAATAAAGGTGATTGGAATTCTTACCTCGGGCGGGGATTGCGGGGGATTAAACGCGGTAGTTAAGGGTGCCTCGGAAATGGCAAATTCGAAAGGAATAAAATGTTTTGTTATTCCAAATGGATACGCGGGATTGTACAATCTTGTTGATTTTGAAGAACTAACTCAATTAACGCGAGAGCGGCTTGATATGATTAATGCTACTACAGCCGGATCAGAAGCCGGACACTCCCGTGTAAAAATCAAAAAGATAAAGGATGAACAAAAATACGAAAGGATAAAAGCGGGCCTTAAAAAATTTAAAATTGACGCGCTTGTCATAAGCGGCGGCGATGATTCCGGCAGTGTAATGGTTGATCTTTACAAAAATGGAATAGCCTGTGTTCATGTTCCAAAAACCATGGATTTAGATCTTCAGCCGTACTCAGTAGGGGGCGATTCCACTATAAATAAAATTGCCCTTTACGCGGATGAACTTAAAACAACGGGACGCACTCACAATCGAGTAATTGTTTTAGAGGTTTTCGGGCGATATGCCGGACACACCGCTTTTCGGGGGGGCATTGCCGCTGACTCTGACTCGATATTAATTCCGGAAATTCCGGTAGATTTTGATTGTTTATATATGCATGTCAAAGAAAGATTGATATGCCGGATTTCTAAAAGCGACGTTTATTCCGGTACTTATCTTATCCTTGTTGCTGAGGGGTTGAAAGACGCCTCGGGGCGTGAAATAGTTGATGAGTCATCAGGAATAGACGCGTTTGGCCATAAAAAATTGGCGGGGGCGGGGAAATATGTATGCCAGGAACTTACAAAGCGTTTTAAGTCAGATGTGAAAATAAGTTCTTTTATGAAAGACACACATCTCTGGGTAGATGATATTTATATGATTCCGGAAGTACGTTCAGTGGCGCCCGGGCATCTCGTCAGGTGCGGGCGCAGTTCCGCATATGACGTGAACTTTGGAAAAGAAGTTGGAGGCGCCGCGGTACTGCTTTTACAAAAGGGGCTTGCCGGGATTACAGTAACACAAATCAAAGGAAATGAAATCCGATACATGACATCAGAAAAAGCCATAATACAAAGGCATGTAAATTTAGATGAGGTAAGTTTTTTTGAAGAACTTGGAATTTGTTTTGGGCGAAACGCGCGAAAGTACACGCCAAAATTTAAAGAAGTAAAAAACTCTCCAGAAAGATACATGTAATTAAAAAAACGCGTGTGTCTATAACCGTTGTTATTGTTACGTTATAGGCCGCGCGTTTTTTTGTTAAAAAATAACAAAAATAAAATAAAGAAAAGTGGTTTTTAAGCTTGCAAATAAAAATTTTTAATGTATATTTGAGTTGTGAAACAAAAAAATAAAAAACAAAAAAAGAGAAAACTTAGTAACCGAAGGAGGGGAAAAATGGTTGTAAAGAAAAAGAAATGCGTAAAGAAAGTTGTGAAGAAAGTCGCGAAGAAAAAAAAGAAGTAATGTTTGGGGTTTTTGTGACGGAAAAGGCAGGTTTTTAGGAACCTGCCTTTTTTCTTGTAAAAAGCCGGGTTTTGTGATATACTCCAAGTGTGCGTCGGTCTGAAATAGGAAGGCGTATTTTTTTGGATTAGTTATTAAACGTTTTTAAAAAGGTGGCAAACAATGCGCTCAATAGTTTTTAAGACAACATGGGTTATACTGCTGAGCATAGTGACATTTGGCATGGTATACAGTGCCCTGCCGACTGATCTAGTGCCTTCTGACTCGAAGTTTCTTTCAAGGTTAGGGAAGAAACAAACCAATCTTTTGCAGATGGCCCAATCCAAAGACGACTTTTTAAGCCATTTCCTCGCGAATGGGGATTTTTAACACATTTAAGATTTTACAGGTTTGGAGATTAATAAGCGGAGGTTTTCCTTTATTCCGAGTTGCAAGATTTCGGAAAGCTTTTGAGCATTGTGCTTTGCTGTTTGTATTTGTTCAATAACCGTATCGTCTGACGTTTCCGCTAATGTGGAATCAAGGTATTCTATATCGTACGCGCACTGGTTGTTTGTAAATGTGAGCCATTCGTTTAATATTTTTACAGCCTGTTCATTTGTTTCACTTTTGGTTGATAAAGTTATCATTAAAATACGAAAATACGCCTCTATGGTTGTTAACGTGGAGGTGTTCAATTCAAAAATTCTTTCAAGTGTCCTTAAATCGTTTCCCGTTGTTTCTTTTATAGCGGAAGGCATCAGCTTGCCATGGTCGGTAATTAATCCTCTAACGTCAAACAGTTGTTCCACGTAGTCATAGTCCTTTCCAAAACTAGAAGGCTCCTCAACACTCAACATAGCCCACAACGCTAAGACTGTAAAAACAATTTTCATTAACTTCATGGTACAAATATATCACAGATTTGTAAAAATACAATATTAGGAGCGCGGTAATGGGTAAGTTGACAGTGGGACTCTCTGTTATCTTGCACAGAGATTTTAATTTTTTTTGCATAAATTTTATCCTTTTTGTTGTCTCTTATAGTAGAGGGGGAGTTTATCTAAACAACAAAAAGGAGAGAGTTATGACAGAACAAGAATTTTGGAGTTTTTTGGGAACGAAGGACAAAGCTAACGTGATGTCAGGATGGATTGATAATGGAGATACTATAGCGAAGCAGGCCGGCGCGTACATGCAAGGGCACAGCCTTTTGCCGGCAAACTACGATAATCTCTCGCCAAAACTTATCCAAGGCATGGGCAAACTTTTATTTCAAAAGGGGAC
>JBDRBY010000054.1:0-17415 GCA_043822245.1 Candidatus Omnitrophota bacterium
CTTCCCCCCTTTTCAAAGGGCGACTAATTTTCTTCCCCCCTTTTCAAAGGGCGACTAATTTTCTTCCCCCCTTTTCAAAGGGCGACTAATTTTCTTCCCCCCTTTTCAAAGGGCGACTAATTTTCTTCCCCCCTTTGAAAAAGGGGGCTAGGGGGATTTAACGCGGTCTAATCATAAAGTGAAATAACTGCTACGAACAGGAGGAGTGAATGGATAAGAAAAAACGCGTGGTGATCGTTGACGATGAAAAAGAATTTACGGCTCTGGTCAAGGAAGCGCTTGAGGGAACAGGAAAATATGAAGTAACTGAAGCTAACGAAGGATTTGAAGGGCTGGGTGTTATTAAAAAATGTTGCCCGAATCTGGTTTTGCTTGATTTAATGCTTCCCGGTATAGATGGTTCTAATGTGGCAGTTCAGCTTAAGGAGTTGGAGGCGACGAAAAATATCCCGGTGGTATTTTTAACCGCGGCGGTAACTTTGGAGGAAATTGAAGCTCAGATGGGCAGTATAGGCGGACATATTTTTTTGGCCAAGCCGGTGGGGATCAGAGAGCTTATCGAGTGTGTAGACGAAAACGCGCGTTAAGCGTTGTAAGAGGACACGTGAATTATGAATGTACAAGGATGGATGTTTATGTTTCTGTCGTGCAATTAGGAGGAATATATGGAAAAAGATGTAGCGGTATTCGCCAAAAACAAATATCAAGATGTAAAAGTGCGCGTATCAGAATTTCAGGGCAATGACGTGATAGACATCAGGATATGGACACAGCCGCCCAAGGGAGCAGATAAGGTACCGACCGGTAAAGGGATAAACATAAATGTCAGGCTTTTCCCACAGTTGAAAGAAGCTGTTCAAAAATTGGAAAAAGAACTAACCGCCGTGAATATGCTTTGAGTGGTGTCGATCTGGTCAAATCCCCCTAGCCCCCTTTTTCAAAAGGGGGAAGATTTGTTCCTATTGAAGCATTTTCTTTTTTGGAAAAAGACATTTTGAGTTTTCTACTTTAAAAAAAGAGACAAAAATTCCCCCCTTTGAAAAAGGTGGCTAGTGGGATTTTAAAAAAGCAAAGATAATGACACAAAAATGGAAAAATCAGCAATACACATACGAATTACCGGTTTTGTTCAGAACGTTTTATTCCTCATTGATATAAAAAAAAACGCGGAAGAGTTATGTCTTACGGGGTGGATAAAAAAGCCCCAATGGGATGGAAGTGTTGAAGCGTTTTTTGAAGGGAATAAGGATGCTCTCTCAAATTTCATCAACTGGTGTGATCCGAGTTCTTTCCGCGAGAAGATAGATAAGATAGATAAGATAGAATCTGACTGGCAAAACTATACAGGCAAATTCGATAAAATTTCAATTTTATGAATTTGAAAAGGGCTATTGTTTTTTAATGCTTCTCTGGGCTTGTGCAAAAACACGCCGCGATATATAATGCTTCAAGTAGTCGTAACCGAAGCTTAGGGGATAACTGGGTGACGAACTAAATGGGAACTAAATGGGTGACGTCCCTATTTAACTGGGGATAAATGGGTGACGTCCCTATTTAGGGATAAATGGGTGACGTCCCTATTTATGGGTGACGAACTAAATGTGGGATAAATGGGTGACGTCCCTATTTAACTGTAGAGACGCGATTTATCGCGTCTCTGTGAATTAAGGAGAAATTATGTACGTAAAAGTATTATTCGATAAAGAAGCGAAACGAGGGCTTCAGGGCGGACATGGATTTTCGTGTTTGATTGACAATAAGATACTTTTTGATACAGGCGGCGGTTCTTTATCGCTTGTGGAAAACATGGACAGAATGATGGTTTCCGCCTTAGATTTGGAGGCTGTGGTTATTTCTCATGATCATTGGGACCATACAGGGGGTTTGTGGGAAGTTTTAAAGAGAAAGCCCGGCCTAAAAGTTTACGCGTGTTCTTCGTCTAGCGATACATTTAAAAGGTGTGTGAAAGAGCTGGGGGGGGAACTTGTTTTCGCGACGGGTAAACCGGCAGAGGTAGCTAAAAATATTTTTGTAACAGGTGAAATGAAAGGCACGTACAAAGACGATATCATTGATGAACAGGCTTTGGTTGTAAAAGGTGACAAGGGGGTTTCCATTATAACCGGGTGCGCGCATCCGGGTATTGTGGACATCGTTAAGTTTATTAAAAAAGAGTTCTGCCTTGATAAGCTTTATATGGTTTTTGGCGGATTTCATTTAGAAGGTAAAGAGAGGGAAGATATTCAGGGAATTATGTCAGATTTGGGCGTAATGGGAGTGCAAAAGATTGGGCCGACACATTGTTCAGGTGAAAAAGCGCGAAGGATTTTTAGCGGTGTGTATCAGGACAATTATATCGTGGTTAAAGCCGGCCACATAATAGGGTTATAATACCAAATCTAAAAATTAAATGCCCACAATTTTCCCCCACTTTTGAAAATGTGGTAGGGGGATTTTTTGTAAATCCGGAATGGTTGTTTTTTGGTGGTATAGTTGCGAATGTACATTTATTTTTTGTAGTTGGTATAATAAGGGCATGTGCTTGTGCCGTAGAGACGCGATTTATCGCGTCTCTGTATGAAAATTCATTAAAATGTGGCAACATTTCCCCCAAGCGGCACGGACATTAATTCGACTAATGGTTTCAGAACGATGCTCGTTCTGAAACCAAAGTCTCATTAAAATGAAAAACATATATGACATAATCATAATCGGTGGTGGTCCGGCAGGGCTGACAGCAGGGCTTTATGCCGCGAGAGCGCGCGCTAAAACCCTTCTTATTGAAAGTTACAGCATCATGGGGCAGGCAACCATGACAGAATTGATAGAGAATTATCCCGGCGTTGACAAAATCAATGGGTTCGAGTTTGTAACCAGGTTAAAAAAACAGGCTGAAGCGTTTGGGTTAAAGATTATTCAGGGAACCGTAGCCGGACTCCGTAGAGACGAGGCATTGCCTCATCTCTACATTATTGAAGCCGAAGGCCAAACGTATGAGGCCGTGTCGATTATTGTCGCTACAGGCGCCAGTCCGAAGAAATTACAGGTGCCCGGAGAGAATGAATTTTTAGGTAAAGGTGTTTCATATTGCGCGACATGTGACGGTGCTTTCTTTAGAGACAAACAGATTGTTGTTGTGGGTGGGGGCGATACCGCGGTAGAAGAGGCATTATTTTTGACAAGGTTTGGGAAAGGTGTAACGATTGTGCATAGACGGGAGTGCCTTCGCGCGATAAAACTTTTACAAGAACGCGCGTTTTCAAACAAGAAAATCAATTTTATTTGGGATTCTGTAGTTGAAGAGATAAAAGGAAAGAGTAAAGTTGAAAAAGTGTGCCTGAAAAATGTTAAAACTGCGGAGAAAACTGAAATTTCATGTGAAGGTGTTTTTGTGTTCACAGGATGGACACCGAACACTGATTTTTTAAAACAAAAAGTTGAATTGGACGAAAAAGGAAATGTTATGGTGGACAACGCGTTAAGTACGTCTCAGCCGGGCGTATTTGCCGCGGGCGACTGTTCGGCGAAAATTTTGCGTCAGGTTGTGACTGCCTGCGGAGACGGCGCGTTAGCCGCGTTTTCCGCAAGCCAGTACGTGGAGACAATATTGTAGGGGCCGACCCCTGTG
Source organism: Candidatus Omnitrophota bacterium (assembly GCA_043822245.1). Classification (GTDB taxonomy): domain Bacteria; phylum Omnitrophota; class Gorgyraeia; order Tantalellales; family Tantalellaceae; genus JBDRBY01. Next base: position 3,629 of record JBDRBY010000054.1, read on the forward strand.
TCGGCCCGATATTGATTATCTTTTATCAAGGAGGTATCATGCGATCAGATCAAATGAAAAAGGGAATTGAAAGAGCCCCACATAGGTCTCTTTTTAAGGCGTTGTCGTATACGGATGAAGAATTGTCGCGTCCGATTATAGGCATAGCCAATTCAATAAATGAGGTAATTCCGGGGCATAATCATCTTCGTGATTTAGGTGAAGCCGTCAAGGCTGGCATACGAATGTCCGGCGGCACACCCATGGAATTTAATACTATAGGGGTTTGTGACGGGATTGCCATGGGCCATGGAGGCATGAAATATTCTTTGCCTTCGCGTGAAATTGTAGCCGATTCAGTCGAAATTATGGGAATGGCATATCCTCTAGACGGCCTGGTTTGCATCGCAGATTGCGACAAAATCGTGCCGGGCATGATGATGGCCATGTTAAGGCTGAATATTCCCGCGTTATTTGTGAGCGGCGGGCCAATGTACGCGGGATGCTTAAACAAAAAGCCTATTGACCTTATCAGCGTTTTTGAGGGCGTAGGAGCGAGAGTTTCAAACAAAATAACAGATGAAGAGCTGAAACAACTTGAAAACGAAGCATGTCCGGGTTCAGGCTCCTGCGCGGGCATGTTTACCGCTAATTCTATGAATTGCCTGGCGGAAGCGTTAGGTTTGGCCCTGCCTGGGAACGGCACCATCCCCGCTGTAACGGCAAAAAGAACGCGACTGGCTAAAATTGCCGGAATGAGGATTATGCATCTTGTGGCAAAAGATATCAGGCCCCGTACTATTGCCAGCCTGAAAGCTTTTGAAAACGCGATTACGGTCGAGATGGCGCTTGGCAGTTCAACAAATACGGTTCTTCACCTTCCGGCAATAGCGAATGAGGCGGGCATAAAACTTGATTTAGAGTTGTTTAATCAAATAAGTTCGCGCGCGCCGAATTTATGCCGGATATCACCCGCGGGTTCTCAACATCTTGAAGATCTTGACTCAGCTGGTGGAATCCCGGCTGTTATGGCGCAGTTAAATAAGAAAAAACTGATACACACAAACCTTATTACAGTAACCGGATTAACGGTAAAGGAAAACATTCACGGCGCTGTTAACCTGGATCCGGAAGTTATTAGGCCGATAGAGAATCCGTATTCGGACGATGGCGGGTTGAGCGTGCTTTTTGGGAATCTTGCCCCCTTAGGCGCTGTTGTGAAAAAATCAGCTGTTGATAAAACAATGCTCTCGCATGAAGGCCCGGCGCGTGTTTTTGATTCCGAAGAAACAGCGATGAAAGCTATCCTGGGAGGAAAAATACAAAAAGGCGATGTAGTTGTTATTCGTTATGAAGGCCCCAAAGGCGGACCTGGAATGAGGGAAATGCTGGGGCCGACTTCGGCAATCGCGGGCGTGGGCCTGGATAAAGACGTCGCGCTTATTACAGACGGCCGCTTTTCCGGCGGCACGCGCGGCGCGGCTATCGGACATATATCGCCGGAAGCGCAGGAAGGCGGAGTAATCGCGGTTGTTGAAGAAGGCGACAAAATACGCGTTGATATTCCCAATAAGTCTTTGGAACTTCTTGTGTCGAAAGAAGATATTGAAACGAGGCTCAAAAAGTGGCAACGTCCCGATTATAAAGTAAAACATGGATATTTGTACCGCTATGCGCGGCAAGTAACATCCGCCTCAACCGGCGCTATAATAAGGTAGTTACTTGACATTATACGTATAATGTGATATGTTTTATACGTAGGAGGAGTTATGAGACAAATACTTGATAAAACTAAGCTGACTTTATGGGTTTCCAAAGATGTTAAAGAATTTGGGAGATGGTGGGCCAAAAGGAATCATGAATCTATTTCTCATCTTGTTTCTGTTTATTTTCGTCGGTTAAAAGAGATAGATGAAAAAGATAAGGGTATCACACCTGTTGTACGGAGAATTAGCGGAATTATCAAAGGTAAAAAGGTAGAGAAAGAAAGTTACAAGAAACATCTGGGGAAAAAGTATTTGTATGCATAGACTTTTTATAGACATAAATGTGATTTTGGATGTGGCCCTTGCCAGATTGCCGCATTTTAGCGCTTCACAAAAAATGCTAAGTTATGTTGAAAAGGGCAAAGCATCCGGACATATTAGCGCGCTTTCTTGTGCGATTGTTTATTATCTTGTGCAAAAAGAAACTAACCACAAAAAAGCAGTGGCTTATATCCGGGATATATTGAGACTATTTACCGTGGTTGAGGTAAATAAGAGGGTTTTGATACGGGCTTTTGAAATTGAACTGGCGGATTTTGAAGATAGCATACAAATAGCCTGCGCGGAAAATTGTGAAGCTGATTACATTATCACTAGAAATTTTGATGATTTTAAAAAATCAGGCTCCGTCTTTATCTCCCCCACGGAATATTTAGCCACTTTTGATATCTAATATGAAACTATACAAATACTGTCCAATGTGCAAATCACCCCTAAAGCAAGGGGCAATTGACGGCGAAAATCGGCGTTTTTGCGAAAAATGCGGCTGGATAAATTACCTTAATCCGGTTCCGGTTGTGGCGTGTCTGGTATCCAGTTCAAAAGGCGAACTTCTTTTAATGAGAAGGGGAGTGGCTCCCTGCAAAGGTAAGTGGGCCTTACCGGGAGGTTTTATAGAACTTACGGAAACCGCCGAACTGGCCGGTAAACGAGAACTTTTTGAAGAAACGGGCCTGAGGGGAAAGCCAGCCCGTTTAATCGGTGTCTATACCCAGCCAAGCAGTATATACGGCTTTGTTCTTGTAATAGGAATTGAGCTCATAATTAACAAAGAAACTATTACCCCCGGTGATGACGCTATAGAGGCAAAATTTTTCTCCCGTAACAAACTCCCCAACGTTTCGTTCAAAAGCCACAATAACCTAATCCGCGACTATTCGCTATGAATTTTATTGACAAGAGATGCTTTTTTGTGATAGTATTGTTAATCAAATAAACAGACAGATAGCAAAATGGTCCGGCCCAGGGGCCTGGCCATACTGTCATCCTGAGCGAAGCGAAGGATCTATTAACGCAAGTAAGAAAAACATGACCACACCATTTCAAAAATCCAAATGGATTAGAACAATAGCATTAATTGTTGCCGCAGTTTTTCTGTATCAGCAAGTAGTCTGGGCGCAGGGAGAGACTTTTTACCGCACTAATGTTACTGTCCCGTACAGTTCAGGCCGTATAGCTGATACATACTCCAGTCAGGGTGAAGAGATTATTATTCATCTTCAGGACGCGCACGCATCGCTTTCCGCGCAATATTCCATAGCAAATCTTTTAGACAGCCTTGCTTCAAACTATGATCTGGGCTTAATAGCGCTTGAAGGCGCTGAGGGCGATATTGATACTTCTATGTTAAAAAACTTTCCGGATAAGGATATTCGTGCGCAAGCTGCTGATTTTCTTATGCAAGAGGGAAGAATGAGCGCTGGCGAATTTTTTCAGATAACACATGATAAGGACAATATAGCTCTTTACGGCGCCGAAGACTATGAACTTTACTCAAAAAATCTTGAAGATTTTCGCGAAGTGATTAGTGAACAAAAAGATATCCTCCCGATGATCAACGCTTTTAAAAGTCAGATAAAATTTTTAGAGGAAACAATATACTCGAAGGAGCTTTTTGTATTTATCACAAAAAGCCGTGAGCATAAAAACGGTTCTTTAAGTTTTATCGACTATTGGAAATTTTTCTGTCATTCCGAAATTCGTGATGTAGAGACACAAAATTTTGTGTCTCTATATTGTCATCCCGGAATTTTGCGAAGCAAAATATCCGGCCTGTCCCCGCAAGGGGAGATCTCTAAAAACATCTCCAAACTTCTCAATTCAATTGCCTTGGAAAAGCAAATAAACTTTGATAAGGCAAATGAAGAACGAAAAAGTCTCATAGGCCAGTTAAGTAAAAAACTAAACAAAGAAGAACTTGATGTGTTGGTTTTAAAATCAACGGAATTTAAAGAAGAAAAAATTTCTCCGGCCGAATTCCATAATTATCTAAAAGAGCTGTCCCAAAGACACGAAATTGATATGAGAGAACACAAGAACCTTTGGATGTTTTGTGACTACATGATTCTTTACGAATCAGTGGACATATTCAACCTTTATAGTGAGGTTGAAACTATGGAAGCGACTGTTAGAGAAAAGTTGTTTCAAAATAAAGATGAACGTGAAGTATATAAAATTGCCTACATGATAGATATGCTGGAAGGGTTATACAGTGTTGAACTTGCGCGGGAGGATTTTGAATTTATAAAACTACATAAAGAGGATTATGACGCAATAAAAATTGCCTCATTTTTAAGACAAGCTTGCGAAAAATACGGCATAAATATACAAGCAGGTTATGATCTCGGCCGGATGATAGAAGGCATGGATATACCGATCAAATTCTACGAAACCGCCGCGGAACGCGACAAGATAATGGTAGAAAACACGCTCAAACGTATGAGAAAAGACGGTAAACGAATAGGCGCTCTTATAACCGGAGGTTTTCACACAAACGGCCTGACTCACATGATGAAAGAAAACCAGGTTTCACATCTTGTTATCTCGCCTAAATTTGAAAAGGGAAAAGGAAGGCCATATATCAGCGTCCTTACCGGCAGGAAAAAATTATTACCCCCTGTCATTCTGAGCGAAGCGAAGAATCTTAACAAAACCGAAAAATACCAAATAGCTGTTGCGCCCTATTTTTCAGGAGATTTTGAGATTGAACTACGACTTTTATTGGGCATCTTGTGTGAGTTACATAATGTGGATTTAAATGAAACTAAGGTAACAGTTAGAAGGATAAAGGATATTGTTATAGCAGGGATCGGAGACGAACCTTTATTGGCGGTGAAACAAAATAGAGATGGCCATATAGAAAGGATAAAAACAACAAATGAGCATAGAAAAATATGGAAAAAACGAATTGGTAATGTTGTAGAGACACAAAATTTTGTGTCTCTACAGAAAGAGATTGCAGATGTTACAATAATGAAGGCCAGTTTAGCAGAGAAAATAGCGAAACAATTAAAAGAAACCAACCTTCCAGCCAAAAAAGGCAAAGAAGCTGTAAGCAAAAAAATAAAAAACCTCCTAAAAGCAAAAGGTGTCACTGCTTTAACTGATGAAGAATTCGAAAAATTTGTATCTGTCACTCTAATCGAAGCGAAGAATCCAATGCTTGAATCTGTTTCCCCCATTGCCGACCTTTGTCATTCTGAGGAGGGCGAAGCCCGGCGAAGAATCTTAGAACCTTCGCCTTCGGCTCAGAATGACAAAGGGTACACTGTAGAGACACAAAATTTTGTGTCTCTACAAAAAGGCAACACTTGCCCTCACAAACTCACAAACGGTACGAATGCTAATCCTGTTATAACAGGGATAACCGCGTTTATTTTTGTTTGTTTGCTCCCTTTCATTGTCAATGCTGGAGAATTAACATCTGAAGTAGCTAAGGAAACTACAACATTTACCAGCGCGGGAAGTATGGTTTTTCCAATAGGGTTTGTTTTTGGGGTGATAGTTCTTGCCGTAGGAGTGCATATTTTAGTGTCAAATGCTGTCGCAGGGCCAGTAACAGAGTTTTTGGAAGATAATAATGGTAAATTTAAGAGCAAAAAGCTGTTAGCGGGGATTTTTTGTGTGTTTTTGTTGGTTGCGAGTGGTTTTTATGTGATGTATAAAAAGACAGCGCGTATAAAGCCTATTGTGCCGGTATGGGAAGAAAGTAAAAATCAAAAAGCCGAAAAAAAAATGGCTATGAATAAGTTAATGTCAGATGTATTGGAAAGGGATAGAAAGATTCCTCGACTCAGTTTGTCTCAGGCGGATGTCGCTCTGGATGACAGGCAGCAGGGATCAGACTCTGAATTCTGGGATTATCTGGAAGCGCCGGATGAAGTGAAAGCTAATCCCTATTTTGTGGAAAGAAAATTAGGTAAAGGGCCAAAGCGTTATACAGATGTTTATGTGGATCCAAGCGGGAGGTATGAGACAATTGGATATCAGTACCATACGGGTGGTGAACTTGACGTGGTTTATGGATATGATGAATTTGGGAAAGACTATCTTTTGGTAAATGTTTGCTTAAGTGGTGCATACAACAGATATGAATATCTTGAGAATGGAAATGAGTTGAAGTGGGATATAGACTCTAACGGGTTATTAAGTGGATATTGCGAATTTAATGAGGAAGGTAGAATTTTAAGGCAGGAGGATTGGGATAATGGTATTAGAGAACGTGTGCGTCTTTACGAATATGGCAGTGAGGGGTTTGGGGATGAAATAATAACTGCTTATGATGGTCAAGGTATAAACATAACAGAAGTCATCTTTGTTTCAAAAGGAATGCCGTGGAAAGAAGTTGCCGCGAACGGATCGCGTTCTGAAATCGATCGGCTTCCAGAGGGTAAGATGCAGTTTAAACGGAATTATGACCCAATCGGCCAATTTGTCAGCAGAGAAGAATATGATGAGGAAGGGAATTTGTTGCGAGTTACAGATGCTAATGGCACTGAAGTTCAGAAAGTTTCCTGTATGGATGAGATTCACGGCAATTCATATTATATCCACACATGTTTTCCCGGAACGGATCAGGAAGAAGAGCGATTTTATTATGACAGAAATGGTAATTGTTATAAAAAAACAGAAAGGGACAAAGACGGTAATCTAATTTATGCGAGAGAAGTGAAGATAAAGGATGGTGTAGAATTTGTTACATCTGTTCAAAATAGTGGTGCAGATAAAATAATAAGTTTTCAGAAAAAAGGAGAGAAAGATGGGGTTTTTTTCTGTTTATTTGAAAGCCAGAAATGGAAAGCAGGTAATCCGATGGACATATATAATTATGGAGATGGCGCAGATGTTTTTCGCCGCGAGTTTAATTATCCGGATGATGGGAATGCGGTGGTTGTTGAAAGGCAATATGATGAGGACGGGAATCTAATAAATACAATTGAGTATGATCGTATTGAAGATTTGCTTGAACAGTTTTCTGAACCTGAAGGTGATGTGCCTGTTGATACAACTGACGATGCTAATGGATTTGTAAATATAACGACATTGCCTACGCTCAAGTCACTTGAACTTGCGGATAAGAGCGCGTATGATATGAGAATAAATAATATTCATCAACAAATATTTTCAAAAATCCAGATGTCTCTTACAGCGGCAGGGTTTGTTCAAAAAGCAAAAAAGCCGGACGCACCAGAAAGATATATCAGCGTTTCAGCTAAAAGTTTCGCGGATTTAAGATTTATTGGTAATTTTATTAAAGATAAGGGTCTGAGCAAAGACCAGGCTTCAAGATTTATCCAGGTAAGAGTGAAAGACAAGAATGTAACATATGGTAATCTAAAGACATGCATGCAGGAAACAGGTCTGGATTTGGATGTTGCAAACGTAAAAATTGTTACACAAGGGAATATGGATTTAAAAGGGACTATAGAAATAGTAGAAGGGACATTTGGAAAGTCTATCGACAGGTCAAAAATTCTTATAGGCGATACGGAGGATTTGATTCAGACAGAGGTAGATAGGAGTATTGTCTCAGATAAAAAGTCACCGGTATATGTTCAGATGCTGGGTGATGGCATAGCTTCCCAACTCTTGCAGGCGCTTATAGAAATCGCCGCGAACGATGATATCAGCAAAATCCCGGCAAGCTTAGGCGTGTGTAACAGACAGTCTGGCTACGCGAATTGGTACATATACCTGCCAAATATAGAAGGAATTGATTTTGATAAGGTAAGAGAAGAAATAGAGAATTATGAAAAAATAGTTACAATGCTATAATGAATTTTTTTTTTTTAGTTACGATGAAATTCCCCCCTTTGAAAAAGGGGGCCAGGGGGATTTTAGGAAAAAATGTATCCGTTTAGCCGCGCAAAATAGTATTCGCCTCTTTTTCCGCGCCCCGCGCCATGGGACATTATACGAGTACGTCCTGAACCGCTAAACAAATGATCAAGGGTGCTTGCAATTGTAAACCAGAAGTGATATAGTGGTTTACAATATGGATATAACAAATATCAATGACATTTTGACGATGCCGTTGGGGGAGCTTGTCTTAACCGCGAATAGGATTAGGCGGGATGAGAGTGGTAATGAAATAGAGGCGTGCAGTATTATAAATGCCAAAAGCGGTTCTTGTAGTGAAGACTGTAAGTTTTGCGCGCAGTCCGCGCGTTATAAAGTGGATATAAAGCGGTATCCTCTGGTTGATGAGCGCGCGATAATTAAAGCGGCTAAAAAGGCTCGAGCGAACGGCGCTAAACGGTTTGGCATTGTGACCAGCGGCAGGGGGCTTTCCGCGGAAGAAATTGAAACGATTGCCCAGGCAGTCAAAGGAATTCGCGAAAACACGGATATACTTCCATGTGCCTCGCTTGGCAGTATTAATGAAAAGAGTTTATCCATCCTAAAAGAGTCCGGCCTTATCCGGTATCACCATAATTTAGAGACATCTGAACGATTTTATCCAACCATAGTATCCACACATAGTTACGGCGAAAGAGTACGCACCGTAAAATTAGCAAAATCCGTTGGGCTTGAAGTCTGTTCAGGCGGCATTTTTGGCATAGGTGAGGCTTGGCAGGATCGTATGGATTTAGCGTGTTTATTGAAAGAACTTAAGGTGGATGGCGTACCTTTGAATTTTTTTATTCCGATTAAGAATAAAATAAGGCGAAACCGCTTCCGCACCCCGGGGGTGGGAACCGCACCCCCGGGGTGCGGAAGCGATTATTTTTCTCCGGTTGACGCGGTTAGGATAACGGCTTCATTTCGGATAATACTTGAGAATGCGGATATTAAGATTGTCGCAGGGAGGGAATCTGTACTTAAAGATTTTCAGGCTTTGTTATACATGGCAGGGGCGAATGGCATGATGATTGGCGGGTATCTTACAAAAGAAGGCCGATCTTTAGATGAAGATCTGGCTTTGATTAACCATGTGCGAGAATTATGGAACGAAAGATAAAAAAATTTCTTAAAATTCAAAAAGAAAAAGGACTTTTGCGAACTTTAACTCCGGTCACATCCGCGTTAAAAGGGAAAGTCCGCATTGAGGGGAAAGAGTACATAAATTTTTCATCAAATGATTATTTGGGATTGTCTTCTCATCCTGAAATCATAAGCAAGGCAAAAGAAGCGGCCTCGTTTGGCGCGGGAATAGCCGCGTCCCGGCTTATGGCCGGTAGTACCTGCCTTCATCACAGGCTGGAAGAGTGTACGGCGAAATTTAAGAACAAACCGGAAGCTCTTGTTTTTAATTCGGGGTATCAGGCTAACGTTGGGATAATAAGCGCTTTATTCGGACGAGGTGACGTGATTTTTTCGGACAGGCTTAATCATGCCAGTATAGTTGACGGTATTCGTCTTTCCGGCGCGAAATTATTTAGATTTCAGCACAATAGCGCGGAACATTTGGAGGAACTTTTAAAAAAAGAAAGAAATAAATATTCAAACGCGCTTATTGTCACAGAGACGGTATTTAGTATGGACGGTGATATCGCCCCGATTAAGGATATTGTGCCCCTAAAAGAGAAATATGGCTGTATGTTTATGGTTGATGAGGCGCACGCGACGGGAATCTTTGGACGAAATGGAAGCGGAATGGTTGAAAGAGAAGAGATAACGAGTGAGGTGGATATTATTATGGGCACTTTTAGTAAAGCGCTTGGCAGTTTTGGCGCGTACGCGGCGGTGTCTAGCCCTATAAAAAAATTTCTAATCAATACCTGCCGTAGTTTTATTTATTCGACAGCTCTGCCTCCCGCGGTTATCGCCGCGAATCTTTCCGCGTTGGAAGTGGTCAAAAATGAACCACACCGCAGGGAAACGCTTTTGAAAAATGCAGGGTATCTAAGAGGCGCTCTCAAGGAAAAAGGTTTTCAAGTTAGAGGGGAATCTCAGATAGTTCCTGTGGTAATCGGGGGGAACTCCGAAACAGTTTCCATGAGTGAGTTTTTGAAGAAAAAAGGATATTGGACACTGCCGGTGAGGCCGCCGACAGTTCCAAACGGTGAAGCGCGGCTTAGGGTATCTTTGTGCTTCGGCCATGGGCGTGATGTTTTAGATAGATTCGTTGAATGCTTGTGACAAATTCATGATGGATGATTATGGATAAAACAATTGTAATTAGAAATTTTTCGAAAAGCGCGCGGGATTATGATAAACACGCGAAGATTCAGAAAAAATGCGCCGAGAAGCTGGTAGAATACCGCGCCGGAAGAAAAAAAATCGAGAGTATACTTGAAATAGGATGCGGGACAGGGGTATACACGGGAATTTTGCGCGAAAAATATAAACAGGCGGATATTACAGCAATAGACATCTCAAAAGACATGATAAAAAACGCCCGTAAAAAAAATTCGAAAAATAACATTCAGTTTATCGTTATGGATGGGGAAGAAATAGATTTGCCGGGTAAATTTGATTTAATTACCTCAAACGCGAGTTTTCAATGGTTTAGCAATTTTGACAATGTTTTAGAGAGTTTTTCAAAACTCCTGAGTGATAAAGGCGGGTTGAGTTTTTCAACATACGGCCCGGATACGTTCAAAGAACTAAAAAAAGTTATTGAAATTTACCGCGGGCGTGTTCAGGCCATAAGTTCCAGTCGTTTTTTGCCATTAGATGTGTTGGAATCTTCATTAAAAAAACGGTTTAAAAACGTGGAGATTAAAAAAGAATGTTTTTCAGCAAGTTTTTCTTCTTTATGGGAGTTTTTGCGCGATATAAAAAAGAGCGGCGCAAGAGGTGAGGGGCTTGTGGGTGGGGTATTTTTAGGAAAAACGGCAATAAAAGAGATGGGGGAAATTTATATTAAAAAATTCGGAAAAATTCGCGCGACGCATCAGATCTATTTTTGCAGAGCATGGAATCCCGCGCACCCGTCCAGTAACAGGCCAGTCTCCCTGCCGGGCCTGTTACTGGACGGGTGCGCGAAAGAGGGTAAATCAATATTTGTAACAGGCACGGATACGGGGGTGGGGAAGACGGTTGTAACCGGGCTTTTGGGAAGGTTTTTTGTCGAAAAAGGGTTAAATGTGATTACACAGAAATGGATACAGACGGGGTGTAAGGATTTTTCAGAAGATGTGTATACCCATTTACGGCTGATGGGAAAGAAAAGGCGGGATATCAAAAACTATCTAGAGGATGTTTCGCCGTATGCCTTAAAATTTCCCGCCTCGCCGCATTTGTCGGCTTTGTCTGAAAATGCGCGTATTGAATCCGAAAAAATTGAAAAGTCTTTTCAGAATTTAACTCGCGCGTTTGACTATGTGCTGGTTGAGGGCGCGGGGGGCGCTCTGGTTCCTCTAAATGAAGAAACTTTGATTATAGATATAGTCAAAAAGTTACACCTGCCTGTTTTAATCGTCGCGGAAAACAAATTAGGAGCGATAAATCATACATTACTCACAATTGAAGCTTTAAAAAAGCGAAATATACAAATAATCGGAATAATTTTTAACCGTATCTCAAACAGAGAAAACGAAATTATACTCAAAGACAATTTGAAGATTGTCGAAAAGATCTCCAAAATAAAAGTGTTGGGCGAACTTTTTTATTCTGAAGAAAACGAAGATCTTTATGGTGAATTTAAGCTAATCGGAGAAGAGGTGTCAAAAAATAGGGACAGCGACCTATTTTTCTTCCCATCCTTGAACGAAAAAAATAGGTCGCTGTCCCTATTTTTGCCTTCTTTAATCCAAAAAGACCTCAAATATATTTGGCATCCTTATACTCAAATGAAGGATTGCGAGTTTTCACCGCCTATTCCTATCGCCAAAGCGGAAGGAATTAAGCTTTATGATTATGACGGCAAGTTTTATTATGACACTATTTCCAGCTGGTGGTGCAATGTTCACGGGCATAATCATCCTGTGATAAAGGCCGCGATCAAAGAACAATTAGACCGGTTTGAGCATGTGCTTTTCGCGGGGTTTACGCATAAACCGGCCATAGACCTTGCTGAAAAGCTTGTTTCCATCACGCCAAAAAATCTTACAAAAGTGTTTTATTCGGATAACGGCTCAACGGCGGTTGAAGCGGCGATGAAGATGTCTTTTCAGTATTGGCAGAATACGGGAGTTTTAAATAAAACGGCTTTTCTTTCTCTTGACCGCGCGTATCATGGCGATACGATAGGCGCGATGAGTGTCAGCGGAGTGGACCTTTTTAACAAAACGTTCAGTCCGTTATTTTTTAAATCTTATAAAACACCTTCTCCCCATTGTTACCGGTGCCCCGAGGGAAAGGAGAAAAACAAATGTTCTTTAGAATGCTTAGACCGGTGCGAAGTTATATTAAAAGAAAACGCTAAAAATATCGCGGCCATAATCATAGAGCCGCTTTTGATGGGAGCGGGAGGCATGATTGTTTATCCGGCCGAATATTTGAAAGGTATATCCGAATTGGCGCGTAAATACGGCACGCATTTAATAGTGGACGAAGTCGCGACAGGATTTGGCCGGACAGGGAAGATGTTTGCCTGCGAACACGCGGATATAGACCCTGATTTTATGTGCCTTTCTAAGGGGATAACGTCAGGATATCTTCCTTTAGGCGCGACTCTCACGAGCGAAGAAATTTTTAACGCGTTTTGCGAGGATTACGAAAAACTAAAAACCTTTTATCACGGGCACACCTTTACTGCCAATCCTCTTGCCGCGAGTGCGGCAATCGCGAGTATCGGCCTTTTTGAACAGGAAAAATCTTTAAAACGTGTGTCTGCCATAAATGAGCGAATAAAGTCATTTCTGAGGGAGATTTCAGATTTGCCGATTGTGGGGGACGTTCGCGATATAGGCGTAGTCGGAGCGGTTGAACTGGTTAAAAACAAAAAAACAAAAGAGCCGTTTGGTTTAGAAGAACGGATGGGGTACAAAATATATCAAAAAGGGCTTAAGAATAATCTTATTCTGCGGCCTCTTGGGAATGTTATTTATTTCTTTTTGCCGTTGTGCGTAAGCGATAACGAACTGCGGGAAATCTTTTCGATTTCCAAATCTTGTTTTTTACTGTAAAATAGCTGTATCGGGTTAGGGATATTTTTAGTATAGCGAAGGGGTGTGGGAAAGAAGGAAGAAATCCCCCTAGCCCCCTTTTTCAAAGGGGGGAAATCCTGGGGCTTTCTTTTAAAAAATCAGAATCCCCTCGTTTGAAAAAGGGAAAATCAGAATCCCTCGTGTGAAAAAGGGAAAATCAGAATCCCTCGTGTGAAAAAGGGAAAATCAGAATCCCTCGTGTGAAAAAGGAAAAATCAGAATCCCTCGTGTGAAAAAGGGAAAATCAGAATCCCTCGTGTGAAAAAGGGAAAATCAGAATCCCTCGTGTGAAAAAGGGAAAATCAGAATCCCCTCGTGTGAAAAAGGGAAAATCAGAATCCCTCGAGTGAAACAGGGAAAATCAGAATCCCCCGGGTGAAAAATGGTAAATCACAATCCCCTCGTGTGAAAAAGCGAAAATCACAATCCCTTGCGTGAAAAACGGAAAAACAGAATCCCTCGTGTGAAAAAGGGAAAATCAGAATCCCCCGTGTGAAAAAGGGAAAATCAGAATCCCCTCGTGTGAAAAAGGGAAAATCAGAATCCCCTCGTGTGAAAAAGGGAAAATCAGAATCCCTTGCGTGAAAAAGGGAAAATCAGAATCCCTCGTGTGAAAAAGGGAAAATCAGAATCCCTCGTGTGAAAAAGGGAAAATCAGAATCCCCCGTGTGAAAAAGGGAAAATCAGAATCACTCGTGTGAAAAAGGGAAAATCAGAATCCCTCGTG
>JBDRBY010000055.1:0-51956 GCA_043822245.1 Candidatus Omnitrophota bacterium
CATTTTCAAAGGGGGGAAAGTTCGGACGCATTTTCAAAGGGGGGAAAGTTCGGACGCATTTTCAAAGGGGGGAAAGTTCGGACGCATTTTCAAAGGGGGGAAAGTTCGGACGCATTTTCAAAGGAGGGAAAGTTCGGACGCATTTTCAAAGGAGGGAAAGTTCGGACGCATTTTCAAAGGAGGGAAAGTTCGGACGCATTTTCAAAGGGGGGAAAGTTCGGACGCATTTTCAAAGGGGGGAAAGTTCGGACGCATTTTCAAAGGGGGGAAAGGACTGCTGGTCAGATTTCGCGCAATTGTTTTTCGGCGTCGACTATGTCGCGGTTGATCAGGTAAACGGCTTTTTTGACTTTATCTTTGAAAGAGGGCGGGGCGGGGGAGTCGAGAATTTCGCGCAATATTTGTAGGCACATTCTAAAGTTTCGTATCACTTCTCCCTCATCTGCATCCGTAAATTTTAATATTTTTTCAAACGGTTCTTGTCGCATCCAGGCTTCAACGCATGGAGAAAGATGATAGTAGTAATCTTTGCTTAAATCCTGTATCCCGTGTTTCTTTTCTCTTTTATGTATGCCGTAAATTACAGAATCCGTCATTTGCCTTAAATACTTAATGTGCTTATTAACCTTGGGCCTCTCGGCGCCTTTGCGGGGGTCAAATACAAGCGCGGTTATCAGAACACCTAAATCTATTTCAGATAAATGTTCAAGTGTTCCCTGCTCATAAAGTTCAGATAAAGAAAGTTCATATCCATAAACATTACCCGCGAAATATCCTTTTTCTGTGAGGCGGCTGTCTTTAATATATTCCAATTCCTTCAGCAACCGTACCTTGGTACGCATGATCTCAACAGCTCCTTGTTTGTTTTTCTTGTCTTGAAAAAAATGAAACGAACGGGGATATATGTCATACAAAGAGTCCTGGTATTTATCGTAAAGGTTTAATATCGTGGCATATGAGAGATTAAAACGTGAACGTACTTTTTCCGGCGGGCTGAATATAACCCTCTGTAATTCCGACGATGAGATCTGATTGGCATTCACGCGGCTATAAACAAACCCTTCGGAATCTATTCCGCGCCTGCCGGCCCTGCCGGCCATTTGGTAAAAATCACGTGTTTTAAGTGTGGCAAAGCCTCTGCCGTAGTATTTTCGCAGTTCATCGAAGATAACGGTGCGTGAGGGCATGTTTATGCCTAACGCGAAGGTTTCGGTTGTAAAAATAATTTTTATAAGCCTTGAGGTAAAAAGACGCTCGACTACTTCTTTCAAAGTCGGCAGCATACCCGCGTGATGATAGGCGATACCTCTTTCAATAAGCGGCCGCATAATAGCCGTGCTTTTTTCGCCTTCTAGATCAAACCGGTTGCATAAGTCGGAATATAACCCGCGAATCTTTTGTTTTTCTTCAAAAGAAAGAAAATCAAAACCGCGCATTTCTTCGGCCAGAGTTTCACAGCGCCGCCGGCCGAACGCGAAATAAAGACACGGCAGGCGGTCGTGTTCGGACAAATGCCTTATCAAGGAGCCTAACCTGTTTGGTTTTGTGTTTTTTGATTCATAAAATTTCCTTGCTCGCGGATGCCGCCCTTGCGGTTTATCAGTTCTTAAATTATGTATTTTATGGATGTTATCGAAGATTTCTCCCTGATACTGGTAAAAGAAGTGAAGTGGAACAGGCCGTTTTTCTTCTTTAACAATTTTGAGTGGGCAATTGTGTATAGAATGTATCCACTCGGCAAACTCGTTAATATTGGGGATAGTCGCGGATAAAGCGAGCATCTTCATGTGAGAAGGAAGAAAGATTAACGATTCTTCCCAGACAGTGCCGCGTTCGTAGTTATCTAAATAATGTATCTCATCGAATATTATCCACGAGTATTCATCCAGGCTGGAAATTTCGCTGATGATCTTATTCCTGAATATTTCAGTAGTCATTATGAGTATCGACGCGGTAGCGTTAATGCTGACATCTCCGGTAAGTATCCCAATTTTATCATGAAATATTCCCTGAAAATCACGGAATTTTTGATTTGACAACGCTTTGATAGGCGCGGTATAAACCGCCTTTTTCGATTTTTCCAGGCAGTCGTTTATAACATGTTCCGCGATGGCGGTTTTTCCCGCGCCGGTCGGAGCGGAAACAATCACAGAAAAGTTCTGGTTAATGTAATCGATGGCTTTTTGTTGAAAAGGGTCATATTTCATGTTAATGATTATACCACATTTGAGGAAATATGATATACTACGTTTTATGAATAATACGGAACTAATTGATCTAGATAAACTAGCCGATGAGGAGCTTTTGGCTTTGAGGTTCTGTGACCTGGGGCTTAAAATCCATGGGACACCAATAGAAGAGGGGATTCATCAGCTGTATGACGAATTAGAAGGAAAAGGCATTAAGTTCCGGCCGGAAAGTTATTTGGCCGACGAATGGCTGTGTCCTGACGGCGAACCTATTATCGGAATCGCCTTTTTTTTGGCGCATCCCAGATTAAGAAAACTAGAACAAAAAATGATGCTGGAAGTGGAAGGCGGGGACAAAAACTCGCTGATGAAGCTCCTGCGGCATGAGGCAGGGCATACGATTAATTACGCTTATTTTCTTTACAAAAGGAAAAAATGGAAAAAACTTTTTGGATCATTTTATAAAGAGTATCCGGAAAAATACAAATACCGTCCTTACAGCAAAAATTTTGTCCGCCATTTGGAAGAGTGGTACGCTCAATATCATCCCGATGAAGATTTTGCCGAAACTTTCGCGGTTTGGCTCAATCCTGAATCGGATTGGAGGGAAAAATATAAAGGATGGAAGGCTTTGGGGAAACTCAAATATATTGACGAATTGATGCTGGAAATTTCAGAAAAACCTCCCCAGAAGCCAAATGGCGGTAAATACTGGGTTGCCTCAAGGATGAAAACAACTCTAAAAAGGCATTACGAGTTGAGAAGAAAATTATATGCTGAAGATTATTGTGATTTTCATGATTTTTTTCTTAATACGGTTTTCGCGAAAAGCGGTGAAGTTCCCGGCGCGGAGTCCGGCACAGACGCTTATAAATTGATCGCGCGGCACAACAACGAACTTTTGAGCAATGTGTCTTTATCCACGGGTGAGAAAAAATTTAGAATTAATCGTCTTTTAAAGAATCTAACCAAGCGGTGTAAAGACTTAAAATTAAAATATCAAATCGACGAAAACAAAATTATGCTTCAAATATCCGTGTACGTCACCGCTCAGATCATGAATTATCTTTATACAGGCAGATACAAAAAGGAAAAAGATGAAAAATCTAAAAATACTTGTTCTGTTTGACAGCGCGGGAACCCCGCCCGATGACCAGAATTTCGAGGAAGAGTTTAAACGGGAAGAGTGGCTTACGGAAGCGTTTGTAATAGAAACGCTGAAAAAAGACGGACATGAAGTAAAGCCGCTTGGTATATATGACGACATAACCCTTTTTATAAAAGCGAAAGGCGAATTTGAGCCAGATGTGGTTTTTAATTTAACGGAAATTTTTAACGGAAAAGCCTCACAGGATAAAAATATACCGTCATTGTGTGAATTGCTTCAAGTTCCATATACTGGATGCAGTCCCGTTGGGCTTATGATATGTAATAACAAGGCCTTGACAAAAAAAATACTTACATATCACAGAATAAAGGTGCCGAAATTTCAAATTTTTAGAAAAAACCAAAAAATTTGGATGCCAAGGAGGCTTAAATTTCCTATTATTGTTAAACCTTTGCAGGAAGAAGCCTCGGTTGGCATAGCACAAGCGTCTTTTGTGGAAAATGAAAAAGATTTCGCGGAGAGAATTGAATACATCTATGACAAATTCGATATGCCGGCGCTTGCGGAAGAATATATTGAAGGGCGAGAACTATATGCCAGCGTTTTAGGCAACAAAAAGCTAGATTTTTTTCCACTCAGAGAACTACTCTTCGAGGAGGTTCCGGATGATGCGCCCAAGCTGGCAACATATAAAGCCAAATGGGACCATGAGTACAGAAAAAAGTGGGGTATTAAGAATGAATATGCTTTACGTCTGCCAAGCGATTTGCCCAAAAAAATCCAAAATATCTGCAAAATTGCCTACAAAGCGCTTCAATTGGACGGTTACGCGAGATTTGACCTAAGAGTAACGCCTCAAAACGAGATCTACATAATTGAGGCAAATGCCAATCCAGCCTTAACAATTAACGACGAGCTTGCCGAGTCAGCTAAAAAAACCAACGTCACTTATGACAAACTTCTTCAAAAGATTATAAATTTAGGGCTCCAGAGAGGGTAAGAAACAGAGACGCGATAAATCGCGTCTCTACTTCAAAACCATCGAAGTTAACATAATATATATTATCGGAAGGCAAAAGGGAGCTAACTAAAGAACGGTAGAGTAAAACGGTTATTCTTAGTATCTTTTTTGCGCCCTATAAGTTTTCGGCGGTGTATATGTTTTGGGAGGATTTACGGACCGGGCTGTCTGCCGAAGGGCTCTCTGTGTTCTGTTAAGATTGTCAATTTGCCTGAGATTTTTAAGACTTCGCTCAGTTTGCCGCATTTTATTGAAAGACTGAAGCTGTTTTAACTCGCGAAGCTGTTTTTGTGTTCTGTCAAAATTTTCCAAAGAAAGCTGTTGATTCGCATTTTGAAAAAGCGATGATAACACCGAGTTATCCAAATCTTCCAGTTTTTGTCCGTTAAACTCATAACTGGTCCCGCCCTGTCCATCCTCAACTTTGTTTAACCCGTTAATTCCGGCAGTGATATTTTGGTGGTACTGAAAAACTTCTTTTAGGTTCGCAATTATTTCTTCACGGGTTAATTCACCGATCTCAGGCGATTTCTGGGGCACGGCAACGGATTGTTCGGATTTTTCAAGTGGTACATCTTTTTTTTCTGCTGTTACAGTTACAGTTTCAGTTTCAGTTTTTGTTCTGTCCCAAAATGCTCCATACGCGGAATCAGCGAAAGGAAACGCGAAACAAAAACTTAATATCACAATTGCCAACAAACTAAAAAATTTTCTCATCATTTGTTCTCCTTTTTCGATTTAAAAACTTTGAGCTTTACCGACTTTTTTAAATCCCCCCCTGCCCCCCTTTTTCAAAGGTGGGTAAGAAACTTTTATCCTTTTTCCCTCTCCCTTTTGTCAAGTATTTACTTGAGTATACTCTACCAGCTGAAATTGGCAACTAAAAAGCGTTTTATTACAAGATCCCGCGCTATCCTACCCTCTTTCTTATACCGACACTGCCGTTTGGATTAACGAGGCAATTTCACGGCTTATCATTTCAGAAAGATTAAAGCGCGTAATTGGCATTAGGAGAATTTCGGCAAGCGCTCCTATTGTTCTTAAAATTTCATCAGAACATTCAACCGCTACCACATTTGCCTGTTCAGGGCCAGACTCGTAACGTTTGAGTATGCCCATAAGCGCGATTGCCGGAATCATATTTAAAAGTTCCTTTGATTCCTGTGACTTTTGCCCTACTATTACAAAATTAGCGCGTTCTTTTCCGTCGGTCCGCAAATGCGGGATAAACTCTTCCGTCTTACTTTCAGCGGTGACAATCGATATAGCTGACAATGGGAACTCATCGGAACGGAGCCTAGATTTCTCCAATAAAAGTTCTCTTGCTATGGCAATAACATCCACCTCCTGCCCTTCAGGGATCGAGACATTTAAGATATTGTCAGCATCCAAAGCTTCCTGTAAGCGGCCTTGTGGGTCAACCAGGCACATGTACAAATTGGGGTCCTTAGTCGCAAGCCGCTTAACAGCAGGAAGCATGGATGAAAAAACACTTTCAGGCATATCACGCAAATCATATATAACCGCTTGGCGCGCGGGGATAAGGTTATTTGCCTGTAATTCGGTTATCTTTTCCACAGCCTCGTCTTCTACTTTTTGAGCCATGGCCATATTCTCAGCCTCACTCAGTAAATCAGAGGCATAATTACCGGCAAAGGCCGCTTCTATCCTCGCGTCTATCGTGTTATTTATAAAAGTCTCTTGCTCAAACTCTTTGGTTATCGTAATAATCGCGTTTTTAAGCCGTTCATCCCTCAATTTAGCCACCGAACCCGAGTCTAACCCCGCGTAATACGGATATTTTTCAACAAACGCCGCTTTGCGCACGTATTTTACCATGCCATTGATATTGTCTCTCACGTCCTCAGGAGACATGTCGATTAGGAAGCGTTGGGGTAAGATTTCTCGACTCGGACCAAAGTCCTCGCTCGAAATGACAGAGGGAGCAAACCTTATATCTGGATATGCTTCAGATAGTTTCTGAAGCATAGTCTCATCAGCACCTTCAATTTGAACCACGGCAATCGGTTCGGCGGGTTTCGCGGGCACTTTTTCAATTGTACCGTAGGGCATGAATTTTTTCGTAACTTTTATGTTTCTCGTAAACGCGTATAAGTTAACAGCCATATGGATTATGACAGACATAACAAAAAGCCATTGCGGGCTTGTTTTCATTAGGAAAAGGGAATATGGCAGGAGCAGGTTAAGCCCGGTAATGATTGACGCGGTAAAACGGCTTCCATTATGGCGTTTTATAAAAATACTGCCGGATATAATTTGACCAATGGTTATCGTGACTAAAAACGTAACAAGGGAAAGTTCACGGGGTACAAACACAATCATGCCAAGTGATAAAAAGAGCGGCAAGCCGAAATAAATTCCACGTTCAACGAATGGAGCCCCCACTAAATGTTTTAAACCATACAATAGCTGTTTGTCTCTAATATCTTTATCGTATTTAATACCAGAAAATTCTTTTTCCGCGTCTTGGGTCAACTCGTCATAAGGCGCTTCGCGATGCATCGCGTAAAAAGTATGCCACGCGAAAACTTCTTCGTTTTCAGACTTATATAAATAAACTAGCAGCCTCTGCGCTTTGAGCCGGTAATCCCCTTCAAGACATTTGGTTGAGGATAAAATCGCGGTTTTAAAATCTTTTTTCATACAACCAAGCATGGCTTGGCAGAAATGTATCGCATCTCGATATCCTTTGTCTATAAAATCGAAATTCCTATTGCGCATCAAAATGATAGAATCTCGAATAGTTTTTAAAAGTTTGCTATTTTTTGAGTTAAATTGTATGAAAAATTGTTGTGCGTGCGGCTCGCCATTAAGATATTGATCGAGTTTTTTAAAAAATTGTTCATTGAAAGAAGGAAGAATACCGCGAATAAAAATAAGGTCTTTGCCATATTTCGTGCGCGACAGAAGCGCGGAAAGCATAGCGTGTAACGCCCCATCTGACAAAAAGAAAAGGTTTATGAGCTCTTTCGCGAGCGCGGTGTCATACGTTTTTTTGGCTATGGGTTTCAGATTCTCTTTTATATTTAACGTTTTATCAAGTAGCTTTTCTTTAAATTTTTCCTTATTTCTCTGCCAATAGCCAAATAAATCCTTTAGTTCATCGGGGGTTGCTCCTGAGATATTGTTTTCTATTGCCTCGTATTTTTCTTTTTCTTTTGTCTCTCGAAAATCCTTAATACGTTTTTCTCGAGCTTCTTTCGTTTCTCCTTCCGTTTTCTTTTCTAATTCGGCGATTTCGTCTTTTTTCTCTTGAAGCGTTTTATTTAACTTTTGGGCTCTGGCGTTTTTATCGTCAAACTCTAAGGCTTTAGTTATCAAAATATCAGCTTTTAAAAATTCGCTTTTCTGCAAAGCATTTTCAGCTAAGTTTAGGATGAAATTTATTATAGGATTAGATTGTCCGGTCAAGCCGGACAATGACAGAAGTTTGTTTTTTTCTTTCGCACGAGTGACCGCACTATTAAGATCATATTCTCGTGTTTTAAGTAATTCCTGTACTTGTTCATTTCTTTTATCGCGTTCTTTTTCTCTTTTTCGTACCGGATCTTTCTCCCACTTTGCGTGTTCTTCTCTTTCCTTTTGCATATATTCGCGCGCTAAAATATGTTTTTCTTTTGGGCCTAAGAGATTTTCAAAGCTGTCTTCTAAGTTTCTTATTCGCGCTTCGATCTGCCGCTTTTTACCTTCTCTTAATTCACCCGCATGATCGCTTTTGTAATTTCTCAAATCTTTTAATTGTTTGTCAATTACCGTTTTTTCTTCCTTAAACTGATCCTGTCTTTCCGTTGCATTAGCATATCGCAGAATCGTGTTATTTACCTTTTTTTCAATCTCGGTAATTTCGGACAGCAGGCGGTCAGATTCAGGTCCCTCAACTTGTTTTAGTATAGCCTTTGCATCCGAAAATTGGCCACGTTCGATATATTCTTTAGCGATATCTATTTTATCGGTCTTTTGGGCAAAATTCGGTTCAACTTTAACAGCATTTTCATAATACTGATCGGCCTCCTTTTTGTTCCCGGACTTTAGCGCCAAGTCTCTTAAGCCCAGCCACGCGATCGCGCAGTTTTCGTCAATCAATAGCGCGCGGTATAATTCTTCGCGTGTATTTTCCTCTGTCTCGGTTTCCACGTTATTGATAGCCTGAAACGCTATAAGTCGGGCTAATATCCACTTGTTCGCATTTTGTCTTCTCTGTTTCATGCCGAAAAATAGTAAGTTTAAATACTCAAGACATATATGCACTGCTTCCCGGTTTTTCGCGTTTGAAGTAAAACTCGTTGGGCTGAGCTTATATAATTCTTCAAGATAACTGATTCTCCGTTTTAAAAACGTTAAATATTTCTCCTTAGTCTCCGCGAAAGAACCTGTGTTTCGCGAAATACTCACATAAAGACTTATAAGCTCCTTAATAAAGTCTTCGTCTTTTTCCAGGTCTGGGTTAAGCTCTTTTGCTTTTTTCATGTAATTTAAGGCATCTAAAAAAAGTTTTTCCACGTTTTCCAGCATATTCCATTTGGACTTTTGTTCAGCAAGTTTTTTGGTAACTATGCCGAATTTTTTATAAAAATCAGCGGTTTTATATCCATTTTTTTCCGCTTTTTTAAAGCTGTCATACGCGGACGCGAGTTTTTGGTCTTTTTGATATTCTTTCCCCTGCTGAAAAAACATTACCCCTTTAGTTTGTTTACTAAGCATCCACCATGCTCTTATTCGTTTCTTTTGAACGCGGTAAATACGATTTAAAAGCGCCATAGCATAAACCGTAAAGACTTTTTGTTTACACATTTTTTTTAGTGTCATTACTAAATCATCCACATTCCCCAAATTTGTATCTGAGAGAGTTGTTTCGCGAATCTGCGCGTACAAAAGTTGTAAGATATGCGCCTTTATATCATCGAAAAGCTTCGGGCTTTTTAATAACGCGTTTAGAAGAGGAACCATACTCTCATCAAAAAGGAACTTCGCGTCTAAAATAATTGTTAGTAGTTCTTTTGCTTTCGCAGGATTGTTTTCTAAAAGTGGTCGTAGGTTCTCATGCGATAAAAAGTTCAATATTTCAGAGGGCCAAGTATTTTTCGCTTTAGTTTGTTCTTTCCATTTTGTAATTGCCTGGATAAAAAGAGAAATTATGTCATTGTCGTATTTGGTATCGTAGCGTGAATCCATTGTCTGGTAAAGTGTTTGAATGCAGGTTATTAGTAAACCGGTTTCTACCTTGACTTTGTCAAGGGTTGAAACAGGTTCAAGCGTGTTTTTAACATCTAACAAATAAAAACGCATTTTTTCAGAAACTGTCAGACGATTGAGCACTGGACGGATATCGTTAATAAGGCGCGCAAATTCTTCTTCCGGGCCTAATAATTCCGCTAACATCAGTTTTACCAGCGCGCTATCATTCGCATTCGTAATTTTTTTGTTTTCAATTACCCAACGCAAAAAACAAATTAAACCGTCTTTTTCGCCAGGATTATTTTTTACTTGTTCTCGAAGAATGTGGATTGATCTTATGTTGTTAAGGGGTATTCTATCTGTAACTTCTCCTATCTGTATTTGCGCAAGTTCCGCCTCTATAGTGGCTATCCGTGCCTCAAGTGCTGTTTTCATACCCTTACTTTTTGGTGTTTTGATTTTTTGTTCTTTTTTCTTTTTTTCAGACGTTAGTTTGTCTATTTTGCGGGAGAGCATAAATATTTCTTTACAGTTTTTCTGCCTAGCCTGTTCCTGTTTTTTGATATCACTCGATAAATAATACTCCTCTATAACCGAATCTTTTTTACGCAATAATATGTTTTGTTGTCTTTTGTGGTGTTCGGTTTTAACAGGGTCACGCAGTTCATAATATAAAATCAAATATAAAATCAAAAGGCCGTGGATTTCGAGTTTTTCATCATCTGAAAGGATGTTTTCTGAAAGCGCTTTTTCCAAATCTTCGATGATTTCCTGTTTGCTTTCCGGAACCGTTTCGGTGTAATGTTGGAAATCTGACACCTTCTTTTTAATTTGAATTTTGCGATTGTTTGGTTCTATTTCTAGCGCTTTGTCATATGCTTTTTGTGCTACATATGCTTCGAATAAATCTTTTTCAACAGAAGGCGCGGCTGATTTACCTCTTAAATCCTTCAAAATACGAATAGCCAGATCGATTTTTGTGCCTTGAGCTATCAAAACTCGAGCATGGCTTAATCTTGCATTGTAGCGATGTTTTTTACGCAAGAATGATGAAATGTTCCACCAGAACCAGGTATGTAATTTCACTATTCTTTTATGCGCTTTTTTCTTAAATGATTTTAGAGCTGACTGTTCCCGAATTTTCTCAGTTGAATCAAACATCTTTTCCGCGACCTTTTCCGCGGAATCGATTTTTGTAAGCGCGCCTCGCAGACGCTGAATATATTTTGAAGGCGACAATATGAAATCTCTTACTCTCCATTTTAAATCTTTTTGTATGCCCTCTTTTAGCCCATTTAACGCGGCCATGCTCATTTCATTTAAAAAGCGTTTTGTACGCGCCTCGTCAGTTTTATTGACAATTGCCTCAACTTTTACATTGTCTATTGCCCTTTTCGCGTAAGCGCCCGCCTTTTCTTTATCGCCTGCCTCTTTCGCGAAATTTACAGCCTTTCGATATAATTCAATATCTGTCTTATCCTTTTCAATTGTTTTGTTGTAATAGGTATAGGCCCGGGTTTTGTAGGTCTTAGGCAGTACAAATATATATTTGTACAAATAATGGCCTATTAAAACCCCGGGAACTACTATTATGAGAGTTAGCACAACGTAAGGAAGCGTCGCGAAAACATATCCTTTTACGATATTGAAAACTCCGCTATAAAAGGCTAATTTCGCGCCTGTACAGGCTGACAGAAAAATAAGCGCGCCTGATAGCGGCAATATCTTTAGAATAAACGCCTTTCGGCTTGATGCGATTTTATATTTGGCTCCATACCCCTGGGCCATGCCCAAAAACGTCTCTTTCGAATTATCTTTCATCTTTTCAGCTTTTTTATAATCAGAGAACGCTTTTTTGACTTCTTGATTCTCGCTTCTAATCTTCGCGCGGATAAGGCGCGCGCGTAAAACCAAGCTGTCGGTTATTTCCATTGGGATTCTACGTTTTTTTCTAAATGACAGGAATTTTCGTACGCGGGAATAATCCTGCCAGGTTAGGATTTTGTTGATGTTGTGTAAGATTGCTTCGGGCGCTTCGCGCCCTCGCAATGACACGGCGGGGGCAACTCCTTGCAATGACACGGAGAGTTCGGCGCGTAACACGTAGGATTCGGCGCGGTGAGGGGCAATGTCTTCCGCGATTTCCAGTGTTTCAAGAGCTTTTTTGAAATTTTCCAAGGCCTTATATTCGTCACGGTTTTCGCGTTCTTTCTCTCCTTTTTTCTTGTATGCTTCTGTAAGCGAAATGTACGCTTTGTAGAGCTTTAATGGATCAGAAAGTATCCTGTGAATGTCTATAATAAGCCTGTGCGATTCAAAATTAAAGGGGTCTTTTTCAATAGCCGCCCGCGCTTCTTTAAGGGCTTCGTCAAAATGTTTAAGATAATGATGCGCTTTAGCAAGCTTGTAATGCGCAGTGCTGTTTTCTGGCGCGATTTCAATAGCTTCTTTGTATTTTGCTATTGCTCTGTGGAATTCCTTGAAATCTGTTGTCTTTCTCGCCTTTTGCCAAATGGCATCTGCCTCGTCCATTAGCTCTTGTTCAGGGTGCCGCTCTGGATCATAGGTCTCTATTTCCACTGTCATTCCCGCACCACCTGTCATTCCCGCGAAAGCGGGAATCTGTGATACCAAAAATAAACGCTTTTTCTTACCATTCATCTTATGCCACGCGTCACAATTTGCTTCTTTCATTGCCGATAATAACTCTGAAATGAACTCAGCCTTTGTTTTATTTTCTGGGGCGATCTTAGCTATAACATCTTTCAACGCGGAATCAATTTTAATGTTGCTCAGTAATTCGAACTTTACCGTTATGCCAGTTATGCCAGTATTTTTACCGGACAAATCCACCCTATCCAAATGCCTGGCTTTTAAAATTTCGTAAACTGATTCCAAAACACTCAGTGCGTTTGTTAATAGAACGTGCTTTTCATTTTTCCAGGCTTCTTTTCCCTCCTTTGGTAACTTTTTCCAATCGTAAAATATTGACAAAGCATTGACTGCTTTGCCGCGGAAAAGAGTTTCAGCGTCTTGCATTTCCGCGATTTTGGGGAGTTTAAACACTTTTTGTAAAACTTCACGAAAGAACTTATCAAAACTTGGTAATTCTTTGTCTTTGCGGGTTGACAGGTTTAGTTGTTCATAGATAAGGTCAATGAAATCGGAAAGGGCAATTACGCGTAAAAGACGCGGCGTGGCAGTATCCGCATAAATCGTCAGCAAAAACCATGCCAATTTGGATGTTTTATTACTCTGTTTGTATTGATCCTGAATATATTCAAAGACTTCAATGGCGGTAAACGATACTCTGCCAATGGTAACATTTTCTTGGTTACTATTTTGGAGAAACGTCCTCGTTATTATCAAAAGGCCAAAAGCGCTTTCCGCGAGCTCTAAACGAAGTTTTCTAAGCCGCTTTTCAAGTTCGTAACGCTTTTTTCTATTTGGCTCGGTATATTTTATTCTATTGAGCCGTTCATTGATTATTTTTATAAGTTCGGGAAATCTGTCTGGGTTATGATATACATACGCGATTAACTTTTCTTTTGTATCTTTCAGAGTTTTTTGGCCCTCTTTTTTTGACTCATCAGGTAATTCGATTGCGTCAAGGTATTTGTTTAAGGCGTTGTTTATTATAGATCCCGGGTCTCGGGCTTCGCCCTCGCCCGGGATGACAATCGAAGCAGCTTCGGCTGTTTCCGGGATGACAATCGGAGCGGCTTCGGCTGTTCCCGGGATGACAGGAGGGGTGAGGCCTTTTTTTCGATCGTTTTTCTTTTTTTCTGCTTTTTTGGTGTCTTTCTCCTGGTTTTCTAAAGATTTTTTTATTGTTTTTAATCTTTCTTGCTGTGCTTTTAAATTTGCTTCGATTTTATTTAGAGATTCCCCTTTTTCCGATATTTCGCTTTTAGTTTTTTTGCCTTTTCTTGCTAATTCATCCCATTCGGTATTATACTCACTTCCGGCTTTTCGCATTTCATCTATTCGTATTTCAGATGTCCGAAGTTCAATGCGGAACTCTTTAATTTCTTCTTCTAAATCTGATTTTTGTTTGTTAAGTTTATCGATGCGGTTTTCTATTTGCTTTTTCTCTTTTTCTATTCTCTGTTTAAGTTCATATTGCTTGGTATAATCCTGTAACGCGTCGATATAGTCGCTGACTAAGGCGTCCGCGTATTGTTTCCTTACTTCAGGGTCGTCCGGTTTTGCTTTAATTGTGTTTTCCAGAGATTTGATATAGGCTTCCCATGCCTTACCATGTTCAGTCACAACTGTCTGCTGGGGATGTAAAGCGATCCATTTATTTGCTTTTCCTGTGAATAATTCAGACTGGGCTGTATTTCCTACATTGGCATAAATCCTTGCTATGGCCTTATACGCGGTAATTATCCTGTTATTTAACGAAATTAGTCGTTCCACTGTGACTTTCACTTCAGGGTCTTCTACTTCTTCTTTAAAAAGCTCGATAATTTTTTCATATTCTTTTATGGTATCCTCTCCCTTTTCTTCCGCTTCAAATATCGCGGCCTGCAGTAGATACTCTTTGTATTCCCATTCTTTCGCGTCCCAGAGTTTTTGCTGGGCTTCTTTTTTACGGTTTTGTTTTAGGGGTTTTAGATGATCTTTATACAGATTAAGTACTGACATAGGTAAAACGATGTCCTTATCTTCTGTATAGGCGATGCTTGAGAGAAGGTTTGTAATTGAGATAATGAGGTTTTCTTTGATGATTTTGTCTTTTTCTGTTGTTGGTGATGGCGCATTGATTTTTGACAGCATAGTCTCAGCAAAATCATGAATGACGTTAACTAATCGTATCTTTACGGAAAGGTCTAAGTTGTTAAGTAAGTTTGCGAATTTTTCTATATCTTCAAAACACCGGTTCAAAATAATTTCATCGATTATCTGTTTAATTATGCCGGTATCTTCTTTATAAATGGTTTCAATATTGAGGATCTCTCTGGTTTTCCCTAAAACATCCTTAAAACTAAACTGTGTTTCATCTTCTCCGATGTTTTCTTTAAGCTTGCCCATTATGTTAATAATAATTTTGGCAGACACGTTTTGCCCGCGTTGCAGTTCTTGTCTAAAAAGCCCGTTAAGTAATAGTTTCGATGTGTTTATTCTTACATCCCCTAAAATCTTTTTTATTATTCCGGCCCTTTCGTTTGTGTCTGAAAAATATCTTTCAATCACACTGATAATTTTTTCATAGTACAGTCCTTTGCTGTACAACGCTATCAGTTCTTCAAGTTGTTTAAAATCATTCATCTCGAATTTTTCTACCTTGTCTATTTCTTTGTCTAATCTTTTTAAAAGTGTTTGCTCCTCAAATAGAATTTTGAGTTTGAGGAGGAAGGTGTTATCGGGATCTATAGATTCCTGCGTTCGCAAATATTTAAGGCCTCCATCTATAAGAACCTTGTAATCAACCTTTGGATTGCTTATAAGTGTTTTAACAATTTTAAGCACTGCATCTTGAATCTCGTCACTCTTATTATTTATAGAATCCTTAATTAAATCGTTTAAAAAGCCTTCCAGACTTTTGTTTATTCCTTGTACGCGTTTATTGTACTCATCGTCTGTTTCGTTAGCACGCCGGGCTAAGTGTGAGGGAATAGTCCTTTCCAGCCACTGGAGCCATATAAGGTCAATACAATTCTTTGTTTCGACATTTCCACTAAAAGAAAACCGGTGTTTAAATAATTCCCGGTTGAGTTTCAAATCCACCTCGAAAAAATTCACAAGAAGCGGCTGGATTATGTTCTTTATAATCATCTTTCGCGCGTCAGGCTTATCAACATCTTTTAGTTGGAAATTTAACTGTTTATTAATTAAACTTTTTAGAGTCTCTTTTAACTTGTCTAACTCTTCCATTTTTCCTCTGTTAGTTAATTCGTTTACTATTTTATTTAAACCTGATATTTTCATTCTATGCCGCGTCGTAGTCTTTTCCATGGACAATGTACCAATAAGCGCTGCTTTTAATCCTGCTAAAGATTTATCAATTTCTTCGTGTTTTTTGATCCAATCTAAATGGTTTCCAATAAATTTACGCCTCTTTGTTCTTGGCCACGGGGCGCGTACGTTATAATTTTTGCGCATAAAAAGCACGTCAAACAATTGATTCAGACTTTGAATCGCTGTTGACATTTCTTTTTTTAAACCATCTTTATCCTTAAGAAGATTCTCGATATCTTTTTCTACAGCTTCGATTAGTCCATGCAAATGCGCTTCTCTGCCCAATCGAATATGCTTCACAATAGTATTTTTTCTCAGTTTTATTTCAATAAGATGCCGATGGATCTTATCTAAAAGATTTTTGTCATCATTACTGAGCGGATTTCGTTCGGTTTCGTTTATCAGATAGACCCTGCTTGAGTAACGCAATACCGGGCGCCTAAAAATCGTGTTAATCACGCTTGCTATAAAATTCGGGTCAGTGGTTAAATAGCGCCAGAAGCTCTTGAAGCGCGATTGTGGTGTTTTTTGTAAAAGAGCGTTTTGGGCTTTGTAGTAATAGAATTCAGCAAGATTTTTTTTGTCATCTTCGGGTGTTTTGAATTTTTCCTTATACAATTCGGCAAGGTCAAAATAGAGTTGCGCGGGGTTTTGTTTTTCTTTTTTCAGTTCTTCTTTTTTGTCAAGTATCTTTCGATCAATTGACTTTTCTCTTTTAGAGGTCTCTTTTGGCAAAGGAATTGGGGTAATCGCTTTAGGTGTGTCTTTGTCCAAGTCTTTTTCTGCTTCTTTTAGATTGTCCAACTCTTTTTGTGCTTCATCTTTATTTTGAGCAAGCTCTTTAGCTATTTTGGACAGTTTTTGCAGTTTCGCGGTGTTGAGTTTTTGTTCGAATTGCCATTCGAAGTATTTTTTTGTTATAGATCCCGGATATTCGCCTTCGGCGAATTCCGGGATGACAGTGGTGGTGACTTCGGTGCTCTCGCTCGGGATGACAGTGGTGGTGACTTCGGTGCTCTCGCTCGGGATGACAGTGGTGGTGACTTCGGTGCTCTCGCTCGGGATGACAGTGGTGGTGACTTCGGTGCTCTCGCTCGGGATGACAGTGGTGGTGCCTTCGGTGCTCTCGCTCGGGATGACAGTGGTGATGGCGACTTCGGATGTGATAGTAGGGACAGGCCCCTGTGCCTGTCCGATTTTCTTATACACATTTTTGAGCAAGTCTCGCCAATTATCCGGGCGGCTATCCGGTGGAATCGCGAGGAGCGCTTCAACGATGATAAACTGATCTTCCTCACTTTTCCCTTCGATTTTAAAATCTTCATCATCAAGCGAACCAAGGATAACGTTTATTTCTTCCTGGGACGCGCCATTAACCTTTAAAAATCGTAAAAGTGTAAACTGTATGTTAAGCCATTGCTTCTCATCTTTCCATTTTATCGTTAATATCCTCTTTTTATTACGTTCTGTATTGAATTTTGCGGCTATTTCTTCAGCCTTAGCAAGATGTTTCTTTTTATTCTCATTTTTCTCTGTTTCACACAAATCAAGATAATGCTGAATCAAGTTTGCATCGTTTTCAAAATTAGGAGGTTTGAAATATAGTTTGACGGCTCTTACCGAAAAATAGACAACGGCAAAACTAAGCACTAAATTTATTGAAATAAACGCGGGCGTAAAAAACGGATAATTCAGTATGAACGGTAAGACTGATAAAACTTTAAGCCTGCCGGGAATCCACAGAAAAAAATTCGTATAGGACACCGCGGCAATAAACGCGCCCTGAATAAACAAAAGAAAACCGGCCGCAAACGCCATGGGTTTGCCGATTACCTGCCCTTTTTTCTCCCGCATTGTCAAAGGTCGTATTTTTTCACCGGCATTTTGTAAGCTTACTTTTAAAAAGGCGTTTTTTTCGTCTTCTGCCATTTTCAGAAAACGCTCTCTTTCTATCTTAGCTTTTATCACCCGTAGTGACGGTAAAATAATAAACTTGGTTATTATCGCGAGCGCTATAATTGCCGCGGCTATCCAAAATACGCTTATCCCGAATATCTTTGGAGTAAGAATCGTGCGCGTGATGTCAGCCGTGTATTGCGCGACTGCCGCGACGGCTTTAGCTTTCCTCGATGATCCAAATTTATTTAACACAAAAGCTGACACGCCTGTACCAAAATTACGCTTAAAAACATAACCTAAAGTTAAAACAACCGGCCATGCGTATTTAAGAACGGATTTTATCTTTGGGAACCATTTACTTTCCGCTTTTTTGTTAAGGCTTTCAGCTAAGTTTTCGGCGTTTATGGCGAATTCGTTGTGTAGTTTGTGTTTGTCGGGGTTACTGGAAAAAATTTTATTGATGTATTTAAGGGCGGCTTGCCCGTCTTTGTCTTCTATCGCGAATTTTGCCAGAATTATCCGCATTTCGTCGAGTTCTTTTGAAGTCGGCGGTTTCGCGAAAATTTTAAACCAAATCCGTTTAAAGACGTTTTGATTTTCGCCAAGCGCTTCTTTCGCCGCTTCTTTTGTTTCCTGTCTTAAATCTTTTTTTCCGCTTGTGAACGCGGCCATAGAATCAGTTTTTTTGTCTTTAATACCAAATCGTTTTTTATGATCGATTATTTTTTTACCTGTTTTAGCAATATTTAAACTTAGTACTCTCTTTTCCTTTTTGCGCTGTTTTTTGTCATATTCGAGCGGTATGTGTCTATAAAGACGCAGGGCCATTTCGTAGTCTTTTAAGACTTGTTTCGGATCTTTTCCGTCTGAATCAAGAAGGGCATCTGCTGCTTTTTTCCGAATTTGTTCCGCGGTTTCTCCTGTAAAGCCTAAAATTTCTCGGGAAATGGCTTTTGAACGCTCTTTTTCAGGTTCAACAATTTTGTCTATTCTTTCGCGGAGAACGCGCCTGAGCCAGGGGAATGCTTTTTTCTTGGGATGAACTAAATTTATCAGATTCGGGCCGAGTAGTGAAGAGCCTATCATCATTACCGGGAATAAGCGTTTGCCTAAGAGCTTGAAACTCGCCTTTGACGTCCATCCTGAGTTGAAAATATTGGCTACGGCTGAAATCAGACTTATTTTATAAAAAATAAAAATCGTAAAAACAGCCAGAATAGCCGCGGTTGTGATTACAACGCCTTTCATAAATCTGGGATGTTTTGACTCTTCGGCTTTTGACCAGGCCTTTTTCCACAAAAGCAAGACTCCCGCGCCAACAATAAAATTCGACGCGATTATCCCGCATTTTGTCATAAACGGGAAAGCTGAAAAACCTAAAATACCTACACCTACGAGGTATGGAAGTCCTACAAAAAGCGCTATAATCACGCACGCTGAAACAACAAAGCGGCAAGTATTAGGATTTGGAGATAATTCAATCCATACCATTAAAGGTTCTAAAAACCTGTTTAACAAAAAGCGAAGCCGGTTGCCCTGATGCAAAGGTTTATGTACGGGCAATTCTGAAATCTTGCCGTTAATGTAATTTTCAGTAAATTTTGCGCAATTGCCTATTTTTAAGATTGCTTGTACCCCGCCGTCATTGCGAGGCCTCGAAGTGGCCGAAGCAATCTTTATTTCGTCAGGCGGAATATCGTTTAAAGTAAAAACATCGCCAAATATCGGGTCATTCTGTATTCCTTGGCCCTTTTTGCCACTTAATAACTCCGTCAAATCCATCATTGAAGGGTCGAATGTGCCGTGAACCCGCGCCTTTTCTTTTCCAAGAATATACGCGTACAACATAAAGTCTTTAGAGAATTCGCCCGGGCCAATGTCTTCCATAACGAGAAGATTGTCGGTTTTGTTGGCGATTAGTCTGCGGGAATTCCTATTAAATGCCAGGATGTTTGTTTTGTTAGACGTATTGGTTAGTTTTTCTGAGAGTTCTTTGTCATCAATGTCAGGATTTATCCGTTTCGCGGTAAACGCGACAGATTTCGCGGCTTTAAAACCGTCTTTAACCGAGATTATTTTAATGCCGTTAATTTCGACTTTATTAGTTTCCGCGTTAAAATGCGCGCTATTTACAGCAATAACTGTTTTTTTTTCGACTTTTGCCTGGGCGGCTTCATTTATTAAATCCTGCATAAGCGCGTCAAGATTGCCCGTAGTATCATCTCCGACAAGCAAGACCGTTTTGCCTTCTGGCGCTTCATATCCTGCCCTCCACAAGTCGCCTTCAATAAAAGGATCATCCTTAGTTTTTTTGCCAATATAGCGGACAACTATAACCCCGTCCCGCTCATAAACAAGTTTCGCTTTTGTAATTATTATTCGTGTCGTAATATTGCCATGTTCATCCTTCTCGCTCTGCGTGTCAAAGTCATCGATGATAACGGCTACCCCCCCGTCATCCTGAGCGAAGCGAAGGATCTCTTTTTCTTTTTTCACAAGCTCATCAATCGCCGCGAAATATTCCCTCTTATCCTCTTCTTCAGGTTTTTTGCCATAAACTGTAAGACTGCACACTACACCCTTAGGTTGGGGAATTGGCGGCACAGGAACCGGTACAGGTACTCCAGGCGCAGGTATCGACATACCACTCGCCGCTAATGCCGCCCCTGTCACCACGCTACTCATCGCGGCAGACATCTTTGCATCGCTTTCAATAGCGCTTTCTGTCTTTTTAAGAGCGTCCTTTTCTGCCTTTTTAATCTGCTCTTGCGTCTTTCTTTCTTCAACAGTAGCTCTATTATCAGGCTGGTATGCGCTTTCCGCGGAATAAGGCGTCTCATTAAATGTGTCCTTTTTTTCCCATACTGAATGTTTCCAACCTTGTTTGGAAGTAACGCTTTTTTCTAAAATACCTGTCGATATTACAGTCCCAACTTCTACAGGCTTACTTCTTATAGGGCTTTCTTTTTTTTCATGATTTCCGCGCACTCTTTGCCACTTCGCGCTAAAATAATAAAAAATTTTGTCAAATACGCGCGTAATCTTCCCGCCAACCTTTGTTTTCTTAAACCATTTTAGCCACTTGCCCTGTTTGGAAATTTCTTTTAAAGCCTGGCTTTGAGAAGCCATCAACATATCTCCTGCTTCGTGTTTTTTTAGTAGTTCCGGTGTTTTTTTTGACTCATCATGCCAGTTTTCTTTGAGCACTTTCTCGTAAAAGGCTTCTGCAAATTTATCCCTGTATTTGTTGCCAAAAAGTTTTTTGGTTTGTTTATCAACAAATTTGGTATAGGTATAAAGCCTCTGTGGAATGTTATGATTGTGAGTCTTTGCCAGTGTTTTTGCCTGCTTTTTATTTAATATGGAGAGCAAGCCTGAAATTAATTTGCCCTCTGTCCAGTGAAGCATTTCAAAATCGAAAATTCTTGTGCCCGCGAAATCCTTTTTAATCTGGCCATTTAATTTTTTCAGAACAGATTTAAACGATTTTTTGTTTTTTACGGCCAAATCTTCCAATAAAGCTGTTTTGCCGTTACCATTTTTGGCAGTAAACTTTTTCGCCAGAGAAAAGGCTATTCTTTGTTTATCTATTTCAAAGAATTCAAGGTGTTCTCTTAACTCCTTTATATTCTTCATGATTATTTCCTTTTGTTTTTCAGTGGTATTTTCTTTTTGTTTAGATAACGCTTTCAGATCCTTTTTGATTTCCGCGATTGCGCGCTCAAAGATCAGATCTATAATCTTTTCCGCTAAAAGCGGCGAAGCTGTTCCATTCTTTATTTCTCCATCTATATAGCGTTCTTCGATTACTTCGCTATACAGAATTTTTTGCTTGAATGTTTCCTCATTCAGTTTTTCCCTTTCTTTGCGTTTTTTATCATCCAAACGGGCGAAATACGAACGTCTTATTCGTTCCTCTGAATCCATCTTGTCCGCCTGTAGATACGCGAAACTTGCGAATATTTCCAGTTTTTTTTGTATTAAGACCAGAGCTTTCCTCTCCTCTTCATTGAGTGAATTCTTACGAAGTTTTTTCTTCAATGTAATCCACTCATTCCTCGCGTCGTTATACGCAGTGCAGATTTTGTCACGCATTGTGCCGTAAGTGATTCGTCTTAATGTCGGGATTTTTTCCCACCAGGAAAGATGGAGTTCAACATTATGAAGGGCTTTGTCAATTACGTCACTGACTGTGCCTTCCTCTGACGGGTTGCGCCTGTCGAGGCTATAATTCTCATCCACATCCATAAGTGTATGCTCTGTAATTGAACCGGGATCTGTCCATCTGGCGGCCCTGCCTGCGGTCTGTGAACCGCGCCGCGCAGAGCTCATTTTGATATATGACTCCTGAAGGCCGTTAACTGCCTTTGTCATAATAATCTGAAAGGCATTCAGGAGTCTTTGTGGTTGTTTTTCCAAAGAATTATCAAATGTTTTTAGCTTTTCCTTTGCCTTTTGCACAGCTTTTACTTCGGCATCCACGTTTTTTTTGCCAGCGCCGCGCGCGTTTTTAAGATTTACCTCCGCCTCAAAAACCGCTTTAAGATGTTCGCTTCCGGAAAACCCTGAGCCTGCCAGTTGTTCCATCCACACCCTGGCCCTTATTACATCCTCAATTTCAGCCTTCACTTTTGACTTTTTCAGAATTGACTTGGCATTATTCAAAGTGTCCGAATCTATGCTCAGCTTTAAGTCGTTCCGCACTTTTACACTTATAATCTCGTTTATTAAGTCTTCATCTCGGGCTAACTCATTTTTTTTAATCGCGGATTTTAGCGCCTTTTCTTTTTTTGCAAGATTAGTTTCAGCGGTTTGTCTCTCGTCATGCGCGGTTTTTAAGGCGTTATTATCGTTCCCTGCAAGCTGTTTTACCAGCTCTCTCAACGTTTCTTCAAGCTCTTCCTTGAGTTCCATCATTTCGATGGAATCTGCTTTTGTACAGGTCCTTTCTCGAATTTGAGGATCAGTTACTAATTGCGCGCAAATCTTTTTGATATTGTCTAATAACGTTGTTGCAGTCGTATTATTGTCACTTTCCGAAATAAAACTAATAATACTGTCAAAAATCTCTATGCCGTCTTCAATTTTCATAGGGCTCATGTTTATTGCCCTGCCTACAAGATTACTGCCAATTAGAACATGCCCTGGCCTGGCTCCGTATTTTTCCGCTTTTGGCACGTCTTTGTTAACTGATATGAGATCTATGTTTCCATCAGGGATATCAAGCGCTTCTCTGATCTTGTGGTATATTTCCCTTGCCATGTCTCCCTTAGGAGCGATTATTGCTATTGGCGGGGAGTCAAATTTTTCCCGCAGGTCTTTTATTTTCTTCGCGGTGTCTTCACAGAATTTTTCAATCCCTTCATCAAACTCGCCTGGAAGTTCAATGACAACCCTTTCATGCCTTCTGGGAAACTCAAGAAGATCGTCCTCATTTTTGTGAAATATAATGGATACTTCTCCCTTTGTCAGAGCCTTTGGCATGGTGCCGGAAGCCCCTGCTAAGTGCTCAGCTTTTACACTGTCAGTAACATTAACTCCATTTACCCAGCTTTTGATCTCATTATCCTCGTTTATTGTTACATTAGCTTCCGCGTCATCGCGCGGAATAGTGTGTTTTGCTTCAATAAACATGCCTAACTCAGAAAGCCTTTGGTCAGTGACAGGCCCGTTTGGAGAAATCAGACCAATCCTATGATAAAAACCCCGTTCACTTATTTTTTCTGACAGTTTTTCTTTTGCGTCTGATACTGATAAATCCGCTATTACGTAATCCTTTCCCAAAACATACGCGATTTCTACGGTAAGCGCCCTTCGAAAATATTCTTCAAATTCTTCATATTCCATTTCATAACCGCTTATTCTGCCGTTTGCCTTTTCATGAAGCGCTTTGACCATTTTTTTGCCGAATTTTGTGAGCCACACATTATGGATATTCACACCTGTCCTGTCCACGACACAAATAGAGGTGTCCAATTCTTCGTTTACATCGGAAAATAATGTTATTGTTTTTTTTCCTAAACGTGCTACATCTGTTTTTAGGTTGTTTTTTAAGCAATACGCGATTATGGCTAAGTTTTGATGAAAAACCTTTAACGGTTCTTTTACCGGCCCGCCAAATTCCGCGATTTGAAAGCTTGTAAGAAATTGATCAAGTAAAATATCATCTATCTCGTCGAAATTCACAAAATACAATTCTATATCTCGTGTCTGGCTGTTATAACCTTTGCCAAAAATTTTCTTTTTGCTTTGTTCGTCCCGCTGTGTTAAAAACGCCATTTCAGGGAACGCGATGTAAGTAACTCCAGGGGTGGTAAAAGCCGCTGTAAGTTCTGCTTCTGTGCTTTCATTGCTTACCACTCGTACCGACTTTTTAAATCTGGCGCTTTGCAAAAACCGCCTGTAAACCCCGCCCATGCCGTCACCTTCTTTTTCGTCCCTGGCATTACGTTGAGCGAGTTCTTTGTCTTTCTCATAAGAAATAACAGGCCTGCCTGTGTTCTCATTTTCCGTTCCAAATCCTTCAAAATTAAGGGCCCTTAGAATATTACCAAAAGTCGCGCCGGAACCTTTGCCCTCACCGGTAGGGAATTGAATAATCTTTCCCTGGGAGAGTTTTATACCCTCAAGGAGTCGCAGATCCTGAGTTTCCATTGTATAGCCTTTTTCCATGATAAGAGCCAATAAAAACATGCCTGATGCAATCTTTATAAATTCAGCGTGGGCTGTGCCTGAACGTTCGGGATAATAAATATTTTCACCGTGTTCCTTAACCAATTCTTCTACGCTTCCCAGCCCTTCTACTAACTTGTTATTTATCGCATTGCCAAACACATTAAGTTTGCCATAAATATTGCCACCTTCATAAAAATGCTTCTGGCGCAGATGAAGACAGTTGTTTTCTATTTCTTTTGGCGTCGAGCTTATTTCACGAAGCCATTCATTTACCTGATCCTCAGCGTTCTTTTGAACCATAGCGCCTTCTTTTGTATGCGCCGCTTGTTCCTGATTCGTGTCATATTCCGAAGCCGCTTGTTTTAACCGAAATCCGTATTCAAGCCTTTCATCTATGTCTTTTTTTGTAAACCGGGATTGCAGATATTTTTCAATGTTGAACCCTCCGTTTGTAACCTGTTTGGCAAAGATCATATAGTCTTTTTCAGCTTGTTTCGCGGCTTTATCCGCGTTGTCCGCGGCAATTCGACATATAGCGTCCGCGTTTTTGTTCATCCTATCGCTTTTGTTTTTGCCCACCGCAAGATATTTCTCTTTATGTATTTCATGTCCTTCTTGCAGTGTTGTAAACTTGTTATACATTATTTTGAACTTTTCAATCGCCTTATCCGGGCTTAATTTGGCGTTCTGGCGGGCTTCTTTTTGGATGGCTTTTATGTCTTCTCTTTTTAAAGAAACAAGTTCACCTTCTAATTTATCAATTTCGATTGTTAATTTCTCATTCTGAGGCCCCTTCGGGGCCTCAGAATGACGGAGGAGTTTTTCCCTTGCAAGGTTTATTTCTGTTTCTAACTCTCTAATTTTGTCATTAAGTTCTGCCTTTAATTTATTGGCTTCTTTTTTTGAAAGATTTAAATCTGAAAATTTAACCCGCAATTCATCAGGCTTAGACTTTATTTCCCAAACCGTTTTTTGAGCTTTTTGGATGTGGTGTTCTATTTGCTGAATATTTTCTTTTTTCTTCTTTTCCAGGATTTCGTTGGCTTTTTGTTTAAAAAGGTTCGAAACTCGCACACGTGCCATCGTTAAAATCAGATTATGCATAGTACGATCTTCGAGAATCAACTCCTTTAACGCCGGAATATCCATATTCTGTAATTCCATCAGAGAATAAGCATTTAACCCAGAAATCTCTCCATTGGTATCTTTTTGGCCATATCGTTGCAACTGTTCACTGCCGGCAATAATATGAGCGGCGCGAGAAATAGGAATTTTATTTTTAGCTAAAATTTTCCACTTTTTAGTTTTCCTATTATTTTTTAGTTCAGCTTCAATTGTTTTTACCCAAAAATGTTCCCGTTGTTCATGAAATATAGCTTCTTCTATTACCCGGTCATATTGATCACCCATCATGTCATTAAATTCGTTACTGTAGTTTGTTACAATGACTAAGACTTTTTTACTGTTAATTGTGGTTTCAAACCGGTAAGAAGCGGCAACCTTGCCAAGATTCTCTTTTATTACCCTCACCTCATCTACAAAATTTCCCACAATTGACGTATCTTTCAGAATTGTAGTGAAATTAGTTCCGGCTGTTTTTTTATAAGCTTTTATTTTTTTATCTGTAAAAAAGTCGCGTACAACCTGGCCTGTTTTTTGGTCAGTGCCAATGCGTTTAAGGGAAAAGCCGTAAGAAAAAGCAGTGATGTTGTATGTCGTAAAAAGGCTAAGCGCTTTTTGAAAAAACGAGGTTAGGCGGTCTTTGAGGGTGGGGGTAAAGATTGCTTCGGGCACTTCGTGCCCTCGCAATAACACAGTGGTGTCCTCTGCCCCTCGCGATGACACGGGAGATGTGGTTAGATCCTTCGACTCGGCCATTTGGGCCTCGCCCGGTATGACGCTGGTGGTAAGTTGGGTGACGGTTAATTGGGGGGTGGTGGTTTCTTCGTCTTGAGTTAGGGTTACTTCGAACTGGCCGAAATTGCCGCATTTAAAGGTGACTTTATCTTTTTGGGTAGATACTGAAATATCTAAATTTGTTTTGAGTCGCTCAATAAACTCTTTAGCGGTGTCGTAATCACTCTGGCCCGCTTTTTTTTCTAAGAGGCTGTCCAAATATGTGTCTTTAACATTGGTATCTTTATTGCGCAAGATTGACGCGCCTAATATTGGCACAATCAGCTCATAGAGGCGTTCAAAAAGCTGTTCTTTTGTTATCCCCACGCCTTTAAGAATGGTTTCATCAATGGAAAGCACTGACCAAAGCGCGAGGTAGTCGCCGGATTTGACGTATTTTTCGTATTCCGCGGCTTTGTTTGTCAGGATTGTTACGTATGGTCTTTTGCCGGTTTTTGTGTTGAAACGAGGCAAAAGGATCAAATAGGACACGTTATCCGACTTTAAAATGTCTGTTATGCCTCTTGTATGAAAACCGCCTGTTACAACTGCCGCGACATCCACGTTTTCTTTTCGCATTTGTTCTATGGTGTTCTCGACCATTTTTTGGTTGCGCTCTGTGGCGGCTTTGTAGAAGGTTATGGCGTTGGGGAGGGTGTTAAAAATAACAATAGATTCCCGCCTGTGCCCGTCAGGGTACTTTCGCGGGAATGACAGAGAATCTGGGAATGACAGAGAGTATTTTTTGTGCGACTCGTCCAGAAATTTGTAAAATAATGTTTCGCTAAATTCGCCAATGTTTGTCATCAGGTATTTAAGCTGGCCGCTGGTTAGGCGGATGTTGTATAAATCGTGAAGGATTTCGGTTTTTTTTAACAGGTCGGTAAGGGTCTTTTCTTCTTCATTTCTGTAAAGCTTCTCTCGTATTCGACATTCGTAGTTGTCGATCTCGTCCATAAGCTGGGCGATGTCGATTGATTCGTAGAGCGTTACATAGTCGCAAAATTTTTCTAGGTTTAAGTAGTGGTGAGCCAACCCTTCGGCCTTTGCCAGTATCAACAGATATGTATAAAACTGGCTCTTTGAGATTTTGCCTAACTTAAACGACAGACTCTTGAGAACAAGCTCTTCTAAGGTGTTTCTGCCCACTCTATCGGTAAGCAAATTAAGAAGTTCGTCTCTTTCCGTGTTAACCGCGATGTAATCTATTGTTTTTTCCGCCTGAACTGCCTGTTCTAAGGCTGTGATATTTTGACAATCTTCCGTCGCTATCCCGTGTTTTAAGCCGATCACTTTGACAAAATCCCATCTTTTTGTAAAGCGTGTGCCATTGTTTCCATTTAACACGGAATTCCGGTTAAGCAGTTTCAGATCTTCTGAAAAAACATAATCCTCTAAAGCGTATAGCGCTTCGCGTAAAGAGTTGATCTCTTTCAGATTCTCTTCTTTTTTCTCTAAAAGGCTTAAAAACGCGTAATAGTTTTTGAGATATAATTGGCTGTCATCTATACCGTATAATTTAACAGGCGTCTTAGAAAGCGCGGCAAAAAACTCACCCGCTGAAATTTTGCCTTCACGCATAAGATAATCAGCACCGATACGCTTTGCCTCTTCATCTTCAAAGGCTGAAATTACGCTTGTGTCTATATAACCCTCAGAGCCTTCTATGCCCACAAAACGCACGTCATAATTAACTAAAAGGTTATCTAATACGTCAACAATTGACTTTTGAGTACCGTAATTATCATGAATATCTTTGATATTGATTATAAGCTTTTCGCTGTCAGTTTTATTGATATACTTGGTTATCGCGATATCACTCGGGATTGAGAATTGATTTATATTGAGTTCGTGACGGGGCACTTCTTGAACAGCAGACGGACGTGCTCCAACCTCGGCAAACCCTGTCTGCTCAATACAAAAAATAAGCGCCACAATGAGCGCTATTATGCGTTTATGTGCCTTTTTCATTACTTTTGACCCCTACGTTGACCCCACATTACTATTAAAGTATACCCTATTTTTCATCCTCAAGAGCGAGAAAAATCTACCTTTTTCATTTTTAACGTAGCCGCTTTTGTCTCTTCACATTATGTTAATTCCTGCTTGTCTAAATCCCTTATCAAAGGAAAATGCCATATCTATCCCTATATCTTCCATTATGCAAAAACATGAAACATCTGTAAAACTAAATTGTTTATCACGATACTTTTGATAACATTCCCATGCCCTTTGAAAATAATCCGGAAAGACGTTTACAATTTTAACTATTTTGCTCTCTAATATCGCCGTCCCAGCTAAAACCGATTCTCGGTGACTTCCGCGCACCATTATGGTTGTTATGGTTTCATCTACAACATAATCCGATGTATAAATTTGAATCTTGCCTCTTTTAATCTCGTTGTATAGGCGTACCGACTTTTCATTATTGATATCATTCCGTACAAAAAGCGCTACCCATCCGCTTGTGTCAACAAAAACGTTTTCCATATTTTTTTCTCCTCTCTACTCGTATAAGTAGCGATCATGCTTAACTGACGCATCATCAACATTAAGCTTTATCTTACCGATTGCCTTAGACAGGACATCATTGTCCCAATTGACTTTCTTCTCTTTCAATTTTAGAAAACGGTCAATGGCATTTCGTATTAGCTCTGATACTGCTAAATGTTCCCTTATCGCTTCAAGTTTAAGCCTCTTGAGCTGTGCTTCTTCAATATAAACCTGAGTTCTGTGCAAACTGCTCATGATTTCCTCCTTTCAGTTTTTTCTTAAGAATTCCACACTCGCTTTATACATTATACACTATACACCATAACCCTTGCGTTGTCAAGACTTGAATAATAGGGACAGCGACCTATTTTTCTTCCCTTCCTTAAACGAAAAAAATAGGTCGCTGTCCCTATTATTCCCTATTATTCCCTATTATTCCTAAAACGCGGTTTCTGCTTCTAAATCGCCGAACAGGTATTCGTCAATTCTTGAGTTGGCTTCTTCGCTTGCCGCGCCTGGAATTGAGGTAACTGTTGTATTTCCATTGACACTACTCTTTTGTACTTTTTCCATGGCGTTTCTTAACCTTTCTACCGCGAGCGGCGTAAACCAGCCCCTCTTTTCTATCGCGATCGAACTCACGGTCATAAGCATTGCTTCATTAAACGTGCGCGCGACGATTATTCGAACGCGCATATTGCTATTAATCAATAATTTTGCCAACAGACTATTTTCATTCTGCACAATTCCAGTTATTCTTACTTCGCCTGTTGTTCGACTCATGGCAGAATACATCCCATTAATTTTTTCCGTCACTTTGCCAAAAGAAGTAAATTCAACAGTTTTTTGATATTCCACAGGCAATAACACTTTAATGCTTCTAATATCTCTTTTACTGCCTGCCACAAGAATCTTAATACGTGCTTTTTCTCTCCGCCTAACCGCACCATTATTTATCATATGCATTTGTTTCACAAAAGTTTTATACCCTTGCGTATCTTTGTTAATAAAAGAGGCAGGTAAAACGCGGATATCACTGCCGGCTAATAACAAATTCCCATCTTTGAGCAGTCTCAAAACAGTTCCACCGGCTTGAGCCGCGCGTTCCAGAAGATTTGTCACTTTGTCTATCTGCTGAAAACCAGTTTCAAGAAGTCTCTTCGCATCCATTATATCTTGCACTACCACAAGGGCTCTTTGTGGTTCCAGAAATAACATAGCATTATCCATCCCTGCTATAACATGGACCTGGCCTACTCTATCGATAGCTTGAGCAATTATTTTTTTAGTCTCAGGACTTAACATAAAGCCTTGCTTTTCATACATAACCGCTTTGACAACAACCTTGATTAGGGTATCTATATCCGCATCCATAATATCAAATTTATCCGACAATGTAAGTATTTTTGTATTAAAATCTTGCTTGGCTAATGCCGGAACGCGAATCTCAAACTTGCCCGCTTCAGTCCTTACCAGAACTACTTTATCTATTGTAAAAAATTCTTCACTTGTTCCGTAATAATCAGCAGGAACTTCACTCCTGTTTAATATTTGCCATATCGCGCGGTCAACAACAGGAAGCTGGATTTCAACATCCGTTATTTCACTAAGCAACTTTTTCAGGGTTTCAGGAACATCTTTGTCTTCTAAGGATATTATTAACGCTTTTCCGTCTTTTTCAGTTTGTAATTCGTTGATAAAACTACTTATAAAGCCCAGAATTTGTTCATAAAAAACTGTTATCTGACGCAATAATAACGTGTCCCCAATAAGGATCTTTTCGGCGGGAACACGAGTTCGAATTTCATCGCCGCGGACAACGGCCTGTTCAGGAACTAAGGCTGCCGCTTTTTTCTTCTCATACAAAATATGGTTTACAGTTAATTCAGCCGTGTTATTCCCAAAAGGAATTAGCGACACAGTCGCTTCTTTGCCGCCCAGGGACAATGTAATAAGCTGTCCGTCCGAAACAACGCCAGGCATTACGGACGGCACTACGGCAGTTTGGGCACGTCTAATCATGGAGCCAAGATCGACATTTCCAAACATAGCGTCAAATTCGGCAACATTTTCAAACTTTCCACTCTCAGGATTTAACCTCAAAAGAACAGGT
This sequence comes from Candidatus Omnitrophota bacterium, assembly GCA_043822245.1. Classification (GTDB taxonomy): domain Bacteria; phylum Omnitrophota; class Gorgyraeia; order Tantalellales; family Tantalellaceae; genus JBDRBY01. The sequence goes on from JBDRBY010000055.1 coordinate 30,555, forward strand.
GCAATCGTTCCATCAGCAGATTTTCTGGCAAATAACAATTTAGTTTCGCCAACTGTTTGTTCCTTCTCCCCGCGTTCATAAATACGCATTGGTGCCATCACATCTAATTCAGAACCGACAAATTCGGCCTTCTCCACGAAAGCCAGAATATCCGCCAAGTATTCTCTGACATCTGTGGTAATATGCGGATGTGTGTGGTATTGAAACACGACCTTGTCACTTCTTTTAACAATATCAGTTTCTCCCATTGACAGTATTTCACCAGTGTCTGAAATTTTAAGTACGGCCCGGATAGACTGACGGTATTCAAACGTGCCGTCCTCTTGCCTGAGGATAGTTCCGCCGACTTCATACGGCAGAATGCCTTTGAAATCTTTTGTCATTTCCGAGACCATGTTGTTTGAAATACCAAATTTTTCTACCATTACGGCTATTAACTGATCCCCAGAGTATTCGTTGCCATGAATTACTCCTATTTGTTCCCCTCTTTCGTTATTAACCACGAAATCCATGTTATCCCGGATTATGCCTTTACTGCCATCAAATCTAGCCTCAACAATTTCTCTCACCATATTATCCGGCACTTTTTCCGCGAGTTCCTTTGACTGACTCCAGAGATCCTCTCTTACATTCTGTTCAATTATTTTCAGGATTTCAGGGTCTCGGTTGTCATAACTCTTCGCGCCTACTTTCTTAACCCTTGCTACTGCCGTTATAACTCCCTGAAGGTCATACGCTTTTACTAACGAGGTATCAGCCTTTGTAACAATTTCACTAAAACCGCTATCCAGGTTTGTTATCTTTAGCGTGTTCTCTCTTATGTCTGTCCTTAACTCTACTCGTACATTTTCACTTCCCGCAACTATACGGGTTGAGTGGAGGGTATAACCATTTTCAAACGCGTGTTTCATCAGGGCCGCGTTAAACGCGTCGTAAGATACATCGGATGATACGTTGACATTAGCCATTTTCTGCATAATATCTGACATGAGAGATCGCTTCGTCCCCTTCGCTTCGCTCAGGCTCCTCGCAATGACAGATGGAGCACTAAAGCTCGCGGCTACAAGCCCGTTGTCAATGGTAATTACATTATCTGTCAGATTCCAATCGATCTTATGATCTTTGGCTTCATGCTTGACGGTTATATGAAGTGTCTTGCCTTGAATCGCTGATTTATCTACTAAAGCGGATAATGTGTTGATTTTTTCAAAAACCTCATTTGTGTTTGCCGCATCAAATTCCTTTTGGTCTATAGAGCTTACAAGGACGTCAATATAATTTGTGACAATAAAGTTAAAAGCGCGTTTTTTCTCGGCCAGGAACAGTCCTGATTCGGTTTTTTGTGCTATTGTAGAGACGCGATTTATCGCGTCTCCACGATCGCAAACGATACAAAGCGCGTTGAACATCTCTTCGCCTAAAATCATTTTTCCGACAAAGCGTGTAATAGTATTCGAAGCAAGGGTTAAGAGGCCTATGTTGGCAATTCCGTGGGCGAGCCATTTGGGCAGAGACTCATGCACGATTACTCTAACTTTCGCGTCAGCGTCTAATTCGCTGAATTTTTCGTGTGTCCAGCCGGTTGAATACGCAACTTCTTCTCCGCTTTTAAAGCCTATAATAGTTTCGCCGAATCTTTTGCCGGCTTTATAAGCGACACCTGCGACAGCGGCGCAAACGGCGCCTATGCCGAAGGCGGATAAAACCGCGCCTGTTATAACAGCAAAAGCTGTTATCCCGATTCCCGCGATTCCCGCGGTAATTGCCGTAATTTTCGCCGCGGTTCGTATTGCTTTAACTTCGGATACGTCAAGCGCGTGGTCTTTGTCTTTTTTCTTCACTTCACCTGTTTTCCTTATTGACTCGGCGCTGGATAACAAGTCAAAATAATCTACAACTTTTTTGTCATATTTACGCTCGACATACGTTTTTCCTATCTCTCCCGAATTAAATATCAACCGCGCTGTTTCCATTCCCCTTAGGCCTACTAACCTGGCAGATGCCTCAAACATCGGGATGTCAGCTTCTTCAAATTTTGTTTTTTCAGCTACTTTATATTTTTCCCCCCGCATACACGCGGCGAATAATTCAACGACTTTTGTATCAGTTTCTGTTGAGCCAAAAAGCGTTTCTGACATATTACTCATTTTTGTTTTAGTTGGCGTAATTTTGCTAACCGTTTTTATAAAAGTTTCTCTTACATCTTTCGGGGCGGACTCCATAATCACATTCATCGCGCCGTCACGCGCGTAATTCTGGCGTATAAACGCGATCGGAGACATTGTTTTTTCAACACCTGCTTTTCGCATCAGATACAAAATCTTTTCTTCGCCAAAAATGTTGCAAACACCGGAAAGCATGTTGAAGTCAACCAGACTAATCGTATCATTAAACAGACTCAAAACCATGTTCTGAACCATAAGACTTTGGCCCTGTATAGCATTTGAGAGCGCCATTAAATCGCCAATCACTGAAGTATTCCACTTATACCCGTCTTCGGATTTTTTATTAGTCAAATTTTGTATTATTTCACGGGCTTTATGAAGCTCTCCGCCTGTAAGAAGTTTATTATTGCTAACCTCGGCGAAACTCTGCATTGTCTCGTCCATATCAAACGCGGCGAGAAATATGCGGCGTTCTTTGTAGTTTAAATGCTCATTACTATAAATCATTTCTTCGTTCTTACTCTCTGAACTCTTTACAAAATTCAAACTCGGATCTGCCATAAAAACATTATCCGGCGTCATGCCAAAATTGAAATCGCTGGCAGATTCCCATACTATCCTGACCGTTTCCTGTGACCTCTGGCGATCAATCATATCATTGTGACGTTCCATATATTCCCAAGCTTTATCTATCACATCGCCGTCCCCAAGCTTACCACTAACTACCTTTTTTCCATTCATCTTACTATGTAGTTCGCCTCTTTCGTCAAACGTGCATAAGAGCTTTTCCGTGTCACAGACTGTTGTAATTTTTGCCGGCAACCTGCGGGTAACCATTAATCCGGTCTGGCTAGGATGTTCTACTGAGGTACTCCAACGGCAGGCCTGTTGTATAGCGCCAGAACTTGTAAGATTGCCAACAGCAGTCACTTGGAACCTGGTAAATTCCGTGTCTTTAACAAATGCAGGATTCACCAAATCATCAACACATTTGGCTATATTAGAACCAGTGACAAGCGGGCCCACAACATGCATGATTCTGCCCCAAGCATTTAACATGTTCTCTTTTATAGCTATATTAAGAGCGTCGCTCAGATCATTTGGATTAGTAAACACTAAAATGCCATAGCTCTGTACTTCATTTGCCACGCTCTTAAGAAAACTCTTAAAACCTTCAATATCACTATACGTATGTAAGCCTTTATATCCCGTATTTGGCTCGCCCTTTTGGTCGTGGCACATCTCATTCAGCCAATTGCCAACCTCATGGGCGTAACTTTCCGCGGATGTTGGAAAAATATGAATGTTTCCTTTATGAGCATCATTAAAAGCAGAGCCATTAATTTTATCCGTCATAAAAGAGTCTTTAGCGTTTTCAACTACTTTTTTAACCGCTCCTTCACCTTGCACAAGCACAATATCCTGCATCTTTATTTTATCTGAAGCACCTAAATCGTAAACACGGAAATTTAACTGTTTTAACATCTCCCTGCATCCTTCGGCAGTAGCGCCAAGGCCTGTGATAATATTTGTCACTCCGAAAGAATGCCAATAATTATGCGTGTTCAAATATGTAAGTACATCTGAAATGCTTACGCCTTTTTGTGATGAAACAGAGAAATTACCGTAAATATCAGACTCAGTAACTTTCGCGCCGTCTATTATTGCTGCATGAAGCAGAACAGCCATAGCAGAAATTGGATCTTTAAACTTCATTGATTCTAAATTATGGCCTGCCGTGTCTGATAGTCCATAATTTTTGAATATTTTAGCGCTATTCTTGTCTGTCTCAAACTTTATTTCCGGGTTGCCACTAGCGCCATCAAACTGCCCAAGATAAACTCCTATACCCCTGGGGCCTGCAAACGCGTATAGTAACTCTTGCGCCGCGCTATTGCCAAGTATCTTCATAAATGACTCGTTTTCATTCTTTGTAAGAAACTCTGATATCAGATTCTCAAGCGGTCCTTTAAAATACTGTAGCCTGAGAGATGGAAGATCACGGTCAATAGTACTTCCATCCTGCTTAAGGTCTTTCTGCGACTCAACAAACGTCCGAAAGAGATTGTATATGGCGTTTACATAGGACATCATAGCCTTATCTGCTGAGTTATAAAGCGCCTGAATATCCTCGTGATTGGCAATAACAAGCGCCGGCATCTGCAGGGTTTGTTCTATTTCGTCAAAACCAACATATATAAATTTATTGAATAGCGCTGGATTTTTATGAAAAAGTTTCAAAGCCTCTGAAGTTTCCATAACATAAAGACCGCTTTTGTTTGCTGTTAGGTTTTGTTCCAACAAAGTACTGAAAATATCCAGCCCGCGGCCTTTAAAATAATTCTCCACAGTATTGTAGGCCTGGTTATCTTTAGGATCTACAAATTGTGTCACTAATTCAGGACCAGGCAAAAGAAGAAGATATTTAATAGTGTTCGTTGTTTTGCTATCAATCTTTCCGGCTTCAATCAAATATTTATCAAGAACTTCGAACTGTGTAATGTCAACCCATGTTTTTCCTTCGCTGCATTCAAGTAGTATTGCTGCGTTACCTGCATCTCCTTTTGCCGAGCCAATGTTTATCAACTGCTGGTGCACAGCAGAAACCAGGGCCTCTGTCTGAAGCTTGCTTGGATAGAAATATTCTGTTCCTGTACTCTTATGGTGATCATTATTAATTTGCAACATAACTTCAACGCATATTTCGATCAAGCGATTATTATGTGTTATTGTAATATCATCCCTGCCATTATTAGCAATCGTACGTGCAGTTTCGGCTTGTTGCGCCAAAGGCTCGCCATGACCACTTATGCCCTGATTTAGAGCCACTATAACTGTTTTCAAATCATTTATCCTATTTCCTATAGAGCTATCCTCATTAAATTCTAAGATTAACTTATTTAAGGCTTTCTCGGCAACATTCTTCATATCTTGCAAAAATCCTTCAGGTTGATTCCCAATTTTAGCCAAAAATTCTTTAAATACTGCTTGTGCGATGTCATGTATTTGTTTTGATTCAACATCAAGCACATTATTAAAAGGCGTTCTTTGTTTTTCCGCCATAACTATAACAGGGTCCTTGAACTCGGCCGTCGGGCCTGAACTATCAGCAAACATCATGGAAAAGGTTTTACCATAAGCAGAAATTCCTGCGCGGTCCAATGCCATGTCAACAATCTTGTTATCAATTTTTAATGCTTGCGCTAATGTCCTAATAGCCAATGCCTTTACCAATCCAATCTTTTCAGTTTTTACAACTTCTGCAATAGTGTCATTATTTTGAATCTTATCGATTTCGTTTTTGACAAACTTTGTTTCTGTTACACTAACAAGCTTATTTATGGTGTTTTCAATAACGTTATCCTTAGCCCAGTTTTGCAGGCTGTTATTTATGTGATACGATATGCTCCAGGACGCGGGTTTTATGAAGAGGAAGACCCAGCTTAACAGCCCTACTTCCCATCGGCTGAAACCGGTCTTCGCGATATTTTCGTGCTTGGCAAAGGCTTCGAGGGTTCTGTTTATGCCGGTTACTGTTATGACCATTTCCATTTCCTGCCAGATAAATGCGGCCCCATGAACGATTTGAAAGAATTTTTCTTGTATAACACTTAAGCCCGCTGTGGAAGCCGCGTTTGGCACAAGAACTTGTGCCGCGACTCTTTCTGAGACAGCGTCAAGAGTCAAGAGATTTCCTGAGGCATCCTTCGCGGGATGCGCGAAAATGCTTACTAATGGCCCCATCCAAAGACCTTTTGTCACGCCGCTTAAGGCTGAAGTCGCGATAATACCCCAGCCGGTTGTCCAATTTATGGGCTGTTTTAAGTTCACGTTACCGTCAGCGCCTCTTTGCTTAAGCTGAAAATGAAAACCCTGCCCCATTACCGCTGAAATGGTTCCGTCAAGAAGCGCGCCGAAAACCGTGAACATGGGTGATATAAACACCCACCGCTTCGCGCCGACAATGCTTGCCTGGGCAACCGCGTTGTATTTAAACATAACGTCCAGCATGTTTGTCACGTTATATTTTTCAACAAGCAGAAGCGAGGCTTTTTCTTTTGCCGCCGCGTTATAAGCGGAACCTGTGAGGTGTTCTATCCCTGTGGGCGACAACGCGTACGCTATCGCGACACCCCAAATCGCGCCGCGCGCGAGGCTGTTTATGGTTTCTCTGGTTGTCATTTTGCCGTTTGCTTTGATATAACCTACCGTATAAAAAGTAGCTGTACTGGCCGCTACTATAACGATTCGGCTTGTCCATCCTATGCCTTTACCAATCGCGCTTTTTATTAAATTGCCAAACGGTGAACCAACCGCGTGGAACATAGTTGAGAATATCGCGTGAAACGCGAGGCCCTCGCCAAATCCCAATATTATCTTTGCGGCAAAGGCTTTATCGTCGAATTTCGCGCCCGTAAACGCGGCCTGCGCCGCGTAAACACCCGCGTTCGCTGACGCCCAAATAGCGCCGGTTCCCATAAAGCGCGCGAGCCCAGCGGAAGTTTTTAATTGCGCCAACCCGCCCGGGATAATGCCTCCCATAACCATGCCCACTGCCGCGCCGCGCAGGCCCCATAGCATTGCCTCTGAAGTCGTAAATGTCTCTTCAAACCGTTTATTAGTAAAAATTGTCTGGCTTATAGCGCCTGTTGTGTAAATGCCGATGCCAAGAGCCAATCCCTTTTTAACAGCGGCCTGGCTGAATGAACTTGAAGAGCTGAAGCCGGCAAACCCTGCGTATGTCAAAGCAGTGGCAAGGCCAATAACGTCTTCATAGGTATATTTATAGAGAAATCCGTCTGACCCAAGCCGTGTTTTAAGAACGCTGGATCCATGCACTCGAAAAGCGCCGCCAAGATTAGACAATCCAAACGAAGTAACGGAAATCACAACCGCGGCAACATTGGATAATTCAAAAAGAAATTTGTCATCTCCTTTTGCCATGGCATCTTGTAGTTTGTGGGTTGAGCTGAATTCATATATGTAGTATTCCAAGTTTTTATTTTGTCTATTATAAAACAATAGAGTCTCTGCCGCGATAATAAGCCCTGTACCAAAACCAGCTAAGCCGCCTATGACCAAGCCTGGGAAACCACCGCATGGAAGGCCTATAAGAGTTCCTGCTGTGGTTCCCATGCTTGTCCATGTACCTATAGTCGCTAACGCGCCCTGGTCAGTTATACCTTTGGCGTACAGTTTACCTTTAATCCAGTCGCCCGTGTCGTTGTTAATCATAACCCTGCCGGTGCCTGCAAAACTTCCGACTATGCCATGTCCGATAAGGTCATCAACAAACGCTTTTTTGACATTTGCGAAGAATTTTTCATTACGGCCTGTGCTCGCCATATCCATAATGCTTTCGGCAAAGTTCGCGGCAAAATAAACCGGCATTTTTACACCAGATATTCCAACACCTTGTGACCGTGACTCTGCCCAATATTTTGCTTCCTGAGCCGCGCCTGTTTCTCTGCCGGTTGCGGGGTCTATCCTGATCGTTTCAACGATTTGCCATACCTGGTTGCCGTCTTTGTCTGTGTAATTGCCATAGACCGGGACCTCTATGCCCGGGTAGAGGCGTGTGGCTTCGTGGAGTGTGCTTATTTTGTTTGACACGTCCGCGGCAAAGTCTCCAATCCATGAATTTTTTATAAAACCCTTAAATCCATTCCATGTTTTGCCGGCAAAGACACCAACATCCTCCGCCATGTCAGAGAAGAATATACCTGCTGAACTTTGGGTAAATTTAGTAAACATTTTACTCGCCCGAGATTTAATGGTGTCCCAATTTCGAACAATTTCTGATACAGATAAAGCCTCAACGGCAAACTGCAGCCTGCCTATTGCAGATTCGCCAAAATAGTATTTTGCCCATTTCCATACCTCGGCTTTATTCCAAACTGCGGATAGACCTTTTCCTATCCCCCTCAAGGCAAAACCTCCAATACCGGAAACATCAAGAATGCCGACTGTCAGGCCGATTATTCCACCTGCCAATGCACCGATTGCGGTTCCAACCCCGGGTAAAGGAATAAAAATTGAACCCAGGACTGCTCCTGATGTTGCGCCGATTGCGGTATTTCCATATAGCCTGCCGGATATTGTGGAGTACCAATTCCCTATTCCTTGGATGAGGTTTTCAACAGTGGAGGTGTGTTTAGATGTTGCAGGGATTGCTTCGTCGGCGACTTCGGCACCTCCTCGCAATGACACGGTTGGGACAGACTCTTTCGATGACGAAGAAAGATTCTTCGCTTCGCTCAGAATGACGGATCGGAACTTTTGTCCCGGTGTGGCTAACCATTGCGGCATTTTAGCTTCGGTATTAAACCACAAATCCAATCCAACTGTGCAGGCGCCAATAATCATTCCAAGAATTGTGCCATAAAACGGAACGAACATACTGCCAGCCACGCCTCCAAGAGCAGCGCCGCTAACAACCTTAGCTATTGTTCCCTTTTCTGTCTTAATATCTTCATACATCAATGAACCTGCTGTAACCTTTGCTTTTTGTTTTGGGTTCCAAGGGTATGGTTCGCCGTTTTCGTTGAAACGCAGGCTGAAGTCTGCCGCTACAGGGGTGCGGTAAAACGTGATAACCGTGTCGGTTAGATTGTTAAGTTGGGCGCCGGGGCGGCAGACTCTAAAGTCGCTGTCTATGATCTCCCATGTGCCCTGGAGCCTAAATACCTTGCCGTTTTCGCTAATACCTGTGATATTAAGGTTTGTTTTTGCTTCTTTTGGTTTTTCGCCGGAAGCGCCTGCCATTGCGGCCGCTTTTGGATCGTGTTTAATAGTCGCGGGCTCGCGCACCGCGATATCGGCAGCCTGGATAACTCCGTTTATAACATATTTGCCTTTATCGTATGAAAGTTTCAACCTGTTGGCATAATTTCTGCCTTCGCCGATAGTAATGTCGTCCATGTCTCGTTCCAGCCATACATAATTCAACGTGGTATTTTTTAACTGCCCGTTTTTCATCTTGGTCCAGTTACTTGACGCGACCACTGTCATGCCTTCATTAGTCGTTGTTGTGAATAAATATCTTGCCTCGGTCCCATCAACCGCCCTAAATTCTTTGTGGCCTTCAGACTTCATGCTTGGCATATACTTAAATTTGATTCTGTCCTCTCCCTGTCCAAAGGCAAACTGTAAATCACCAAATCTGCGGAGAGAACTACCTTTTCGTAAGAGATACGCTGTCTCAGCTTCTACGTTACTCGCGCGGAGTGCCCCATCTTTATCTATTCCGACTTTCGCTCCTTTTTTGAATAAAAGTCCGTTTATTTCAGCATCACACTCGCATCGTATTACATTCGCGCCGGAATCGTCTCCTGGCGCGAAAGCGAGGCTCTGGCTGTTTTTATATTCAATGTGCCCGTCTATGAGATACACATCGCCTGTTTGCGCTTTGATGGCAAAATCTCTTTCTTTTGTTATTAGCGGCATGCCTCCGGAACCGGAACCTGAAACACCTTCTGTCAGGATATCAGGCCGCTTATCCTGGCGTAAGCTCCCCTCAACACGGCCTGAAAACACCATGGTTCCGTTCTCAAGCGCGTATAAACCGCTGTTCGCGACTGCTCCGGCATCTTTCACCATTGCTAACAATGAAATATTCCGCGGTTCATATTGACTTGTCACAATCGCGCCATTCAGACCTATAAAACCTCCCGCTTCTTTATCCAGTTCCAACTTAAATGTTGTAAAGCCTGCGTTCGTTTTGTCTTTATCTTCTATCAAAGTAAAATCAATCTGGCGCTCATGAACATCTAATCGTTGTATGAATTTTTTATCCAGCTCAAAACCATCTGAACGGATGAATGTGCCTTTTTTATCAGCCTCTGTCCATTGAGTAACAACAAGCGCTCCCATAAAAGTTCCGTTTTCAGCGGGGCACGCGATAACGCCTTGCATATGCGTAAGTTTGCCATTTCGGTCATGTTTGGTTGTGCCATGGTAATAGCCGTCAGTGTCAGGTTGCGGCTGGATTCCCGCTTTCGCGGGAATGACAGAGGAGAGTAAGGGAAAGTCTCCGTTATGCAGGCGAGAAATAGTAACTTCCCGTCCTATAAGTTCATTGTATTTGTCATACGCCGCGATAGTTGTAACATTGCTTGTGTTACCGATTTTTTTGCCGTCAATGTGAGCGTTCATTAAAAAGCTTCCGCCGTAATCCTCAAACATAAAATTCAGTTTACCGCCCGTAAGATACCCGCCTTCCGTAAAAAGAAATCCTTCTAAAAATGCCGCGTCGTTTATCTCTGATTCCATAAACGTTGCTTTAAAGATCTCCAAACTCGCGCGAAGAGACGCGGCATCTGTTACACTAACCCATCCTGAAGCTCTAATACCTTTTTCGTTTTCCCATGAAACCCGCGTTTCTACTTCACCGGGGCGATTTACACTAAAATGTTCGGTTACAGGGCCTTTATTGAATGATGCTTGAATTGTAAAGAAAGCTTCCGGGTTATATTCGTTATACTCGAATTGTTTCATAAAATTCATCCACTCTTCAGGGTTAGAAAATTCCGCTTCTTGAACCATGCTTTTGAATAGTTCGCTATTAGGCATAACTGACATTTGGCCGTCCATGTTACAGCTTATCCAGCCTTGAACAAGCGTTCCGTCTTTGCTTATTTGCGCGACAAAGCGGGTGAGCCTTGTGTTTGTGCCTACGCGGAAAAGGCCTTTGTCCCCGTTTGCGAGGTTAAATTCCGTTTGAACGCTGAACACATTATCAGAATAGTCAAATAAAGACTCAAACTGACTCATAAAATCAGCGCAATTGCCGATTGTTGAGAGGTCAGATAGTTTCGCAATGTTTTTAAACACTTCGGACATGTCAAACAACGCGCCGGCCATGCCATTCATATCAATCGTGCGCCTGTACCCGGACTTAAGGTCAACTCGAGCGGTTGAAAACGCGAAATTCCCATTCATATCCTGCGCTATTATTTTAAGGGTCATAAATTGGGAATTGATTGTAACATCCTCTATTGTCCGGCCTGTGAAGTCGGTTAATACTATGGCAAAATCTGTGTACTTGCCAAAGGCAGACGATTTTTCGTTCATAAATGTAATCAAGTTATGTGTTACTGAAAGTTTTTGCGGGTTGATTTCATTTGTAAGTTTATCTGTAGTCTTCGCGAGTCTGTCGGCTAAGTTTATACCGGTTTCTCCTTGCATACGGCTTACAGCAATATAACCTTGCGCCGTAATGCCCGTGCCTTGATCTCGCACAAAATAGTTTTCGGTTAGATGGCCCGCGCTCATACTGCCTGACCAGACATAGCCTCCAGTTTTTGTTTCGATATTTGCCTGGATAGTTACGTTACTCGCTATCTTAGGTTTTATGCCGTCAGTTACAAATGAATCGTCGCCAATCAAGGAGGCGAGGAGGGTGTATAAATTTTTATTATAGTCTTCCGCGTTCGCGGAAAGGACAGAGGATATAACCGCCATGAATTGCTGTGCTTGGCGGAATGTTTGCTCCAGCATTTCTTTTGATGTTAATCCGTCTGTATCTCGCACTGCCGTTGTTTGAAAACGTACAATATTACCGTTGTTCAAATTAACTGTTGTCCTTCTCTCTGTCACCGCATTGGCGGATACTCTTCTATTCCATTTAAAGCTATTATCTATTCCTGAAACACTAATATCTATCTCCGTTCCAAAGGCCAATCTCGTGTTCATCCAATCGGCAAGGATATCATCGCTTTCTTTTCTTGTCCCAAAATTCGACACGGCTGATATTTCACGGCCAAACGCTGTCGATTTTGTAAACACTTCGTTTACCATTTGTATCGGAGTTAATATCGCGTCGCCATGTCCGCTGGGCACGGTAATTTCGTATGTTGTTATTGTCTGCTTTTGCTTGTCCATTACAGATTTTACGAGGCTTATGTTTTCTTTTGACAGGCTCACGTCCCATAGGTGTTTGCCTTTGTCATTGTAGGCGCTTATGTCTATGCTGGCGTTTGGGCCGAGGTTGGTTATGCAGGCGGCGAGGGCGTGGATTCCCGCTTCCGCGGGAATGACAGAGGAAGACGCGGGAATGACAGAAGAAGTCGCGGGAATGACAGACTCAAGAGAGGATAACCTTGAGACTAAGAGATCTCCTGTTTCTCCCGGCAGGCGGCTCACGTTTATTTGACCAGTAAGGGTAAAACCGGTTTTTTTGTCTCTTAAAGAAAAGTTTTGAGATAATCCGTGGCTCGCTATTGTGCCTTGCCACAAATCGTTACCATTACAGTCACGCATATTCACTTCAAGGGTTATGTTAGAGCTCAACCGTGATGTGCTGAATGACGGCCCAAGCCATCCGTACTGCGATAATGACGCGCTGAAAATATCATCCCCAACCCAGTCAGCTAACAAATTATGCCATTCTTGTTTATTCGAAAAATCTTTGCCGATATTTACGTCTTTTCTGAATTCTTCAAGATTAAACGCGGCAGAAACTAACATCTTCAGATAGCCCAACTGTACACTGCCCACGCCGCGTTGCACGCTCGCGTTCACTCTCATCACATTTGCTGAAGCGTCTTTTATTGTTGCAATCTCTGTTACCCTGCTCGTTGATATGCTCCCAGTCCATCTATGTTCACCTGAAAGCATAAAGGCACTGCCTCTAAGTTCGGTATAAGCGTCTAAGTTTTGTTTAGCCCAATCTGCCAAGAAGTAATTACGGGTGATTATTGTGCTAAAGTCTGCTGTCTTTTTTACCGCTGATTCAAAAGACGCGGAATTCAAAAAAACCTTTTCTATCATTTTTAAATCACTCAAAGCCGCGCCGTCTTCACCCTTTCTAACCACAATCTGATAATTCACCTCACAAAACTTAAGTGAATCCATTACTTTTGTATTTTTGCTTACAGTTTTCCCTGCCAGGCTCACTGTCCATAAATGGTTTCCTTTCGCGCCGTAAGCGTTAATATCTAATTCTGCGTTCGCACCAAGTAGGGAATACTCTTTTGCCAAAAAGATGTTACGGGCATTTTCATCCAGAAGGTTTACATTTTCAACACGTTGTCTGAAACCTTCCGCTTTCAAAGACATCCTTTCTATCATTTGAAGGCCGGTTTCACCAGGTAAGCGGACTATATTTAACGCGCCTGTTGCTACTATCCCTGTGTTACCGATTCTGACAGAAAATTGTTCTGTCGCGGAATTCGCGCTTATGGCGCCGGAGAAAAGGTCATTGCCTTTGGCGTCGTATAGAGTTACCTGCAGGCTTACATTGTTGTCAAGGCGGCCTGGGGTATGGATTCCCGCTTGCGCGGGAAGGACGAAGAGCGCGGGAAGGACGAAGGGGCGGGCATCGTCTCCTATGTAATTTGCTAATAACGCGTGAATTTCAGTCTCATTTGACAGAGTTGTTGTTTTTTTTATGTCTTTTCCAAAACTTGATAACTGAGATGATGCCTCTTCCAGCATCGTTTTGAAGTCGAGCGCGGCTAAACCTTCGCCCCATTCCACACGCGCTTCTACCTGCGCGATGTCCCCATTCGTATTTCTAAACATGCTTGGCTCTGTCACTAAATTCGGCGAAATGCTTCCCGTATAAATGTGTTCACCCGATAGCGTATAAACGTTTGTTCTAATTTCCGTCCCCTGTTCAAGATTTTTAGCATAGTCTGACAGAAAATCCATAAACTGTTCTTTATTCGCGAAAGAAGCTTTCGCTACAGCGGTTTTAAAACTCGCTACTTCATGAGACGCGGCGCTAATCATTTCTGAATCCATGGTTATCGTAAACGCTCCAAGATGTGTCTTAACAACTTCGATATTTACAATACAGTTCTTATCAAGATTCATACTGCTATCTCTTTTGCTTACGGCTGTTCTCTGCGAAACTCCTCTATCTAAAACTTTGCCGGCTGCGTCATACACGCTGATATCAATGCTTTCGCCAAGTATAAGCCTTGCGTTCTGAGCGGTTAAGAAGTCCTCTATCGTTTGCGCGCTCGTTAACTTCGCTTTAGCCGCGCTTTCTTTAAACACATTAGTAACCCATTCCAAGCGTTTTGCCATATCACCGCCGGCTTCGTCAGCAAGACGATTTACTGTTATACTCGCCGCGATTAGCGAGTGAGTGTCATGTTCTCTTACCGCGACGTCTTCTGTCATAGTGTTAGAAGTCAAAGAACCTGACATGAGCGAATCGCCTTTCGCGCCATACACTTCTATTCGCATAAACGTGTTATAGCCCAAACAAGCGTCCGCCCAGGAACTTAAAAAGTCCTTTCTTTCAGTGTCATCCGCGAAATTGACGCGTTTGGCTTTTACATCGCGTTCGAATTTCGCCTGAATCGTGTCCAACGCGTCTAACATCATATATATACTCACCGCTGAGTTATCGCTTCCGCGCGGTATAGTTACCGGTGTATTTATAACATTTCCAAACTCGTCTTTAAACATTCTTGTGCCTGTCACAAAACTCGGCGAGATACTGCCTGTCCATTTATGCTCGCCGGACACCGTATCCACACTGATTCCCAATTCCATGCCGAAATTCGCGTTCGCGGCCATCCAGTCCGCTAAGTGCCGGTTTCTATTGTCAGCGTTTTCAAAGTTTAAAAAATCAGCGACTTTTGTCTTTCCTTTCAAAGACGCTTCAAATTCCGCTGATTTCATAAATAGCATACTAATTACCTGCTCGTTAGTTAACGCGGCGCTGTCTTCCATATTTCTGATTATTATCTCGTAATTCACTCTGCATCTTCCGATTGAATCCATTACTGAATTATTGATAGTGGCGCTTGTTGCGGCCAAACCTATTGTCCATAAATTCCTGCCATAGGCGTCTTGCGCGTTTATACGAATACTGGTTTGCATATCAAGTGAAGACTTTACACTTGTCAAAAAGATATTCCTGTCATTTTCATTAAGGAATTTCGCTCGTTTTGCCAATGTCTCGAAATTAGACGCTGATAAAGACACTCTTTCCGCCATTTCACAGCCGTTTTCGTCGGACGTACGGCGGGTTGATGTTATACTGCCTGTTAGTAACGCGCCGTTATTCTCATTTCGTACCGTGAAGTTTTGCGTTATAGCGTTGTGTGAAACGCTTCCTGACCATACATAATCCCCGTTCGCGCGGTTATACGCGCTTAGCTGTATCGTCGCGTTATACTCAAGTCCCGTGTCCGCCAAAGAGCCTAAGAGGTTTGTTCTATCCTGTTCGTTCGCGAAATTGATTATGCCTTTTTCAAAATTCGCCTGCAGTCTTCCCGCCGCTTCCAGCATAACGTAATAGCTTAATTTAGCTTCGTCTTTACCCCGTGGCACAGCTACCTGGCTCATTCTCTCATTCTCAAACTTATCGTTTACCGGCCTTGTGTCAAGTAAAGATGCCGTAGTAATAGTGTATGAACCCTTATACTTGCCTTCCCGGCTATACACATTTAGTATCAATTCAATATGAGAATTATCGTTATCTTTCATCCATTCAGCCAGAATCAGGTTTTTGATCTCTTCCGGTTCAAGATCAGTGAACCCGGGAAGCGCGGTTTTGCTTCTTAAAAATCCTTCAAAATTATCCGCTTTGAGAGACAGCATATCTATCGCCTGTTTGGGAGTTAATTCAGCGCCTTCCGCCAGGTCATTGATACTAAGCCGGTAATTTAGGTTACAGGTTCCGACAGAAACCATGGCCGAAACATTAGTATTCGAATTATCCGATGTTAAACCTTTTGTCCATAAATAATTTCCCTGCTTGTCATACGCGCTTATGCTAAGAGCGGTGTTTATATCAAGATTTGTTTTTACATCAGCCAAAAAGCGGCCGCTTTCCGTTTTATCAAGCAGGTTAACTCCCGCGGCTTTTGCTTTTACATCAGTTGATAATTGATGTAGGCGTTCTACCATTGCCTTGCCGCCCGCGCCGGGCAAACGGCTTTCAGAGTATTGAGACATTAATGTCACACCGCCCTCTTGTATGACACAATTCTCCGTAATGTTGTTTGAAGAAATGTTTCCTTGCCATACGTAGCCGCCTTTTGTATCGAAAACTTCACTATGGATCAGGATATTACCTTTTATTTGTGACGCGTTCCAATCCGGCGACAGGAAAAGCTCTCGGTTCGCTCCAAAGAAAGGCAGAGCGCTCGCGGGATCCTCGCCGATCCAAGATGCTGAAATCTTGTCCCATGATTCGCGGCTCGTAGCGGTTTCTGTGGCGGGCTTAAAATTTTTAAAGTCTGTTTCACGCGATACCGCCTCGAGAAATGCCTTCTCCATCATTTGTTCAAAACTTTCGCCAGGTTCACGAGTTTTGCTCACCGTGTCGTTAGATAGTAACCCTGCTTCAGCGTTCGTTGCCGAATACATTATGGTCACATTTCTCAAAGAAGCGGTTATCTCTTTTCCCTCTAAAAGCCCTCTTACAAAAACATTTCCGGCGTCGTAATTAGTCTCGCTTCTTAAACTTTCTAACATACTTTTCGCGTCAAGAGAGTCACTAAACAAATTTGTTGTACACACACCTGTCTTTTTACCTTCAACGTTATAACCAAATACCGCGCCATAACCTTTAAATGAACCGTTTAGGGTTATATCTGCCGGTAATAGGCCTGTGTCTTTTTGAATATTTTCGCGTGCCTCGTCAACTTCATGCTCCTCGGTAACCGCGCCGATAAAAAACGTGCCATAAAATTTATTTGTCTCGGTATTTACACTGTAAGAAGCTTTATGGCCTCCTATGCTTGTCAAAACTGAAATATTCCCAACCATTTTTCCCGTACGATTGCTAAAGAAATTGATAAGGTTGTCAACGTCTTCTTTTGTTGCCCAATCATTTTTGTCTTCAATATTCAGCGTAAGCAGTTTGTTACTAAGCCCGAATTGGCCCTTTATGCCGTACAAAGTTGCTATAAGGTACACCTGACTCGGCGCGAGTCCAAATTTTGCTGAAATATCTGTTCTTTTCTGCTCCAACTCCTCTGTATTTTTAACATAACCGACATCAATATTCGAAATGCTGACAGGCTCGCTGAGAAGCTTTTCACCGTCAAACTTAAACGTAAAATTCCCTTTTTCTCCTTTAAACATTCCGGATACGCTCACATAACCTGACGCGGCCATTTGCATGGCTGTTGTCAAAATCGTCATTTCAGCTCCGGCAACTTTATCTTTTATAGTGTCCATTACACCTTGAACCTTATCTAATGATACGCCGGATAATCTTTTCTGAAGACTATTTAACGCGGCTTTGTTAAGACTGCCATCTTCGTCAAACACGGCGTTCGTCGAAGCCGAAGAATTCGCGCGCGCCTGCATGCCGAGCGAAGCAAGCAGAACACCGATATCCAGGTTACCGCACTTAATGCCTAAGGTTTTATTAAAATACTTGGTAAAATTATTCAAACCTTCGCTTTCCTCGCCTATTGATTTGAACATATTATCGAGCACAGTTGTATCTTCTTTTTCTTTCGCGCTTTGAATAAGGCTCGCGAGCCCTGTCAGCGTGTCTATGCCGGTAGTGCCTCTCGATTTTATTATGTCCCCAATTGCTGATTTCATATCACCGCAGTTTGACTTTGTAATCAGATTCATGGCTATAAGCATACGGGAGGCGGTATTTTCTTCGTCATTTGACATAAGGGCAGACACCAACGCGTCAAAACGCATAATCTTAGCGCAATATTCAAGCGCAGGTAATAGTTTTACCGGATCGGTTTCCGCTTTCAAAGTGTTTTCCGAAGCTAATACGGCAAAAATATCATTCCTATTTTCTTTTTCCGCGAATTTACGGACAACTTCCATAAACGTTGGGTTCGGGCCGAGAGAGCCGAATAAAGACGGGAGCATGCCGTTTTTTGATAGAATGTCAGTAAATTTGTCGCCCGCTTTTTCTCCTTTTGATAATTTTATAAACACAGGCGCGGCTCTTGCCCATATTTCGACCTCGCCGTCCTGGCCCATCCTTATAGCGTCTAATAACGCGTTATTTAGAACCTTGTCTTTTATAACAGTCATTTTGCCGTCCAAAATAATACCGGTTGAAGAATCGCCTAATGATTTTGCGTTTAGTTTGGTTCCGCCGATTTTTTGGGATTTACCGGAGGCTTTGAATTCGTCGGTGACTATAACAATTTGATTTTCGGCGTCAAATAGGCTGTTGTTTTGGATGGTGATGTCTCCGGTCATGAAATCTTCGTCAATTTTAAACACCATTGTTTTGCCGGCGCTGTCAGCTCCGGCTCCGGGAGACGCGGAACCGCCAACGTTGTTTATGATATAAGTGCCTGAGCTCAGGTGAACTTCAGCTTTGGCATTGGCAATGTTGAGAGCGCCTTTTTTGAATTCAATGATTCCGCCTTTTTGTATTTTTATCCATTCATCTGTTCCCCTACTTGTTAAGGATAGATCATCTTTGAGTTTTTCGCCGAAAAGGCCTAAAGAGAGCTCTACCGTGCCGGTTAATTCAAATTTCTGTTTACCTCCTTTTAAACGCACGGTTATCGCGTTATTGCTATCCGCTGTCAATAACGCGGTAACTTCGCCGGTATTATTATTCATGCTCACGTTTTCATACCCATTATCCCGCCAGTATTTTATTATTTCATTTGCGGGCCTGTAGCCGCTCTTTGCCGAGAACGGCCATATGAGCGCGCCGTTTTTATTAACTTCACATATCACATATGGACGCGTGCTATCTCTAAAAAACGCGAGTTTTCCCACAAGGGTTTCTTCTGTGCCATCAATAAAGACATCGAACATGCGCTCTTCCGCGCCATATACAGGTTTTATATAGACAATATCTTGTGGATTAATCCCCAATTGTTTTCGTACTGAGTCAGTGAACCAGGCCTCGAGTTTCGCGTTGCCTTGGACGGAGAAGCGGGAGATTGCTTCGGCCGCTTCGGGGCGGGTGGCGGGCGCCATTACCAGTGTTGGGGTTGTTAAGGGTTGGGGCGCAAGAGAGCTGTCAATCGATATTCCATAGTCCACAGTTTGTGGCGAATCTTGTTGGCCTACATACTCAGCTCCTTGGAAATCGGTTACAATTACCGGGCTCCAATAAGGCATCGTAGGGCTCCAGAAAGATTGAGACGCGAGTGAAATGGGCGGCGCGTATAGTGAAAATGGGTTTTCACGCGAGAAGACCATTGAACCATCCGGCAGGATAGAAGCTACGCCTGGGCCGCCTTGTTCCCATAAAATGTTTTCAAGATAAAATGACGTTTTGTTTTCGTAGTCGTGGGATAACATGTCCTGGCTTTTGTCCCAGCTAAGTTGGCCTATATAGTAGCAACCACACTTATTAGAGATGTATGTGGCAAAATCTTCTAATGAAACGGCTTCGCTATTTTCAAACACGGCATTGTCAAACCATGAATATTTTCCGTCTTTTTTAAACGCGCAAATCGCGTGGTCTTCCTGCGCGGTACGTACTACTAATATCACCGGTTCATATCCCAACTGCTGCAGGGTGATATAATTTCGAAACGCAAACCCTTCACAGTCGTCTTCGATTGGCCCTGTTGTCTTAAACATCCATCTGTCCCATCCCTCGGGATCTGGTACGTATTTACTATTTCCCAACACCCAGCCTATGTACTCTTCGAGAGAGTAGAAACCGGCGCCGGTTATGCTATCGGCGCGGTTTTGGTATGGATCGAGAGAGGAGATTGCTTCGGCCGCTTCGTGGCCTCGCAATGACACAGGAGTGGGGCTTTGCAATGATGCGGGGGTAGTGGGGGCGGCGGAGTATTTATAGTTGATGCCGTCGGTGCTGGTGAAGGGGATTAGGTCTATGTCTATTATAGATTCCTGCTTTCGCAGGAATGACAAAGAAGGCAAGGATGCCATTAACGCGTCCCTATCGTCTTCGGTGATGTTCAAGAGTTCGCAGATGGCATTGAAATTTTTAACTAACGCTTTCGCGTCGATTTTGAGTGTTATTGTTATGGTTACACTGAGCAGGTTTTCCTCATTTAGGTGATAATTCAGGGCAATTGTGTAATTATCTTTGCCTATTAGTTTATTCAATTCGCCTGAAGTCTTTAAAAGCGGTTTTAATATTTCGTTAATCTTTGTGAGTTTTTCTTTAAGATTTTTGATGTCAGTCTCATCCCCTGCTGTTTTTTGGAACAGAGCGTCTATGACAGCCTGAGTCATCTCGGGGCATACCTCGACAGTGTATGACCTGAGAAGAGACTTATATTCGTTTATTACGGCAATTGTCTTCGCCTTATCCGCGGAAGAATCAACTAAAGCCTCCAGAATCACTGACGCCGAAGCGACAGCCATTGCTTTTTTCGTCTGGTCAAAATTCTGTGCCATTCGTATCATATTCAGGGCGGCATCAAGGCAGTTGGCGTTTTCCAGCATCTTGCCCGCGTCAATTGTATTGTCGTTTTCCATGGCTGTTACTAAACTCGAAACCACTCTTGCCATGTTTACCATATTCGCCAAGATCACGTCCTGTCCGCCTTTTTTCGCGGTAATTTTCGCGATATTGTCAGCGCCGCCAAGCTCCGACATCGCGGAAAGAGAACACGTAATAAGCTTTAAAATCTCGTCTTTCTTGTCGCCGAACTTGTCAAGATTTTCCACGAGAGCTGTATTTACGTCACCTCGTTCCTGAAGCGCGGCTAAAATAATTTCCGCTGGTTTACCGGTTTCAGACACGTTCAATATATTCGCCACGTTATCCGCGGTTAAAAAGTCATTCTGGGATAGGACAACACTCTCTAGCATATCCATCGCGCGTTTTGTGAATGAATCCACGCCGAATTTCGCGTCAGCGGCGGTTATTTTGTCAAATCCTTCAATTAACGAGCGGACAGCATCACTGCGGCCCGAAAAAACCGTTTTAATAAAATCAACTATCGCGCTTTCATCTATACCTTCTGAAAACAGCAAACTCACATTATCCACGGTTAGGACGGCATTCATAGTCGTAAAAGAATTCTCAAGCATCTTCATCGCGCGATCCGCGAACTGGTATCCTGCCTCTACAAAGTTGCTAAAATTTACCATTATTGATTTTGCCATTACACACAAACTGTTGAACGCGGCTTGTATAACCTCGAGGCCACCTTCGGCCCCAAGCAGATCTTTTATGCTCTCAATCGTCAAAAGACGGCTAACCGTGTCAAACGAATTCTCTATCAGTTTCATCGCCCTATCCGCGAACTTTCCGAAATTCTTGAAGTTTACCGCGAGTGAATCCACCATTTTGCATAAACTGTTGAACGCGGCTTGTATAACCTCGAGGCCGCCTTCGGTC
>JBDRBY010000056.1:0-29140 GCA_043822245.1 Candidatus Omnitrophota bacterium
TCTTACGGGATAGCTGTGTCTATTTTTGCTCTTTTATCAGCCATCCTCGCTCTTCTTTACCTTTTCCTCTTTTCCCCCGAGATCCTTCGTCGCCTTCGGCTCCTCAGGATGACGGTGAAACATCATTTTGCAGGTCTCTTAATTTATTATATTCTAAACAAAAATCCTATGCAATGTAAATATCTGAGGGGGAAAGGAAGTAAAAAAGTCCGGAAAAAGATGAAGGGGAGATTGCCGCGCGGCTCGCCTGGCTCGCAGCTCGCAAGGACAAAGTCTTCTTCGTCATTGCGAGCGAAGCGAAGCAATCTTAGTAGAAATAAAGATAAACATAAAAATAAGGGGACTGGTACCTGCAAGGGATTACTCTTCTCAGTGGTACCTGTTCCCATCTGGAAGCTTCGCTAACCTTGCCAACATTGGGGTATAAATTAAAAAATCCTGCCTTGATGACAGGATTTTTTAATTTATGGCTCCTCGGGTTAGTCGATGTTGATAACAGGGGGTAGATTTTCCTTAAAAAGTAGGGACAGAAGTGTCGGTTCCCAGGTATTTCAGCCTCTTAAAACTGACACCGGAAGTTATTCAGACGGTCGAGCAAATGGGCGATCCGATGCCGAAAAGGTATATCACAGAACGAAAATTGCGTTCCTATATGAAAAAAACTTATAAACAGCAAAAAGAAATACTGCTAATTTTACAAAAGGTATAAAAAGAATCTAATTTCATTTGCTTTGTTAATATTTACTTGTTGTTATATAATCATTGGTAATAATTTGGAGATCACTTAAATGAATAAAATGACAACAAATTCTTTCACCTTTTGCATGATCAAAAGCGTCAACAAAAATTGCATCATCTTCAGGACAAATGGTTATTTGAAGAACTTCTTTAATGCTTCCCGGGAAATAGCCTATATTACAATCTATTTTTTCTTCCGTTAACGCTTACTTTTAAAGAAGTTACAGGGAAAGCTCCACCCGCACCACTACCAACAGGAGGATGTAGCGTTAAAACTATATCAAATTGATATTCCCAGTTTCATCCAAACTTCAGCAAGATTTTCAAGCAATCGAGATTTATCCAGATTTTGATATTGATCAAGTTTTAGATTAGCTGCTTCTAAGGCTTTATTCCATGTCCCAAACTTTCTTCTTATTGTAGTAATACCAAATTTCCCATGTTTGGCATACTCTGTATGAGACATTATTTCTTTATTCAAAGATTCAGCTACTTTTTTGAGGTCGTCCAGAATCCCATCTTTTGAAATATTACGTTTTCTCAGTTTTACCTTGTAATCCATATTCATTGATTAAGTTCGATTATTTAGCCGCTACTTTCTTAACTTTTCCATTTTCCCACACAGCAAGTGGGCGCCCGTCTTTTTTGTGCTGAGCAACGACCTTTTTGACAGCTTTTTTCATCGCGGCTTCGGCTTTATCCTGAATCGTCATTCGTTTTTTCATAATCTCACCCCAATTTTTTTGGTAATCGCCTTAAATAACCCATGATCAATGACATCTATATGAGCATTTTGTTTTCTTGCAATAAGTTTTGGTTTGGACTGCTCATTATTGAATAACATCCATTGATCAGCCAATAACCTATACTGCTTAAAGAACGTCTCGGTACTTCTCTCGAATCGACGCTTAATATCTACAATGGGAACGTTGTGTCCGCCTTGGACGACACGATCTTTAACTCGAGCGATTGCAAGCTGTGAACTGGGTATCCATAAAAAAAATATGTGTATTTTACAACTCTTTTCCTTGAGCATCTTGAAGTATTTCAGATAAGTAACACCAGACATGGTCGTTTCAAACCCAAAATCAACACCGTTTTCTGAATATTCTTTGATTTGTCCTAAAACTAATTTGCCTGATTTAATAGCAGCCTGCTGTGGAGAAAATGGCGATAGCCCAGACGCGATAAGATCCGCATTAATAAACCGATCGCATTTTGCATATTCAGGCAAGAACGTACTTGCAAAAGTCGTTTTTCCCGAGCCGTTAGGCCCTGCAATTATATAAACATTTTTGTTTTTCATATCTTCCTTAAAACAAAACCCCACAAGCCGATTAAAACTTGTGGGGTTTGAGTGTTAATCAGACCCAAAACTTTCAGTTTCGGCTGATTGTCATATTTGGCTCCTCGGGTAGGACTCGAACCTACAACCTACTGGTTACAACCTTCTTACGTTTCCGTAAGGGTAGGACTATCTCATTACCCACGAAGGGTATCGGGCGCTGATAGGGCTTATTGGTTAGAGGTCCTCATCCCTTAGTCTCTGCACATTCCTGCCTACATGTTATCTTCTTATCTCTTTCAGCAGGCTTTGCTCACGGTTTCCATAGCATTTCTGCCGTAGGATTCCCTGAATTCACCCAATTTTTCAACCACAGTTTCCCGTGGAAGCTGCAACAATCCAGCATGAATTTCTCGGTGACAATTAGAACATACTAAAACACATTTACCTATTTCCCTAAAAACGTCCGTTAATTTTCTACAGAGACAACACCGGCCGCCTTTATACGCAACCGAAAGTTCTTTAGTTTTATTTCTTCTCTTGCGTACTTTGTCAATAAGGTACTCACGTCTATCAGTATATTCTCTTTTGTCAACGAACAAACTCACGCCTTCTTTCACAGCCAGTCGCTACTACCATTGAGCTACCGAGGAACATCAATAAGGTAGGGCTTTGCAAGTTTTAATTATAGGGGAAAAAATAAAGGTTGTCAATTTAAAAGACCTTTAGTATTGTAGAGATGAGGCAGCGTCTCGTCTCTACGGGGGGAGCTTAACGTGCTGACATAGAAAGAAATGGAGACGCGATAAATCGCGTCTCTACCTGGAGTGGAGGGGCAATTATGGGACAAAAATTCATCGCGCATGTTGATATGGACGCGTTTTTCGCGGCGGTAGAACAGCGGGATAATCCTTCGATAAAGGGCAAACCTGTTGTTGTCGGCGCTAATCCAAAACGTGGAAAGGGCCGGGGGGTTGTTTCTACCTGTTCGTATGAGGCAAGAAAGTACGGGATACATTCCGCCATGCCTATATCCATAGCTTATAAAAAATGTCCGAGTGCCGTGTTTCTTGAACCCCGTATGTCAAAATATGAGGAAGAATCTTCTAAAATATTCAGTATCCTTGAAAGGTTTACTCCTGATGTAGAACCCATCGGCATAGACGAGGCTTTTATGGATATAACGGGCAGTTATCATCTTTTCGGCACACCTTTGGAAACATGTCAAAAGATTAAAGAAACAATAAAAAAAGAAACTTTTCTCACCGCGTCAATTGGTCTGGCTCCAAACAAAATGACGGCAAAAATAGCTTCGGATATCAATAAGCCGGATGGGTTGCTTGTAATAACACCCGCAGGGCTTCTTGCGTTTCTTCACCCCTTGCCTGTGGGTAAATTATGGGGCATTGGAGAAAAAACTAATCGTATGCTCTCGGAAATAGGCATTGCTACTATAGGCGACTTGGCAAAAAAAAGTGTTGAAGAATTGGAGCGTTACTTTGGGAAAAACGGAATCCACGCGTGGCAGCTCGCCAATGGTATTGACCCGCGGGATATCGAAACAAGTTCAGTTATTAAGTCTATCAGTAATGAGTACACGTTTGAAAAGGACACGGATGACAAGCATCAGATTTTAGACACTCTGATGTTTCTGAGCGAAAAAGTGTCACGGCGACTGCGAAAGGCGGGCTTAAAAGCCCGGACTATCACTCTAAAGATAAGATTCAGCGATTTTAAAACTTATACCAGGTCTATTACCCTGAAAACACCTATGAATTTTACGGATGTTATTTACAAAAATGCCGTTACAAAAATGGGGGATTTTAAGTTGTGGAGTATAGATTCCCGCTTTCGCGGGAATGACAGGCGGGGCGGGAATGACAGGCGGGGCGGGAATGACAGGCGGGGCGAGAATGACAGGCGGGGCGGGAATGACAGGCGGGGGGAGACGCGAGACGTCAGGCGGGCTGAAAAGGACAGGTTAAACAAAAAGAGGGTTCGGCTGATAGGCATAGCTGTGTCTAATTTTTCAAATCAAGAAGATGAATGGTCTTTTGATGGAAAGAAAGAAAAACTTCAGAAGGCTTTGGATAAGATCGCGGATAAGTTTGGGGAGGGGGTTGTGGGGTATAGATTCCCGCTTTCGCGGGAATGACAGGCGGGGCGGGAATGACAAACAGGGCGGGAATGACAGGCGGGCGGGGGGAGACGCGATAAATCGCGTCTCTACGGGAACAATTTAGGGGTAGAGCATTTGTTGGGCGGTCATATCGCTTTTGGCTTTGCCCACGATGTTTTCCGCTATTTTAAGGCCAAATTCGAACACGGTTCCGGCACCCCTGCTTGTGATAATGTTTCCGTCTTGGACTACTTTTTCTTCGCTAAATTTTATTGTTGAAGAAAAATTCTTTTCCAGTCCGGGATAGCAGGTTGCCGTTTTGGCATTCAAAACACCGGTTGGCGCGAGAACAAGCGCAGGTGAAGCGCATATTGCCGCTATCAGTTTTTTCGCGGAATTCATGCGCGAAATCAGGCTTTTGACCTTAGTAGAATTCGCGAGGTTTTCCGCGCCCGGCATACCGCCTGGGAAAACAACAGCATCAGGAAGTTCACTATAATTTTCAAAAAGAACATCTGTTTTTATCACGATACCATGACTGCCTGTCACAAAGTTATCATCAAGCCCCGCGATGACTGTCTCTATCCCTAAACGGCGAAAGATATCTATTGGGATTACAGCCTCCGCCTCTTCAAAACCTTCGGCAAGAATTATTAGTATTTTTTTCATAAATATCGAAAGCCGCAGGCGGATTGCGAGACAATTCCTGAGTAAAATTTTCCGCTGGAGAAAATTTTACGTTCCCGGTAGAAGCGGGACAAATTCTCCGTTTATCTTTGAATTACAAAGCCTGTTGATAAGTGAATTGATTCTTCTACTATACTTTTATACCTCTTATGTTCCTCTTCCCTCAAGCGTTCATATATGGGTTTTTCAAGGGGCAGGTCACTTACAAAAACTAGTGCTACCGCTTTTCTTTTTATTTCGGCCGCGGCGCTGTAAAACGCTGAAAGTTCCATGTCTATGGCAATAAACCCCTTTTTCTTTATATCACACAGGTTTTCTTCAGTTTCATCCATAAGAGAATCTACAGTAAATATATTACCTTTTTTAAAAACTCTTTCGTCTTTTATCTGCCTTTTAAAAAACTCCTCCGCTGATTTTAGATATGCTTTATCAGCCCTGTTGTTTTCGCAAAGAACAAGGTCTCCTATAGCAGTATCATTTATTCCCCCCGCGGCTCCTAAAAAAATAACATGTTTGACAGGAGTGCTTCCCAACAACATTACCGCGTCTCTAATAAGGCTTTTGCCTATGCCGCTTTGAATTACAGCAAAACATCTGTCGTTTTTTTGGACGATTATCCCCGAAAATAATCTGCCTTTAAAAGTTTTTACGCTTTCACAATGCCGGCCAAATTGTTTCAATGGAATAAACGGAGTTACAATAACACCTTCCGGAAAATCTTTGGCAGAGAGTCCAAAACAATATTTGAACATTTTTTCTTTATTCATGAATCCGGGCGCATCTTTCACATTCTTTTCTTAAATTCGGGTTGGTTTTATAACAATTCCGGCACACCCAAAACCCTTCCGGCGGGTATTTAATCTGATTTTGCCTCTGCAAATAAGGATACAGCCTGTATCTCACGGCCATGAAAATGCCTCCGGTAATCAGCAAGATAAATATGGGGAAAAAAAATGCTAAAGAAGTAAAAACCGGACGGACCTTATCTATATCAGCGTAAACCGCGTAAGAGCTAAGGCGTTCTTTAATCAAAGCGTGGGCACCCTCGTACGGCACAATATCATTCGCGGTTAATGCCCGAATCAGCCCTTCTGAAACATGGTACTCGCCTTTTTCAAATTTCTTGAGCTTACCCAGATAACTTTTATGATACCTTGCCGAGATTTTGTGCTTGTTAAGGTTTTCATAAACAAGCGCCAACAAAAGGTCTGTGTTGAAATATTCAGGCCATAACTGCCGTGCCCGTAAGAAAAATTTTTCCGCTCCCTTAAAGCGGTTGTTGGAAAAAGCGTATAAACCGTCTGTAAAATTACCGACAAAGCTATACAAGTCTTTATGTATCTTACCGTCACCGGATAGATTGGAAAGGATGCCCTGGTCAATAAAAAATCTTTTGTAAGAAAAAAAATCCGCTTTATCTGAAAGGGAACCGGCTTTTATCGCGGGGACGGCCACAAATACGAATATTACAAAACCTATGACCTTCGCAACGTTGGAAATCTTCTTCATACAGTTACGCGTTGGATTTGAGTAACCCCAGGACCTTTTCTATTTCAAAGGGTTTGTATATTATCTCCGAAGCCTTTTCTTCAAGAGCCTTATGTACCATCTCATCGACAGAATACCCTGTCATTATAATAACTACCGTCTGAGGTTTTAATCTTTTGACTTCCTTGAGGGTTTGGACACCATCCATGTCCGGCATACGCATATCCAGAAACATTACGTCAAAATCGTTCGCTTTTACCAGGTTTACCGCCTGCACGCCGCCATAACAGCACTCTGCTTTATAATGGTTCGCTTTTAGTATATCGCAAAAAACATCCGCGAAATCTTTATTGTCATCAACCACTAATATCTTAAATTCTTTCATTCTGCCCCCTTTTGATAGAGTATAGCGTTTTTGATTTTACAATAAGCGTTATGTTTTGTCGATGTTTTTCTTATGTAGAGACGCGATGAATCGCGTCTCTACGGAGGGTGGGGTTAAAGATCTCTCCGCTCACTTCGTTCGGTCGGGATGACAGGGGCGAAATAGGTTACACTATTTCTTAACACCGTTAAATAATTTTTTAACGTTATAAGCGACACTTTTCGACATATTGGAAACTGTCGCGGCACTTTTCTGATACACGCTCCCTACCTGATTTTTTATTCTAGTTATTGGAACGTTCATAAAATTCGCGACTGCTGTTTCTTTGAAAACTTTAGCTCCGATTTGGTCAATCAAAGAATATACATCCTCCACATTTTCATACCGCGCGTCAAGATTTATATTAAACTCACTAACCATAGGCTCCGGGCCCATGGTGTAATCTTTAAAAACAACTTTATCAGCTTTTAGATGCAAGGTTCCGGGTACTGTTATTTTGGGAAATTCTTTAAATCCTTGTTTTTTATCTGTTTCTTTCTTACCCTTTTGGGGGAGGATGCTGTTGATATTTACCCGACCGCGCGCGATTCTCACCATATTAAGTTCCTTTAAATAAAACCGCGCTTCTTCCATCTTTATCCGGTTCTTCAAGAGCTCCGGCAAGTCAATATCTACGTATAGTTCAGGCACATCCGCCATAATCCCGGCCGGATATCCTTTTGGGTTATACACCCGCATATCCTTGATGTCTATGACTCCATTAAAGATTTCTGTCCTAAGCGCACGGATATCCAAACGTACACCGGTCACAGCCACGCATACCCTTTGCAAGGCCGCTTTTATGATAACATCTTTTAAAAGGACAGCCCCCGCCACCAGTAACAACAGCGCCAGCATTATATACTTTTGTTTCATATTTTTCATCTTCCCTCTGTTATTGAAATTGCTTAAGTTTCATAAACGTACGCGTGTGAAGTACGTACTTAAGCAGTGTTTTTAATATCCCCATCCCATAAACAATGCTTGGCCATAAGGTTATCGTCGAAGCTTCATCAAAGTAACGTGTCTTAATTGGAATCTCTTCAATCTTAAAATTATGCAGTAACGCCTGAGTTATGATTTCGGTATCAAAGACAAAACCATTGCTATTCAGTTCATACTTAACTGTTTTTAACAGCCGTGCTGAGTACGCTCTGAACCCGGAATGATATTCTGTCAAAAACGTGCCGAATACAACATTTTCTGCGGCAGTAAGCAGTATATTGGCATTATGTTTCCACCGCGGCATTCCACCTTCCAAAGCTCCGCCTTTCATCATTCTAGAACCAAAAACCGCGTCAGCCTTTTCTTCTATCACAGGCCTGGTGAGTTCTCCAATCATTTTAGGGTCATATTGATAATCAGGATGCACCATAACCACAATATCCGCGTTTTCCGCGAGAGCCTTTTCGTAGCATGTTTTTTGATTAGCCCCATATCCCTTATTTTTCTTATGAACAAAAACTTTAAGGCCTAATTCTTTCGCGATTTTTACCGTGCTGTCTTTACTCGCGTCATCCACAAGGATAATATCATCAACTATGTCTTTGGGAATATCCTCTACTGTTTTTTTAAGTGTTTTTGCGGCGTTATAGGCCGGCAGAATCACGACTATTTTCTTTTTTTCTTTCGGTTCCATCATTGAGAAAACTCCCTTACCATTCGGATTGAAAGATCTAAAATACGCGGCTTAACAACGATTTTTTGAAATTTATAATAATCTCCTGCCGCGGCTACTACCAACACTATGAGTATACACCCAATTATCGCAGAAAAAGAAAATCTTTTTGAGATAGCCTCTATGTAAGAAATAATACACCACAGTCCCACCCCGCCTATTAGATAAAAGGGCACGAATATAACACTTACATATCTTAGATTCTGACAACAGGGCAGGATTGCCATGGCAATAAATATTGCCACAAAAGATATGAGCCCTCCAGTTAAAGCACGATTCTTCACACGACCGATAACTGTTCCCGCGGTACCTACTAAACATAAAAATGAATTCACAGGGCTTATTATCCAAAACACCTCAAGAAATTCATACCATGGCCCTGACTGATATTCTACAGCATACCCATTAACAGGCATTGTTTCTTTCAAATGTGTCAAAACTTCAATAATAGCTGAAAACCCACCGCTTACGCGCGCGAGAAACACCAAACTTATTGCCGCGCAAAGAAAAGCTGAAACAGTCAAGGCAAACGCCCTCAAAAAAGCCTTTTCCTTTACAACTAACATCCATAGAATACAAACTAGACACAATTCATAAACAACCACCCCTGTTTCCTTAATCAAAAGGCTCCAACTTCCCGCTATGATAAATGGGATATACCAGATAATCTTTCGGGAAGAACGAGTTATTTCTAACGTGAGATAAACCAAAAAAAGACTCATAGCCGCGAACATTGAATCCTGCCACGCCCTCCTGGCTATGGCCAAATCCATGGCGGAAACACTTAAAAATAAAAGGCTGTATAACGTAATCCACTTGTTGAAAAACCTCAATCCTAAAACCGTTAACAGTAGCAATGAAATCACACTAAAAACACATGCCAGGTACGCGCCAACTATAACGTCATAATTTTTACTAAGCTTCATTACAACACTGAGAAAACCATAATACCCCACTCTTACAGGATTGGGATAAAGCCACATTTTTTCACTCGAGTTGTACTCTTTTATCAAGTCTTTGACACCCGCGAACCCCTGATGGGCGATAACCTTTGCTTGATATGTGTAAACATCCTCATCGGGGCTACGTCCCGAAACATTCGTAAGATTAACAAGGCGCAGGGTTGTCCCCAACGCGAATACGATAAAAAATAAAGTGATAATAAAAATTTTCTTCATAGTTTTAATCCTTTTTTCTCGAGACCAAAAGATACTGACTGGCAAAATAAGGGATTAATATATCTTTGAATCCGGGTATTAAACACGGTATCTTAGCTACTTTAGCCAGAAATTTCGAATAGACATTAAGGCGTTGCACAAGATAATCATACGCCAAAACTTGAAAATGGGGGCGATGAACTATTTTTTTAAACCCGGTTTTCTCCATGTAGGATGAAAGAGTCTTCGGGGTAAAATAAAACAAATGCACAGAAAGTAAAAACCACCACTTTCTTCCAAAAAGTTTAGCAAAGGGATCACTTATACAGGGATAATTTATAAACAATAGGCCTCCCGGTTTTAGTATTCTGTTCACCTCAATAAGAGTAGCCATCGGATCAGAGACATGTTCCAGAACATCCCACATAGTAATAATGTCAAACGCTCGATCCTCAAAATTAGCCTGCTTAAGAACTCCCGGAAAAATATCCACTGAATAACGATCCCGAGCCATCTTACACATCCATCCAGCGGGTTCAACACCCCTGGCATCATAACCAGCATCTCTCGCAACTTTAACAAAAATACCGGAAGCTGCCCCAATATCCAGCAATTTTCCTTTTTTAGAAAAACTTTTTACTATCTTCACCGATTTCGTAAAAGTGATACGCCTGCCTTTTTCTTGCGAAATATAATCTTTATCTTGTGAAGAGGAATACCCCTGAACTATTAAGTCACTCTTTAGACGCGGAGAGATAAAAATGAGCCCACATCTTCTACAGCGTACAAGCCTCTCATAAAAAACAGCTGAACTAGACGAAGAATAGAGTCTTATAAAATCTTCTTTCGTGGAAGGCCTTTTTATAGAGTCTTCCCTGTATAAAATCTCCATATTGTTATCATCAAACCCGCATAGATTACAAGGGATGGTCTCAAGCAAAGATTCATAGCGCTTCCCTTCCTTATCTATTTTTACGCCTGAGGATATCTGTTGTGCCAAATGTTTTTTCTTTTTCATAATTCCCCTCTATGTATTCTATGACTTCAGGCAAAACTTCTTTTGTCCGCTGTATGGCCTTGGCCAAATTTGAAAGATTTTTGCCGTATATTATATACCGAGGTTTTTTTTCGTTTAAATCTCGCAACAATTCTTCCCTCCATTCAGATTTCGTCCATGCGTATCCAGCGATATTAAACCTGTCTAAACACGGCCTATTAGTGAGAAAGTTATACATCCCGTGTTCCGGAAAAGTAAAAACAGATTCTTTCGGTTCGGTGACTTTTTTAATGTATTCCGTAACACCCTCGATAACTTTTGCCTGTTCGTCTAAAACTATTGTCCCTTTAGCTCTGTCTATAGCTACTGCTTTCATCTTTAGTCCGGAAAAAGGCACTGCTCCCGTATACGTCGGCATTATATGTTTTTTGTATTTTTGATAAAGAAACCATCCTTTTATATCTCCATAAAACCTCTTTTCAGAATAAACCGCGTATGTCATACTGCCGACAAAAATAACCGCGCATACGATCAATTTAGTAAAGTTACCCCCGCCTGCCCTTTTTTTCTTTATTTCCCCGTATGCCTCATTAAAAATATCTTCTATCAAAATAAACCCTAAAACTATTGCCGGCTGAAGAGCCATCTGAAACTGAGGCCCCAGCATTGCTCGAAACGCGGATTTGTACATTAACAGCCCATAAATCGTAATCACCATCATGCCATACTCCCGCCAAGTGAGCTTCTTCCCAACAGCACGGATTATTACGCGAATACCGGCAATAAGATATACCAAAACTGGAAGGATATACTTGAATTCATACCTAAGAATTCGCTCCGGCCTTATTATTCGCCATAAGTTTAATTCTAAAACCGGCTGGCTCCAAACTTTAATAAAATCTCTAATTAGCGCCAAAACCGTATTAACATACGGCAAAAAAGCGCCTACTGCGATAAAATAAATCACAAGCGGCAATATCGAAAGAAAAGCGCCTATTATAAAAAAACTTACGTTTTTTAAGTCTACTTTTTTCTCTTGCCACAAAATATACGCGCTGTGAAAACAAAGAGTAGAGGCTACCGCTATCAGCGAAAAAACCCCAACGTCTAAGCTAATTAAAAGCGCGCCGCCCGCGCACATACCCGTCAAAATAACCCACACGTTCTGTTTTCGCGTGTGTTTAAAAATCTGCACCACGCATAATAAAACTAACAATCCCGCGCCAAATCGGATTTCAGGCCACCTCGTCACCCAAAAAGGATGGAATGTCTCTACCATAAGAAAAAACGCGGCCGCGTAAGAAAAAAATCTTCCGCGGCACAAATTCCGGCTTAATAGGTACCCTATTATCAGAGTCAGTATCGCGCCATAATAGAAATAAGCGCTTGCTACTGCCAAAGTTTTCCCGAATAAAAGCATAAAAAACACGTTAAGGTAAATGTTCAAAGGCCCGAACAAAATAAACATATCTCTGTAGGGAACACCACCATGAAATATCTCATTTACACAGGCTAAATCGTTACCTCCTTCCAAAAAATCAATAAACCCGTGCATGAAATTCGGTTGATAAATTACAAAGATTATTACCACGGGGATAAAAAAATAATCTAAAACAGTCCAAAACCAACCTGGCAGATAACGAGTAGTGTTCATATTTTATCCATCTAATCCACAATCCGGTACGTGCGCGCTCTCTCAAGCAAAGCGTTATTGATATTCGCGGGAGATTTGCCTTTCGCTAATTCTTTAGCGCAAAAAATTCCCATATCCAACCCATGGTCCACGTTATTGTAACCACATAAGCCTAAACGTCCCGTACAAATAACATTTTCTACGCGATTTATCTTTTCTATTAATGTTCTCAACTTATTCTCATACCCAATCTCATATACGGGATAAAAAGACGGAATCTTAATAACTTGCCAGCTTATCACGCTTTCTTTCTTGAGTACCTTTAATCTTTCCAAATCCTGAACACAACGCTTGGCAATAACAGCTCCTTTTTCCTGCCAGATAGAACTCTCACCATCACAAGTGAAATCACAGGCAACTACGGTTTTATCCTTAGGAAAATTCTCATTTGCCAACAACTTCTGTTCTGATATCCTCGAAAAGAGAATGTCTTTATCCGTACAAAAATCCCAGTGGTCTTCCATCACCTTTGGTCTGTCAACAAGAAGATAAGCGATTACGCTGTGCCGCATATGAATAAACCTCTCTTTGGCAATATCCTTATCTTC
Organism: Candidatus Omnitrophota bacterium; assembly: GCA_043822245.1. GTDB lineage: Bacteria > Omnitrophota > Gorgyraeia > Tantalellales > Tantalellaceae > JBDRBY01. The sequence continues at coordinate 12,815 of JBDRBY010000056.1, forward strand.
GGGAAAAAGCATAGCAACGAGCTCAACGAGAGGGATTGAAGATATAACCAAATCTGTTCCTATCTCACTTTTGTCGTCAAAAACAACCGCACCCACCTTCTTTCCGGTACGTATAAATTTTATCGGCTTTGTTCCCAAATGAATCGTATGGCCCATAGCTTTAATATTTTCCGCCATGCATTCGTAGATATCGGAAAACCCTCGCGCCGGGTATAACATAACCTCCGCGTCGGTAGACACGGATTCTCTTTTGAGACCTATCATCCGCGCGATGAGATCAAACACACTTTTTGTCGGGATTCGCGTCTTTGCGATATCAGCACTCAAAAGTTTTGGGTTTCCCCATGTCTTCTCTGCCAAAGGTTTAAAAACTACTTCATAAATTTTCTTGCCAAAAACACCGATACAATAATCTTCATAAGAAACTGCTTCCTTAAGAAACGGAGATTTTATTATCGTGTTAAAAACTGAAAATCCTACCGCGAGAATCTCAGGTAAGCTGAAAAGCGAAAACATTTGAACCATCTTAACCGGATAATCCAGAGTAGCCCCGCGCATAATAATTCTATGTTTCTTCTTTACCTCCTTAAGATTTAAATTGGGGATACTCTTGAATGTATCCATTAAACCTGGAAGAATAGAATAAATCTTATGAGGCCCATAGTCGAGTTTAATGCCGTTGAAATCGTGATATCCGCATACTCCTCCGGCCCTATCGGATTTTTCGTAAATATCCACTTTCCCTTGTTTCGAAAGAGCTATCTGCCATGCCACGCTGAGGCCACTTGAACCACCGCCTAATACAACTATTTTCTTCATACTTTATACCTTTTTACTTTTTGATTTCTTCTTTTCAAAAAATGTCTGATACGCGCAATAAAGATCAAAAAAGAGCCTGCCTTGAATCAAAGACTTCCATAATCTTCTTATTAAATATTCCGGCCTAAAATAAAAACGTCTGTGAAAAAGTTCATAATAATGATTAAGACATTTCCAACTTAAAGTTGGGTGTGTATATATTTCACTCGCGGCATGAAAATTATATCTTGACCAATCTTTTGTCTTGATCCGCCCTTTTTTCTCAAACTCATCATAGATACGTGTTCCAGGAAACGGCACCAAAATGGTTGCTTTGGCATAGTCAAGATTTAGTTTTACCGCGAAACGTATAGTTTCCTCCATCGTTTCTACTGTCTCATTCGCGAGGCCCAGCATAAAAAACCCGGCTATTTCCATCCCTGATTTTTTTACCATCCGCGCGGCCTTAAGGGATTCCTCAAGAGTGATTCCTTTACCGGCAAGGTCAAGACTCTCTTGATTCCCACTCTCAAATCCAACGCCCATTTGATAACAGCCAGCTCTTTTTGCCAAATCCAAAAATTCTTGGTCTATTCTATCGGCCCTGATACCTGTTCTAAGATTCCAGCTCATGTTAATACGCTCTTTTATAATCGCTTCACATATATGTTTTGCTTTGTCAATATCAGTTGTAAATTGGTCATCTAAAACGTGAAACTCTTTATATCCCAATCTTTTTAAAACACACAATTCGTCGATAATCCTGGTTGGTGATTTAATTCTGAATATCCGCCCATGTACTGTTTTGTTGCAAAATGAGCAATTGGAGGCGCATCCCCTGCTCATCTCTAAGGGGCCCACCGGATTGTTTCTCGCGATAACCCTTGAACAAACATATTTTTTAGCGTTAAACAATTCGAGCGCGGGAAAGGGAAGATTATCTAATGACATTTCATGGGGTGTCCTCTCTCCCTGACTGGAATTTATTTCATCAATACAGCTTCTGCGATATATGCCCTCTTCTGGCCCAAGATTGCTGTTTTTAATAATCTTTTTTACCGCGCTTTCACCTTCACCAGCTATGACAATATCAAAAGTTGACTCTCTAAGCGATTCAACGGGTAAGGACGAGGCGTGTGGCCCGCCAAGAATCGTTAGAATTTCTTTAGACACTTCTTTCGCGATATCGCTTACGCGCGCAGCTTCGTAAAAAAGCGGGGTTGCCGCTGTCACCCCTACTATGTCGGGCTTAAATTGAAGTATTTCTTTTTTTGTTACAGCATCGGCTTCCTGACTTTTGTAAAGCAAAAGATCCAATATCTTTACCGTCGCGCCTTCCCCCAGGAGAGAACCCGCGATCATGGCTAATGACATACTCGGAAGTTTAGGAATAACCGCTCGTATTTTTGATCCGCTGTACACTCGTAAAGCACTAGCCGGATTGATTAATAATACCTTTTTCATAAGACTTCTACTCTATTTCCAAAACCTATACCTTAAAAGTGTGATTATTGCTTCCATCCCGTCACGATACGTAATCTTTTTTCCTTCTGCTATGGTCCTAGGATTATAACTAATGGAGACTTCGTGGATTTTGTGACCTCTTCTTAAAAGCTTCGCTGTTACCTCGGGACAAAATTCAAACCTTTCGCAAACAAGAGGAATACTTTTTATAGTTTCCGTTTTAAAAACTTTATAGCCACAGGGTTCATCTGTGATTTTTGTGCCGTACAATAGATTAGTCAAAGAAGTAAGCAACCTTCGGCCGATACGGAACAAACTCAAAGGGACACCTTTTAATCCATGTTCAAGACAGCGTGAACCGTAAACAACTTCCGCTTCACCGGATATAATCGGAGCTAGGAGAGAAGGGTAATCATTAGGGCTATACTCAAGATCAGCGTCTTGGACAAGAACAACATCCCCAGTCACATGTTTAAGCGCCCTTCTGATAGAATAACCTTTTCCGCGATTAGCGTTATTCTTCAAGACTTTAAGACCGTGGATGTCTGCTTTCTCCAAAAGTTCCCGTGTTCCGTCTGTGGAACCGTCATCCACGACTATAATTTCTTTGTTGATAGGAACACTAGCAACTCTTTTTAAAATATCACGGATTGAATCTTTTTCGTTATAAACGGGTATGATAACAGATACTTTCATCATCTTTCTAAAATGTAGTACTTTACAATTTTTATCAACTCTTTTATCTGCGGTAAAGACAGATTCTCTAACAGCACTCTTAAAAATATCTTCGGCCTAAAATAAAAACCTAATATGGCTTTTCTTTGAAGACGTTTTATTTTCGCGAGATCTTTAATATAATATGTGGGCACATTCGCTTTTGAATAATCACAAGCATTTATAACAGCGTCTTCTTCATTAATAAGTTTTTGGTCAACAAGGCATTGGTATATTTCTGACCCTGCTATAGGTTGAAACAGAGAAAAACTAGCTCTTAAAAACGGTAAAGTGCGCGCGAGTTTTATTGTAGCCAGAATATCCTCTTCCTTTTCAGTAGGATATCCTAAGATAAAAAACCCCTGCGTTCTCAGGCCTATTGAATGGGAAAACTCGGACATTTCCTTCAATTTTTTAAAAGAAATTCTCTTTTTCATATCTTGCTGAATCTTTTCCGAGCCGGATTCGACTCCAAAAGCGACAGAATAACACCCACTTTGTTTCATCTTTACAAGAATACTTTTATCTAGTGTTTCCAGCCTTACTCCGTTAGGACACCACCATATAATGTGTTTATTTAATTTTTTAAACCGCCCGCAAAATTCCTCTGTCCTGGATCTATCAAAGGTAAAATTATCATCCCAAAAATTGATTTCCCGAATATTGTATTTCCTGCTGAGATACTCAATTTCCATTAGGATATTATCAACACTTCGCGAGCGCCACTTTCGCCCTGAAACCATATGTCCGGCACAAAATGTGCAAGTAAAGGGGCATCCCCTACTGCTTAGAATAGGCGCGGAGGGAAAACGTTTCATAAAATACATTTTGGGATACTTTTCAAATTGCATCTTCTGATAATCCGGAAAAGGGATATCATCTAATTCGTCAATTACACTGGAATCATTAAAAATAAGATCTTCCCCTTTGAGGTATCCCAACCCAGGAGAATTTAATCTTTCATTTGAAGAAAAGTGTTTAATGAAATAAGAGAACCCTACTTCGGCTTCTCCTCTAAAGACGTAGTCAACATTCCTATCCGCTAAAACAGTACGCGGCAAAGCGGACACATGAGGGCCGCCAATAATTGTCACAATTTCACTCTTAACCTGTTTTGCGTAAAACGCAAAGGCCCGCGCTGAGTTTATCTCCATACTTAATGCCGTAAAACCAATAACATCGGGCTTGAAATTTCTTATATATTCCTTAAATTTCTCTTCCGTGAAGCGTTCTCTATGACAATCAAGTATTTTCAGCTCTAAATTTGGATTTTGCTTCTGGCAATATGACGCTAGATATCCTAATCCTATCGGAAGCAGGATAACATGCATATCAGAAAGGGGTTTAACCAAAAGGACTTTCATTGATTTTTATTTTGTTCATTTGGAAGATCGGCCTGAGTTGTAATCTTAATGTTGAGGATAGATCCTTTTACGAGCCGCACCTGCGCGCCCTTTGTTATAATTAAACTGCAATCATCAGTTGTATTCTTAATACTATTTTCCCGGGCCCACGCATGGGCGTCGTATATTGTCTTATAACAAAATCCCTGCGGCGTCTGCACACGTTTAAGTCTTTGTCTGTCAGGAACGCTTTCAATAAAATTATTTTTTTGGACAACTATTGTGTCCTCCGTATCTATCACTGGACAGGAGGCGCCTGTTTTTTTCGCCGCGTTCAATGTGCTGGAAATGATTTTACTGCTAATGAAAGGCCTTACCGCGTCGTGGATAAGAACATATCGTGTATCCTCAGCACAGCTTTTTATGCCGAGAAAAGAAGACTCCTGGCGGGTTTTCCCACCTTCAACGACTTTAGAAACTTTTTTAATTCCGGCTGTTTTTATTAATCTTTTAAGTTTTCCCGTGTAACCCTTATGGCAGACAACTATAACATCCGAAATCAACGGGCTTTTTTCAAAATGCCCGATCGCACGTATGATAATTGGTTCACCCGAGAGTTTCAAAAACTGTTTAGGCACCTTCGCGCGCATGCGCCTTCCCACGCCCCCGGCAAGAATTATGGCTGTTATCTTTTCTGTTCGCATAGGCCTTCACCGGTATTAAAACTTAACTACCGGAACTGCTTTCGCGGATTCCGCGACTTCGAAATACTCCCGGGGCTCGGTAAGCCCTCTCATGGAAGCGAATATAGAGCCAAACACGGTACGCCTGTAAGCGTTAAAAATTTTTACCATGTCGTTATACCGCATTCTTTCAACAGCTATCCTGTTTTCCGTGCCTTCGAGCTGTGACTGTAATGCTAGAAAATTCTGGTCAGCCTTAAGCTGGGGATAATTTTCCGCCACAAGCAAAAGCCGGGAAAGCGCGCCGGACATTTGATTCGCGTTATCCATCTTATCTCCCTGAGTCTGGGACTTACCCCACTGACTGCGAAGTTCGGCAACTTTTGTAAAAATCTCTTTTTCATGCTCGGCATATCCCTGAACCGTGCTAACCAGGTTAGGAATAAGGTCATTACGTCTCTGAAGCTGATTTTCTACCTGCGCCCATGCTGAATTTACAGCTTCGTCTATCTCGACTACACGATTCAGCCCGCCGATCAGCCACCCGCCAATTAAGAGTGCCGCTAAAACTACAATCCCTAAAACAATCCATACAGTTTTCATGCCTATGACCTCCTGTTAAAATCCCCCTCGCCCCCTTTTCCAAAGGGGGGAAAATATTTATATTCACCACGAACCTGATGCCCCACCGCCGCCTGAAAAACCGCCGCCAAAACCTCCAAACCCTCCACCGAATGACCCGCTTGACCCTCCTGACCAATATCCTCCGCCACGCGGCCCCATTACAAAGAAAAGAGTTCCAAATCTAAAGCCGAATATCAGGAGAAAGAATAGCAGGGTAAAAAGGCTTCCCGCGGGCGATGTTTTCCCTGATTGAAGAGGCAGGCTTGCCACGCTGGAATCAAGGTCAAGTTTAATGTTATATTCAGCGCTAATGAGGTTGGCAATCATTACAACTGCCGCGGTTATTCCTAACCCATAATCACCTTTTTTAAACGCCGGAGTCATTAGATCTTGGATCATTAGTTTGCTCTTAAGGTCTGTAACCACGCCTTCCAGGCCATACCCCACTTCTATGCGCATCTTACGGTCTCCGGCCGCTACCAAAACTAATATTCCGTTATCTTTTCCTTTTTTGCCTATCCCCCATCTCTTAAAAAGCTCTACCGCGTACTGCTCAATCTCGAAAGGCTGGGTTGTTTTAACAGTAACAACCGCGATTTCCGCCGTCGTTTTCTTCTCAATCTCCCGCAGAACACCCTCTATTTTGTTTTTTGAGTCAGACGGTAATATGCCCGCATAGTCATTTACAAAACCGGAGGATTGAAGGGCCCGAACATCCTCTGCCCTTGCTGTCTGAAGTATCGCGAAATAACCTGCTAAAATTAGTATTGTGGTTATGATTCTTTTCATGTTAAATAGATTCCCGATAAACAAATCATCTTCGGCAAAGACGTGCCTTTGCCCTACGGGGTCATCATTCGTCTTCGCTGTTGTCGGATAAACAGAGGATTTGTATCGCTTCGTACAGGACATTAATTGTCGAGCAAGCTTGGTTCCGCCGTAGGCGGATTGCGAGACAATTCTTGAGTAAAATTTTCCGCTGGAGAAAATTTTACGTTCCTGGTAGAAGCGGGACAAATTCTTTGTTTATTTTCCTATGGTTCTGTCGCCCTTTCATCTTCGGCAAAGACATGCCTTTGCCCTACATTTTATCGACAGTTTCTACCAAAATCTCTAATTGCTTAAGAAAATCGCCTAAAAACGATTCCGCGGCCCTGCCCGCGATACAGCCGTCGTCTTTGTTATCTCTCAAAACATCTAAAAACGCCGCGACATCAACATCAAATTCCGCTGAAATACGGCTTAGTATTTCCTCTTTCGCTCTAGGCGGCACTTCTTGTCCTTTTATCCGTAAAAGATTTTGGAACACGGGCATAAGCGCGCGCAAAGATGTTTTAACAAGTTTTCCCAACCCCTTGCGATTCAATGCCTGTTCCAAATATGCCTGCCGGATAGTAAGAAGCTTCCCTTTGAGCTGATACTCACATTCTCTACGCAAGTCTTCTTTTCTGACATTTATGTCCGCGAGGATATCTTCGCCCGCGACCACTAAACGGGAATCTTTCATGCTCATAAATTCCATAGGAAAAGTATCCAACGACATCTTTATGTAGGATGGAGTTAAAAAAAGAGGGGCATTAATCTTATTTTTCATCCCCTTCTTCACCGGCTTAAGAACCGGCTTAAGCTTTTCAAGAGAAACTTCTTTCAAAACCACCGCAACATTTATATCCGAGGCCTTAGCGTTATACTCGGAGCCGGTAACGCTTCCATAGACAAAAACCGACACAATCTCTTCTCCATACAGCTCAATTAATTCATCCAGAAGCGGGGTAAGAACCACCTCTACGTTCCGGGGCAGTTTATCAAGATCGAAATAATTCATATTTTCCTCCAATAAATTTGTCGAATGAATTATTATAGCTCAAACATCACGCGAATGACAGGTAAAAATCGCGGGAGTAGTATCAGAAATTATGGACACATTTTAAAAGGTTAAGGGGCTTAACCTAGATCCATCCACTCACTTCGTTCGGGCGGGATGGCGGGGCTATCTCATACAGAGACGCGATAAATCGCGTCTCTACAAATGGAGGTGCGACTTTCCATTATATCTACTTATTCCTGTGTCAGTAAAGGCGTGCCTTTGCCCTACGGGGGATTTGTGAAGGAATATGTTAGGCTGTAGGGGGCGTTTCTCGCTTGCGTAGGGGGGGGCTTCGGGATATAATGGGGTTTAATATGAAGAGAATTTTTCGGGATGCTTCCTTATTATTAGCCGGGGTTATGGTGCTTGGCTTTCTTATTTCTTTTGACGCGATGTCGAGGGAAGAGGAATCTCTTGTATTTGCAGGGAGCAATGACTTCGCTCCTTACTCCTATACCTCAAACGGAGTTCCTGCCGGTTACGCGGTTGATTTGATAAAGATTCTTTCAGCCGCCATGAACCGGAACATTTCAATAAAAACACTGCCCTTGGAAGAGTGTGTTTCAGGATTAGAAAAGGGAACCATTGACGGCTTAATAGGAATCCCCTATACCCGTGAATATGAAGCTTTCGCTAATTACTCAATCCCCTCGGCTGAATTAGACTTCACGCTCTTCGTGGAAACATCTAACCAAACTGTAACCTCAATAAAATCACTCGAAGGAACAGTTGTCGCTTTGCGTAACAAATGCCCTCTCTATAACCAGCTCGAAAAAAACGAACGCATCAAGGTTCTTAAAGCTGATAGTATTGGGGACGCGTTGTTAAAGCTTAAAAATAGAGAAATAACCGCCGTAATAACTGAAAAAACAGCCGGCTTATGGTATATCCAGCAAAATAATATCTCCGGCATCAAGATAGCAGGCGCTCCCGTAAATCCTTCTTCCGGCAAGTATGTGCTGGCTGTCGCTAAAAAACATCAAGGCCTTTTGAAGGAAATTAATTACAATTTGAACGTTCTTCACGAAAATGGAACGTTAGAAAAATTAAAAAGAAAATGGTTTGGATTAAAACTCATGGAACCTTTCCCCTGGAAGATGGCCTCACTCGCGATTGGCTCAATTTCCGGGATAATGATGCTCCTTTTAGGCGCTTTATGGGCAATATCGTTAAACGCGACTGTAAAAATAAAAACACGTCAAATACAGGCCATGAGCAGGCAAATGGTTGAAAAAGATAAACTTGCCGTACTGGGAAAACTAGCGGGGCAGATAGCCCACGAACTGCGTAACCCTCTAGGCGTTATAAGCAATTCCGTGTATCTGCTTCGTAGTGAAGGTTTCGGTGATACAGAATTACATGAAAAACGCTTAGCCCTTCTGGAAGAAAAAACAAAACTCATAAGCAATATACTTGAAAGTATTCTCAGTTATTCACGAATAAAAGCTGAAATAGCTTCGACCATTTCAGCAAAAGAATGCCTGTGGCAGGTCCTCAAAGATATGGAAATTCCGCATGGCATAAAAAAACAGATATCCTTCAAAGAAGAACAATTTTTGCTGGTCTTTATGGATTTTCATCAACTTTACAGCGTGTTCCGCAATCTAGTTTTAAACGCCGTGCAAGCTATGGAAAAAAACGGGGTTATTACCATTGACATGTTTCCGTCAAACGATAATTCAACCGTAAACGCGCGGGTAACGGATACCGGCGGCGGCATTCCGGAGGAAGCGCGGGAGAAGATATTCCACCCCTTCTATACTTCTAAGATAACCGGTACAGGTTTAGGATTGCCTATCTCTAAAGCTATAATAGAAGCGAATAATGGAAAGCTTTATTTGGAAAAAACAAGCAAACAAGGTTCCATTTTTATGTTACAATTGCCTTCGTCTCGTATGCTAATGAGGCAGGAATAGGACAGAAAAAAGAAAAGGAGAGAGCCATGATTGCGATTCCCGTTGTCGGTATTATTGGACTTGTTTTCGCGTTAGTTATTTTTTTATTGCTTTTAAAAAAGCCTGAAGGGCTTGATAAGATGCGCTCTATTTCACTTGAGGTGCAAAAAGGCGCGATGGTATTTCTTCGCAGTGAATACCGCATAATACTTGTTTTTGTCGCGGTCATGTTTATTGTTATAGCGAAATTCCTTTCCATTTATACCGCTATGGCTTATCTTTCAGGCGCTTTTTGCTCCATGCTTGCCGGGTTTATAGGGATGCAGGCCGCTACCAGGTCAAGTTCCAGAACATGTGAAGCGGCGAGAACCTTAGGCTCCGGCGAGGCGCTTAGCGTTGCTTTTAAAGGCGGTTCTGTCATGGGAATAACAGTTGCCGCTTTAGGTGTTTTAGGGTTAGGCGTCTGGTACAGAATCACTCAAGACTCCTCCGTTCTTACAGGCTTCGCGCTTGGGGCTAGTTCCATCGCGCTTTTCGCGCGCGTGGGAGGAGGAATTTTTACTAAAGCCGCTGACATGGGTTCTGATCTTGTCGGCAAAATAGAAGCCGGCATTCCTGAAGATGACCCTCGTAACCCTGGAGTTATAGCCGATAATGTCGGCGATAACGTGGGCGACACCGCGGGGATGGGGGCGGATCTTTTTGAATCATACGTGGGTTCTGTTATCGCGACTATGGCCATAGGCGCGCTGATGTTAAACCCCTTTACGGCTATGTCTTTTCCTTTAGTGTTAATAACCATTGGGCTGGTCGCTTCTATGTTCGGCGTAATATCAATTAACGCTCTCAAAAATCTTAATCCGCAAACCGCGCTAAGAAATTCTACATTCATATCTGCCGTTCTATTTTTATTTGGGGCTTTCGTTGCCGCGAAAATTATGTTCGGCGGACTGAACCATTTTTGGGCGATACTTTCAGGCCTTATCGCGGGCATACTTATCGGTGTAGAAAGTGAGTACTTCACTTCGGGTAAACCCATCAAGGATATTGCTAAAAGCGCGGAATCCGGGCCTGCCACAACCATTGTGGCCGGACTGGCCGTAGGCTTTGAAAGCACCATTCTTCCGATAATCACCATCGTGGCCAGCATGCTGATTTCTTATCACTTTTCTCAGCTTTACGGCATCGGACTGGCGGCTGTGGGTATGTTATGCACAATCGGTGTGGTTATGTCCACTGATTCCTACGGCCCTATCGCGGATAACGCCGGCGGGCTGGCTGAAATGGCGGGGTTAGATAAGAGCGTACGAAAGATAACGGATAAACTCGATTCTCTGGGGAATACCACCGCGGCTATCGGTAAGGGCTTTGCTATTGGTTCAGCCGCGCTTACAGCTTTGGCACTTTTCGCGGCGTTTCAAAAAGTAACGGGCTTATCTGCGATTGACCTTATAAAACCTCTGCCTGTTGCCGGTTTGTTTCTAGGCGCGTTAATTCCTTTTGCCATATCATCTATGACATTGAAAGCCGTAGGCAGAGCCGCGGATAAACTTGTACAGGAAATCAGGCGGCAATTCCGTGAAATAAAAGGCCTTCTGCAGGGAACCGCTAAACCTGATACTCAGACCTGCATAGATATCGTCACAAAAAGCGCCCTTAAAGAAATGATTCTTCCGGGGCTAACAGCGATTATTTGCCCCATTCTTGTAGGCGCGTTTTTGGGAGTTGAAGCTCTCGGCGGTTTTCTCGCGGGTGCCACAGTATGCGGAGTTCTGCTTGGAATTATGATGTCGAATGGCGGCGGCGCGTGGGATAACGCGAAAAAATGGATTGAAGAAGGCAACTTAGGCGGCAAAGGCACAGCAACGCATCAGGCCGCGATTGTGGGAGATACTGTTGGGGATCCTTTTAAAGACACTACCGGCCCGGCTATGAACATCTTGATAAAACTGATGGGCATTGTGTCTTTAGTTTTTGGCAGTCTGCTTCTGTCGTTGCATGAGAAGTTTATGGGGTTGTTTTAGTTACAATTGTGCAATTAAGCACAATTGAGCAGTGGATACCTTGATTGGGCCCCTCCGACCGGTGTGGATCCTCCCACTCAAGGCATCCACTGCCCAATTATAACTACTTAAAAAAAGGGAGACGCCTTGATGAACTTAGATAATGTTATTCGCAAGGTTCCTGATTTTCCTAAACCGGGAATACTTTTTTATGATGTTACCAGTATTTTCACCAATCCTGCCGCTTTGCGGTATGTAATAGACCAGATGGAAGATATTTATAAAAGCACTGAGATAGACGGGATAATCGCGATTGAGTCGAGAGGCTTTATCCTCGGCGCGCCTTTTGCTTTAAAAAAGTCCCTTCCTTTAGTTCTTGCTCGAAAAAAGGGGAAACTGCCGGGCGAAACAATACAGCAAAGTTATTCTTTGGAATATGGAGAAGCCACTCTTGAAATCCATAAATCGGATCTTCCCCCAAAAAAGAAATGGCTTATCGTTGATGATTTAATAGCGACTGGCGGGACGTTGGAAGCGGTGGCTCTTATGGTTGAACGGCAAAACTCCAAAGTCGCGGGAATCTTCTCTCTAATAGGCCTGCCTTTTTTAAATTACATGAAAAAAATAGAACGCTATAATCCCAAGACATTAATAAACTATGACGGGGAGTGAAAAGGATTTTTTGGAAGATTAATTCCCAAAAGTGTCGGGATTGGGTCGCTTTTAACGCCCCTAGCATTTATCAGATGTAAAAGTCTTTTATAATTCCGCAAGAATGAATTAATATCCGCGGGTGACATTATTCCTCCTACCGAAAGAGGCAACGCCTCTGACCTTCCGTTAGAAACAACCGCGATTCCTCCGCCCATTTGTCTTATTTTCTCTACCGCCCTAATCATTGAAGTTTCATTAGTTCCTGTAACAACAAGGCTGTTATTGTCATTAGCGGTTGTGGCGGCTATCGCTCCATTCTCCAGATTAATACCTTTTATAAAGCCCACGGTCATATTTCCAGCGCCATCCCGACTTTCCCGCGCTGCCATCTTTAGTATTCCGCGTTCAGGTTCAAGGCGCACTAATTTTTCCTTTACGGAAAGTTCAACTAAAACTTCATTACCACGGCTATCTCCTTTACTCACATCTATAACTCTAACCATTTGTTTCTTTTTGTTAGAAGTTACCACAAAATCTTTTGCCAGGCTATTTGTAAGGTTAAGGGGGTTTCTATACTTTTTATAATCATACGCCGGCTTTTCTTTAGTATGTTTATATTTTTCTACAACAATTCTTCCTCTGGATATCACCAAATGAGGCATTATTTTTTCTAAAGAATTAAACGCTATTATGTCGGCAACAGCCCCTTCCTCTATTCTTCCTGTATTCTGACGAAAATGCCTGGCATGATTTATCGTGGCAAGAGATATCGCCTCAATAGCCGCTTTAACAAGACTGTATTTTTTTTCTTTTCTGATAATTTCTATTGCCATATCCACCACATAATTAACATGCCCGTTTCTACGGAGGTCTTCCGCTGAAAGTTCGTCAGAAACAATTCCAAATTCGTTAAAACATAAATTATTCCCGCATATTTCCGGAAATATATTTTCAAAATCTTTGGCAAAAGAACCGTGTCTCATCATAACATACATGCCGTTTTCCCACTTCTCAAGCGCCTCGTAATAATTCACGCTTTCATGATCAGAACCTATCCTAATTTTTCTATCAGGCTCCCCATTTGAGATATATTTTTTTAAATCTTCTCCTGAAATGGCGGGACAATGTCCATCAACAATTTTCCCGGATTCAAGAGCCAGGCGTACTTTTTTTCGAACATCCCCTTTGCCTGATATAACTCCCGCGAAATCCATCACTTCCGCTAATCCATAAACTTTTTCATTTTTAAGGAATTCTTCCACCGCCGGCACGGAAACGCGGGCCGGCACGGCAATATTCATTGTAAATGGGACAATATCCGCTTGATCAAGAAAAAGTTGAATTCCTTTTTCGCCAAAACCATTCACTAATTTTCGAGGGTCCGCGAACACTGAAGTCGTACCGTGTTTCACCGCTTCATAGGCGAATTCCAAGGGAGGAAGCATACTGCTTTCAATGTGAATATGCCCGTCAATAAAACCCGCGGAGACATAAGAGCCGTTTAGATTGATTGTTTTGAGAGGTTTCTCTTTAGGCCGGATAAAGGTAATTTTGCCGCTTTCGACCCAAAAATCACGGCACCGTATAGTTTTGCGTACGACATCTATAACGTTTCCATTTTTAAGAAAAAGTCCCACCATATTGTTTCTTATTATACATTTCCTCAAAGACAAATCAATGGTTATATCATTTTTATTGTTATTTAAATCATCAAACAGGACAAATCGACCAAAATGGCAATAAGAAAACACCTTATTGTTACTTATAGATCTAAATGATAATAAGAGAGTTAGGGGGACACAATACTTAATTATGGAAAACAGAGAAATGAATTAAGTATTGTGTCCCCCTAACTTATATGATGGGCGGTCTTAAAAACATAAACATCATTTGTGTCAATGTTATAAGAAGGAATAACAAGCCTCTTATTGCTTTCGCCTAGACGCCTGCTGCCAAAACAATCTTTTTCTTGAAATATTTTCTCGAGAACATCGCCAGAATATTTTGACGAAAACAAATTCTTAATGCTCGTCCACAATGGAAATTTGTTAAATATTTCAGGCCCTTTATTAAAATAAAATTCAACCAGCTTTTGTGGTGATAGCCCCAAACCCAATCCTAAAGCGATTATTCCCCCTGTCGAAGTCCCTACTATAAGGTCAAAGTGATCAACAATTTTTGTGTTAAGATCTTCTTCTAATTTTGATAAGAATGCCGCGGAAAATAATCCTTTTATTCCGCCACCATCTAACGTCAAAACTTGGAAACGTTTATTCATATTACAACCCTCTCAAGCCTTTCTTTACGTTTCTCCCAATCCGGCATAACCAAAGAAAGGAAATTGTAAAACTGCCTCGTGTGATTAGGATATTTTAAATGGCACATCTCATGCATAATCACGTATTCTATACAGTGAGAAGGTGCCTTGATTAACTCCGTATTTAAACCAATCCTGCCCTTGGAAGAAAGGCAACTGCCCCAGCGCGACTGCATAACTTTAACTTCAATCTCAGGAAATTGTATTCCATATTTCTTAAGCCGCTCATGACAACGTTCAGCTACTACAGCAAACATCTTTTGAGCATGAGAACGATACCATTCATAAACCAGCCTCTTTGTCCGCGGTCGGCTATCAGGACGAAACGAATAAACATAAATATACTTACCCTTTAATTTGACATCTTGCTTATTAGCCTTCAGTACTTTTAATCGATACTGCCGGCCGTAATAATAGTGCGTCTCACCACTAACAAACTTTCTCGGTGGCTGTTTTGGCATAAATGAATTAAAGTAATCCAATTGCTTTGCGATCCACGGAGCCCGCCTTTGAACTTTTTTCAAAACCTTTTCGATAGAAAAATCATTCGGCGCGCTCACACCTACGGACAAATCCGGCATTACACTGATCCGCAAAGCCTTTCGCGGTTTCTGCTCAAGTGAAAATCGGATTGTTTTCTGCCCAAAGGCAACCGCATGCTCCGTCATTTCGCATACCTTCGCTTTGCAATATTAAGAATCTTTTCCATAATTAAATCTATTTCCTCATAACTCAACCCGAGCTTTGTCTCATCCGCGAGATAATCCTCAATCTGGTTAAACATTTTATTTTGGATATCCGTCTTTAAATGCCAGTCAACCACAATGTTTCGTTGGACTATTGCATCCACATCAATAGCAATTTTAGCTGAAACGTTTTTATCGTTGTTTCTTTTATTTACTGATTCGTAAACAACTCCATAAAAAGCTTTCGCGATATCTTTGTCCTGCAATATGTCAGGGATATCGGTATCTTTGCGATCACGGACAGATTCCATAATATCTTTAGCGGTTAAGAAATATTGCGCGTCGGTAATCCTCGCCTCTCTGTAGTCATCAATCGCTTTTTTTAAAAGATTAGAAAATTTCTCATAAAAAACAGGATCCTCATCATATTTTTCTTCGATTGTGCGTTTAGTCCTATGGGCGATCATGTCGGCTTTTGCGGCTTCCCCGACAGCTTTCGTAACTTCTTTCTGGAAATTCTCTTTATCGAATATGTTTACCGGGTCAGTAATCTTGATAACCTCATCGGAACTGACATATGTGTTTAATAATTTCTGAATCTTATCTTCATATTCCTTAAAGTCCACGACTTCCGCGTAGCGTTTTTTAACTGAAACACGAAGTTTCTGAAAAAACTTAAAATCATCTTTATATTTTTTGATTTGTTGTTGCGGAACATCATCGTAAAATTTCTCTGATGACAGGGCAATGCTCAAGGTTTTTGAAAAGGCTGTTAATTTTTCATAGAACTTATGGCGGATTTCTTCATCAAATAAAAACTGCTCATATTCTTCTTCGTCACGCCGGTTCTTAATTTCTTTAAAAATATCCCATAAATCGGCGTATTTTTGAGGAAGGGTTTTAATTTCTTCAGCAATATTAAGCAGGGTGCCTTCCAAGTCCTCCTTATCAAAACCGGACAACTCCTCATATGCTGTTAAGGCAAGATCAAGCTCTCCGAGAATACCGTAATAATCCACAATAAAACCATAATCTTTGCCTTCATGTATTCGATTTACACGAGCAATCGCCTGCAAAAGAGTGTGTTCCTTCATGGATTTAGCAATATAAAGAACGGTATTGCGGGGAGCGTCAAACCCGGTAAGAAGCTTTTCAACAACAATAAGTATTTCAGGCTGTTCACCATGCTTAAATGAAGCAATAACCTGTTTATTATACTCGGTTTCACTGCCAAACCGTTTCATTATACTTTTCCAGAATTTCAACACATCCTCGGTT
>JBDRBY010000057.1:0-24853 GCA_043822245.1 Candidatus Omnitrophota bacterium
TTCTTCTTTGAAAAAGCGTCAGAACTTTTCTTCTTTGAAAAAGCGTCAGAACTTTTCTTCTTTGAAAAAGCGTCAGAACTTTTCTTCTTTGAAAAAGCGTCAGAACTTTTCTTCTTTGAAAAAGCGTCAGAACTTTCCCCCCTTTGAAAAAGGGGGACAGGGGGATTTAATACAAGATGAACTGTAAAATGAATCTAAAATCAAATGCATATCGATTGTGGAGAGAAATGACAAAATCCCCCTAACCCCCTTTTCCAAAGGGGGAATTTTAAGTGGGAGGGAAGTTAATCTTAGTTAACTGCTTTAAATGCAAAGGATTAAGAAAAATTTGGATACAAACTTTTGACAATACCTCGAGGAAATAGAGGAGAAATGAATATGAACAGAATTTTAGAAGCGATAAAAAACGGCACGGCTGTGTATCTGGAACCGCATAAAGAGCCAAAAATTTGGGGTATTGGTGGAATCGGCGAATATTGGTATGGCGCGGAAAAAGGCGAAAAAAGTTCAATAGCTGTTGTGGGTGGGAATACAGCTCCCATGGCGGACATAATCGAAAGTATCCCCGAAAGCGTTTTAGGAAGGGACGTAATAAAAAAGTTTGGACAAATATTGCCGTTAGTAAAAGTGTTAACACCAAAAGCCAGATTATCGGTTCAATTCCATGATGCTAAAAATGAACTATGGATTATCACGGGGATTGATAAAAAAATCGCGAACGATAAGCCGAATATAATCTTGGGGTTTAATCCGGAAGCCGTTAAAAAATATGCCGAAACCATAAAGCAGGAATACAAGAAAACTTTAGAAGAATATGGCCGAGCGCTGAATCAGCTTATTGACGTTATGGAAAAAAAAGGGTATAAAGAAGGCCTTGATAAAGCAGGTGACGTAATTAAGGCGGCTGAATTTGTCAAAAATAAGGATTTAAAAATAGACGAAGGACTTTTAGCGTTAAACCTTATGACAAAAAGAGTTGCAGAGTTTTATAGTTATCGTCAAATTTCGATTGGCGATGTTATCCCTATTCCGGCGGGGACTTTGCACGCGCTTGGAGCTGGTATTGAAATTGTGGAACCGCAAATCCCTGGCCCTACGCAGTCACTGGAAGACGGAGCGACATATCCCGTTAGGTATTATTTCCCGGGGCATAATCGTCCGGGCGCGCAAAAGAGATTGGATATTGACCGTGTAGGTGAAATGTGTGACGGGATTGTTGAGGAAAATCTTCCTGAAATAATTAGTGAAGAGTCAGGCTGTAAAATTGAACGTTTGCCTGGAAAATTTGAGAACAAAGGGCTTGAAGTTCACAGGATAAGTGTTAAAAAAAATAGAGAATTACACGTTTCTAAGATTAATAGTTTTCATAGCCTTGTCTTGATCGAAGGTGAGGCAAAAGTGCTGATAAAAATGCGGGAATATGATGTTCCGAAAGTCTTCTCAGGTGGGAAAATGCTATTGATTCCGGCATGCGCGGGAGATTTTAGGATAAAAACGATGGAAAAAGAGGCGTGTATCATAGATACATTTACTCCGGCGTAGAGGCGAAGAGTTTTTCAGCCACTTACACATCTATAGTTGACAAAAGAAGGTGTTTTTTGATAAAATATAGAAAACGTATTCTTACACAAAGGTGAAAGGTCGGGATGGACACTGAATCATTCATAAGCAAGCTTAATAAACAAAAGGGTTCATATCTATTCATTGCTTTACCCGCGCTTTTGTTTTTCGTGTTCCAACTAGCGCCGGTGTTTATTTCGTTCTTCTGGTCTTTTACAAGATACGATGTAGTTCATGCCCCTCGTTTTGTCGGTCTTGAAAATTACAAAAATATACTATTCAACGACCCATTATTCTGGAAAGCTGTCTTCAACACTGTTGTGTATGTAATAGGTGTTGTTCCTATTGGAATATGCTTATCCCTTGTTCTCGCGGTTGCCATAGATCAGAAAATAAAATTTAAAAACTTCTTCAAGTCTATATTTTTTCTACCCACGGTTACGGCTATAGTCGCGGTATCTGTTATTTGGAAGTGGCTTTACGCGGGCGAGAAGTACGGTTTGTTTAATTATGTGATCATGAAATTTGGGTTCCACCCTATAGATTGGCTTGCCAGCCCCAATTGGACACTGCCCTCGATTATGATAATGTCTATATGGGCAGGGGTAGGGTATAACATGATACTTTTTTTAGCGGGTTTACAGACTATACCCCATGTTATGTACGAAGCGGCTGAAATTGATGGAGCCGGTTTTTGGAAGAAATTTTTTCATATTACCCTGCCGTTGCTAAAGCCCACAATTGTGTTTGTGAGCATGATGAGTTTTATTTTTAGTTTTCAGGTTTTTGAACAGGTCTACATTATGACAGGCGGGCAGGGTGGGATAGGCGGAGTTTTGAACAGCGCGCTTACAATTGTCGCGTATCTTTATGACAAGGGATTTCAAAAGTTTCATATGGGGTACGCTTCCGCGCTTGCTTATATCATCTTTTTCTGGATATTTGTGCTTACGATGATTAACAAACGCCTTATGCGGACAAATGTGGAGTATTAACAAATGCTAAATGGTTACAAACTATGACAATACACAGCTTAGGCATTAGGAAAGATTCGGCGATAATAAGGACGTGTGTCTATGCGTTTCTTATCGCCGGCGCTTTAACTATGGCAGTGCCGTATGTATGGATGTTTGTAACTTCTATTAAGCCGCTTGAAGAGATACAGTCGTATCCCCCTAGTTTTATCGTAAAGAATCCTACTTTGGAACCGTATAAAGATTTGTTTCGTATGATTCCCATGATGAGGTATCTGTTTAACAGCTTGTTTATCGCGGGAACGATTACGTTTTTTAATGTTTTCGCGACATCTCTCGCGGGGTATGCCTTTGCTAAACATAAATTTTGGGGAAGAGACAAATTGTTTTTGATTTTTCTCGGTTCTCTAATGATTCCATGGCAGGTTAACATTATCCCCGGATTTGTCATTGTCAAAAAATTAGGGTGGCTGAATTCGTACAGGGGGCTTATTATCCCGTCTATGGCGTGGTGCGCGTTTGGGATATTTCTTAACAGGCAATATATTTACAGTATCCCGGATGATCTCATTGACGCGGCGCGGATAGATGGATGCAGTGAATTTATGATATACCGTAAGGTAATATTGCCACTTATTAAGCCTGTGGTTGCTACTTTGGCGATATTTACTTTTCTTCAGCAGTGGAATAATTTTGTATGGCCCTTGGTAATTATTCACACTAGTAACATGAGGACTATCCCACTGGCGTTGGCGGTTCTTACGGGCCAGTTTGGGGCAAATTTTGCCATGGTAATGGCAGGAGCGGTAGTCGCGACTCTGCCGATGCTTGTGGTGTATCTGTTGTTCCAGAAGTACATAATAAAGGGAATAGCAATGACAGGATTGAAAGGATGATCAATGAATAGATGTATGCCAACGAATAGATGTATGTCATTCCTGCGAAAGCAGGAATCTATCTTTTTGCTTTTAGGAATATTAATTTTGACTGGCTGTAACGGAGAAAAGCCGCAAGGGGTCATTGAGACTCCAACATCGTCTCAAGAAGAACCGTTGGTTTATCTCAATGTAGTCTCCGCGAAAGCGTCTAGTTTTGACAAAACTCCGGATTGGGCTCCAGAGCCTAATCCAATGGCGCCGGTTGATGGTGATATGTTTACAAGATGGTCAAGTGATTATGCTCCGGGAGAACAGTGGATATGTTTTGATCTTGGACAAAAAGGAGCCGTTGTAGGCAATATGGTTATTAAGTGGGAACGCGCGTTCGCGACGGACTACAAAATTTCGGGTTCAAATGACGGCGAAACCTGGCGGGATTTGTACCATGATAAAAACGCCAAGGGTGGAACCACAGAAACAGATATAGTGCCGGCCAAATGCCGCTACATAAAAATTACAGGATTGGAAAGAATTAATGAGGATTGGGGCATTTCGATTTGGGAATTCGAGATATATGGGCCAAAAAGCCAAAACCCTCAGGCGAATATGACTAAAGACGCTTATTCAAAAAGAGGTATAAACGAAGAAGGAAAGTCCGAAGCGGGGGAATTAGTAAAAAAACTTTCGGAACTGCCGGCTGGAATAGCAAAAAAACCGTTTCAGAAAGGCGTAGTTTATACGTCATGGATGGCCGATGAATTGTCTTCTCCCGCGTCCGATACCATGCTAGCGTATATAAAGGAAATAGGGTACGACACCGTGGGTATAATGGTGCCCGCGTACCAGGAAGATCTTCAATCGGAGACAATCTTTACTAATGACAAGCCGGATGGGGATACCCCTACTTTTGAGGCTCTCAAACATGCCGTCGAAACTTGCCATAAACTAGGCCTTCGGGTTATGATTAAACCGCATGTTGATCCAAGAACGGATGAGGCGCGAATTAATATCATGGCTTCTGAAAAATGGTTTGATAGCTATGAAGAATTTATACTAAAATACGCGCGGTTCGCGGAAGAAAATAAAGTGGAGATTTTTTCTGTAGGAACAGAACTGGAGGCAACCACTTTCTCAGCATGGACGTTAAGATGGAATCAGGTTATAAGTAAAGTCAGGGCGGTTTACAGCGGGGTTTTGACGTATTCCGCGAACTGGACAGAATATCAGGAGGTGCCTTTTTGGGAGAACATAGATATTATCGGCATAGACGCGTACTTTCCTTTGACAAGTACAAACAATCCCACGCGCGAGGAATTGGCCGCGGCATGGAAAGGGAAAGCGGATGAAATAGAAATCTGGCTGGAAGAGAAGGCATTGACCGATAAGGGGGTTATTTTCACGGAAGTAGGATATCCTTCGGCGGATGGGGCCAATTCTCAGCCGTGGGCAGCCATATCAGATGTTGAGGACCAACAGGAACAAGCTGATTGTTTAAACGCGGTTTTGGAGGTGCTAACTGAACGCGCATGGTTTGAAGGGTATTACATTTGGCAGTATTTTCCTCAGGAAAGATGGAGTCCTTTAGGGTTTACTGTAAAAGGGAAAAAAGCCGAAGAAGTCATCAAGAAATGGCTTAAGTAACGCGAAGAAAATGAACAATGAACTACAAACTAAAGAAGGAGGAAGTGAAATGGTTAGGAAAATTTTGGCGGCATTCGCGGTGATAGGGTTACTATCTGTGGCAACAGTTGTGTGCGCGGAAGAGGCGACAGTTATTTTTGATTTCGAAACGGGTTTGCAAGGCTGGGAGATCCCGGATTGGGCCTATGAGAAAACAGATCATGTTCAAAAAGAAATAAAAATTTCCGATGTTTATTCTAGTGAAGGTGTTAATAGTTTGGAGATGGATGTTGATTTTCCAGGCGGAAGATGGACTGGTGCCGTCATAGAGATTATGCAGTTTTTTGATTGGAGCGAATATTCCAAAGTAGCGTGTGATATTTATTTACCGGAAGGCGCGCCAGTCGGACTTAAGGCAGTGATGGTATTAACGGTTGGGGATAGCTGGAAATGGGTTGAGATGTCGAGATCTTATGCTCTTGAACCGGGTGAATGGGTAACAATGTCCGGAGATTTAACCCCAGGAAGCATTGACTGGAGACGGGTGCAGGTTGATAACGCGTTTCGTCAGGACATTAGAAAAATTGATATCAGGGTGCAATCCAATAACAAGCCCGCGTATGCCGGCCCTGTGTATCTTGATAACATAAGAGTTATAAAATAGGAAGAAAAAATGAAAGCACTCCTTAAATGGACAGATTGTGGAGACGCGATAAATCGCGTCTCTACGAATAGGGAGAAAAAATGAAAGCATTCCTTCTTCTATGGATAAATTGTAGAGACGCGATTTATCGCGTCACTCTGTGGATGAGATCCTTGGGTATTGAAAAATGCAAAGGTAGAGACGCGATTTATCGCGTCTCTATGCTTCGCGGCGGGATAGCCGGCATATTCGCGATAGGACTGTGTTTTGTGTTTATTTTTAGCGGGTGTGGGAAGAAACAGGAGCAAGAAAGTGTTTCAAAAACCGAAATAGTTCAGGAAGAAGCGGAAGATTCTTGGCTTAAGCAGGAAATCCCTGTGCCGTCCACCGCTCCGATACTGGAGGAAAGAGTATATTACGATTTTGAGACAGATTTGAGCGGATGGGAAATTCCTATGTGGACTCAGGATAAAAGTGATTACAGCGCGGATAAAGTTGAGGTTTCTCGTGATGTTAGTTCTCAAGGGAGTTCAAGCATGAAAATTGACGCGAATTTTCCAGGCGGATCTTGGATAGCGGCGCTGGTAGAGATACAGCAGTATTTGGATTTAACCCCATATCGCGTGATAAGCGCGGATTTTTACCTGCCTTCCGGCGGGCCGATGGGACTGAAGGTGAAACTGATACTCACGATAGGCGAAGAGTGGAAGTTTGTTGAAATGAGCCGCAGTATAATCCTGATTCCTGGAGAATGGGTTACCCTGACCGCGAGTATTGAACCCGGTAGTTATGATTGGAAAAGGATTATTCCGGATGAAACTTTCGCTGAAGATGTCCGAAAAATCGCGGTAAGAATAGAATCTAACAAAAAACCCAAGTATTCAGGGTCCATATACGTGGACAATATAAGATGCGGAAAATAAAAGGAGAGATAATGACGGCCGATAACAGCACCCAAAAAAAAAGCAAGGTTAAGAAAAACTTAACGCCTATTATCGCGACAGTAGTAGGTATAATAGCAATTTTCGCGGGGGTAAAGTTTTTTTTAACACAGCCTGAAGGTAAGGCCTTAGAGGTTCAAAAGGGCATGGGGTATGTTACATGGTCAGCGGACTCGTATCAAACTCCGAATTCTGACATTTCTTTGGAGAAAATCAAGGAAGTAGGATGTAACTGGGTAAGTATATTGATGACGTGGTATCAAACAAATTCTTGGACCGCGGATATACAAAGAACAGAAAAAACGCCGACGGATAAATCCCTCGTGCACGCGGTGAGGAAAGCGCATGAACTTGGAATGAAGGTTATGCTGAAACTGCATTTAGATCTTTTGGATAAGTCTGACGGCAGCTGGAGAGGAGAGATAGGATTTTCCAAAGAATCGGATTGGGATGAATGGTTTAGAAAATACCAGGAATATATTTTTCATTATTTGGAGATAGCTGAGAAGGAAAAAATTGAGATGGTTTGCGTAGGAACGGAATTATGCGCTTCAGCAGCAGTAAAGGGATACCTTTGGCGGGATCTCATCAAGAAAATTAGAAACAATTATTCCGGACAGTTGACTTACGCGGCTCATTGGGACAGGTACATGGATATACGTTTTTGGGATTTGTTGGACTATGTGGGAATAAACGCGTATTTTCCTTTGACCGAAAAGATGGTTCCTACACGTGAAGAGTTGATTCAGGGATGGGAAAAATGGACCGCGGAAATAGAAGATTTTTATAAAAAGGTAGGTAAGCCCATTATCTTTCCTGAAATTGGGTGCAGTTCAGCGGATGGCGCGGCAATCAGGCCCTGGGAGCATGTTCACAAAAGTGAAGTGAATGTGCATCTGCAGAAGGATTATTATGAGGCGTTAATCAAAAATTTTAGCCACAAAAAATGGTTTTATGGGCTTTATTGGTGGTATTGGGGGACCAACATAAATATGGGAGGGCAATATAACCGTGGATTCACTCCTCAAAACAAACCCGCCGAACAAATCATAAAAGAATACAATAAAGCGGCTAGGTAACCCCTTACTCAAGGTAGAGACGCGATAAATCGCATCTCTACGGTTTATCCGTGGTGGAAACCTCAAGGTAGAGACGCGATTTATCGCGTCTCTACGATCTAACCTGTGGAGTTTTAGTGAAAAACTTTATCGAAAAAGAAATCAGGTTGTCCGAAAAAGAACGAAGAAACCTGAGTATTCTTGATTCGATACGCAAAGGCCGTGAAATTTCTCGCGCTGACATATCCAGAGTGACAGATCTTAATATCGTTACGGTGTCGAATTATGTCAGTAAGTATATCAAAAATAAAATAGTAATTGAAACGGGGCTTGATATTTCTTCAGGCGGGCGGCGGCCGGAACTTTTAAAATTAAACCCGGAATACGGGTACAGCGTGGGCATAGACCTTGGGGCCTGTCATTTAACCGCTTCTTCTCGAATTGTCGCGATTCTAATGGATGTTACAGGAAAGGTTATCGCGGAAGAAAAAATTAAAAAAGAACAAGAGCCTTTTGAGAAATTGATGGAAAAGGTTTTGTCTCTTACAGATAATCTCGTAAAAAAAAGCAGTGTACCGCCATCAAAAATAAAAGGCATAGGAATCGGAATCTGGGGCATTATTGACAGGTATAGATCTATGACAAGATACCCCGCGGGGGATGAACCTGGCATTAACTATAGTGCTCTTTTAAAACAGTTGGAAGACAAACTAGGAGTTTCTGTTTTAATCGAGCATGATTCCGCGCTCGCGGCTTTTGGCGAAAAATGGTCGGGTATAGGCACGAATAGCGATACTGAGAACCTTGTTTTTTTATGTTCAGATTCAAGTTGCGGGATGATTATAAGAGGTGAATTGTATCATGGCGCTTCGAAAAATGCTGGAGAATTAAATTTAAAAGCGCCGGATTCAGAGAAAAAAGAAGATTTCAAAAACTGTTGGTCAACTTACAATTATGGATGTTGTTTAAGGTCGAGAGGAATTGATTTAGGAGTAATTGACAGGATAAAGGCGCGTCTCGAGCGGCAGAAAATAGAGCAGTGGAAATATGGAGAAGTCAGTTTTGAAAATGCCGTAAATGCCGCTTCCGAAGGAGATAGTTTAGCGAAAGAGGTAATTGAAGAGGCCGGTGATTATCTTGGCGCGAAAATAGCATTTTTGGTTAATCTGTTTAATCCTGAAATTGTTGTGATTGGAAGAGGGATAGAAAAAGGAGGAAGTATATTTTTTTCAGCGATAAGAAAATCCGTAAGAAGATGGTCCTATGACGAAACAGTCAAGGTTGTGAAGATTTTGCCTACGAGTGTGGGAGAAAATGTGGTAGCTGTAGGCGCCGGAGCGGTAGTTATCCAGAACCTTTTCGCGAAAGGATAAAATCGTTCGCCCGTTTCTCACGTCTCAGCTCTTTTGAAAAGTGGGCCAGTGGGATTTAAGAACAGCCCCAAAAATACGAGCGACTAAAAAATGGAGGAAAGCGCATGAAAGGTATTGGAAAATTTGCTTCATTGCTGATAATCTCGACATTCGCGTTATCGTTTATTGGTTGCGGTGGAGCGGCTAAAAATAAAAATGAAGTTGTGATATGGCTTGTCGGGTCAGAAGGCCAGGCCAAAACCATAATGAAATTAGGTGAAAGATTTAAAGAAAAAACAGGCGTTTCGATTTTGTGCCAGGCTATTTCTTGGGGGGACGCTCACAGCAAATATCTTACGTCTATTGCAGGCGAAGTAAGCCCTGATATAGGTACAATGGGGCTTACCTGGGGCATGGAATTCGGAGAACTCGGCGCGATGGTTGATTTAAAGAAGGCTTTTCCCGAAGACACGGCCGAGCTTGAAAAGAAAATATTTCCGAGTATATTACGGTCAACCAGATTTGGAGATAAAGTGTTTGGGATCCCGTTTGATTTGTCGGAACATATTATGTATTACAGGACAGATATGATTCCGTCCGCGCCTAAGACATGGGACGAACTTATTACCCTTTTAAGTGACCTTGAATCTAAAGGAAAAGGAATGGTGCTTGACTGGGGGTCTTTGGATTGGATAGGATATTCTCCTTTTCTATGGCAGGCGGGCGGGGATTATTATAACGATTCTTATACTAAAGTAACGCTTGATACACCCCAAGCCGCGCGCGCGCTTGAATTTTTAGCGCGGCTTTATAAAACAGGTATGCCTAAAACTGCCGTTCCTTTAGAGCAGGGTATGAGAACTGGTGACTACCCTCTAGCAATTTCTGGAAATTGGAAAATAATCAGTTTAACTGTTGGCGCGCCGGAATTAAAGGATAAATGGGCAATCGCGACGCTTCCAAAAGGGCCATCCGGCAAAGGAACCGCGTTTATCGGAGGCCGTACATTGGGTATATTTTCCAGATCTGAGATGAAGCAGGAAGCATGGGAATTTATAAAATTTTTATTTAAATCTGAAAACCAAATAGAAATTTATCAAGATTCTTTAGAAACTGAAGACTCATATCTGCCCCCGAATATCGAAACCTGGAAAATTCTGCCTATGAAAGACAGTTTTAAGACAGTTCTTCAGCGTCAGGCGGAAGACGCGCAGGGCCCTCCGCCGGTTTTGGCATGGGATTCTAGTACAAGATTTGTGAATCACGCTATTCAAATGGTGGTGCTTAAAAATGCTAATCCTGCCGAAGAGTTAAGAAAAGCTAAAGAGGAGATGGAGAAGGAACTAACTCGGTGATTGTTAATCGTTAGTCTGTTCAAAAACAAACAAGCCCGGCAAGGCAAATAACGTTGCATGCGGGGCTTGTTTGTTTTTATTGGTTAAAACTGCCAAGCTACTTTTACTACAAATTCCTGGTCTGCCGCGGTATTTCTTCCCCACACGACCATACCGTATTGAAAGCCGATGTTGAAGGCGTCTTCAGCTCTGGTAATATCGTCGCCTTTACTTCCGGTTAAAAGCTGAAAAACAGGTCCTACGCGCCATATCGCGTATTCTTTTTCAATGTTTCCAGTGCCGTCATGTGAGATATACGCGTCTATTTCGCTTTTAATAAGAAGCCATTCAACCGGCCAAAAACCTCCCTCAATAAAAACGGGGATATCATTGCAGACATGACGATTTTTAAACCGGTAACCTGTTTCCGCTCCAAGATAAAAAGGAATTTCAGTATCAAATGTTTTGCCGATGAGAGCTCTAACATCGATTGCATCATTGCCATCGCTTATTTGAGGCGACTCATTTTTACCTTTTCCGCCATAAAAAGAGGTTTTTATCTGCGTGCTTACAACTACAGGGTCTTTCAAAAGCCTGAATTTTCCGCCAAAATCCATGCATGTAATCCCATGACTTTTTACCGAATAAGAGCCCCACTCTTCGGGACGGTTGTATTCTTTGTAGTTTGATTCTTTGTACTCCAACCCTCCAAGAAGAGTAAACCAGTCTGTAAAACCGAATTCCATCTTTGGATTTACCGACCATCCCCATGACTCGGCGCTTCTGGTTTTTCTTTCCAAATCTCTGTCTGAATCAAAATCATATTTTGACCAGCTCATTTTCGTGGAAATTTCTGTCCAAACCTTATTTTGCGGCAGAGTCCATGCTCCGGCAAAAGCCAATTGCGGCAAAGCGAAACAACCTAAGAATAAAATCAAGAACAGCTTCTTTTTCATAAAAAATCTCCAATCATCGGTTAAGCCCGAAGAGGGCGGTAAACCAGGCCATAAGGCTTATCTGACCTTTTTGCTCTTCAAGTATGGTTTTGACATCATTCGGCGAGAATATCCCCTTCTCAGTTAAGATAGCGCCGATTTCTTTATGTATCTCGTGTTTCTCAGCGTACTCCTTTTGAATGCGCAAAGCTTCACGAATATCTTGTTCAGAGGCAAGCCCCCTGGCAATTGCTATTTCCCCGAATTTTTTCCTTTTTTTACCTAAGAATGAGAACATTTCACCTCTCGTATTATTGTATAAATTACCGATAGTATACCCTGTAACGTACACAAAAGTCAAGTTTTTTTCACAAAAAGTGATTGACTTAGCCCAGGAATAGTATATAGTAATATGCGATAAAAGGGAACACGAAATTTCCCCCTCTTTGAAAAATGGAACACGAAATTTCCCCCCTTTGAAAAATGGAACACGAAATTTCCCCCTCTTTGAAAAATGGAACACGAAATTTCCCCCCCTTTGAAAAATGGAACACGAAATTTCCCCCTCTTTGAAAAATGGAACACGAAATTTCCCCCTCTTTGAAAAATGGAACACGAAATTTCCCCCCTTTGAAAAAGGGGGCTAGGGGGATTTAACCCATCACCCATGACGAAGAAAAACAACTGAGAGTGAAAGAAATCCAAGAGGGAAGCAAATTTTAAATGAACCCTTGTCCCACTTTTCAAAAGTAGGATAAAACAAGTTTTTTTATAAAAAAAGGATAAAGGCAAACAATGTTTCGATTACGCGAAGACTTGCAGGTAAACCAGGAGGGACTGCTATGAATTACGTAAAAACAGTATTTTTGTTGGTTCTCATGACAGGCATACTCATGTGGATTGGCAGAATTATAGGCGGCGCGAATGGCGTGATAATCGCTTTTTTGTTCGCCATGCTCATAAACGGCGTGTCTTATTGGTACAGCGACAAGATAGTTTTGAAGATGTACAAAGCAAAGGAGTTGCCGCGGGAAAAATATGCGGACTTATACCACACGGTAGAGAGCCTAAGTAAAAACGCGAAAATTCCATGTCCGAAAATATGGTCAGCTGACATTAACGCTCCCAACGCCTTTGCTACCGGCAGAGATCCTGAGCACGGGGCTTTGTGCCTGACAAAAGGCGTGATGCGCCTGCTTGATGAAGAAGAGCTTGCTGGGGTTATCTCGCACGAACTCGCGCACATAGCGAACCGCGATACCCTTGTTATGTGTATAACCGCGGCTTTGGCAAGCACTATAATGATGCTTGCCAACATGGCAAGATGGACAGCCTTTTTTGGAGGGTATTCCAGAGGCCGAAAAAATTCAGGTAACCTGATAGGCGTATTGGCCCTAAGTATTTTAGCGCCCGTCGCGGCACTGTTAGTTCAAATGGCTATTTCAAGGTCACGAGAGTACTCTGCGGACGCGGGCGGAGCAATAATCGCTGGGAATTCCCAGGGGTTGGCCAGCGCGCTCAAAAAACTTTCGAATTTTTCTAAACAGTACAAATTTAACGCGGCTCCCGCGACATCACATCTTTTTATTGTTCGCCCGATAAGCGTGGGTTTTGTGGCTAATTTATTTTCAACCCATCCGCCCGTGGAAGAGAGAGTAAGAAGGCTCAGCAGAGGGAACGATTAATGCGGAAAAATTATTTTATTGCCATAATTTTAGCAATCGGCGTGTTTGTTTTTTTATTTGGGCTGGGGAATATGGCGCTTACGGATCCCGATGAGACTTTCTACGCCGAATCAGCAAAGGAAATGCTTAACGGAAACGAGTTGATAACACCGTTAATTTTTGGCAAACCGCAATTTGAAAAGCCGGTATTTTATTATTGGCTTGTTATTTCAAGCTACAAATGTTTCGGGATAAACGAGTTTGCCGCGCGGTTCCCGTCCGCTATTTTTGGTATTTTGGGCCTGATTGGCGTTTATTGTTTAGCGCGTATCCTTTTTTCTCCTTTATGTGGTTTTGTTTCAGCTCTTGTAATGGCTTCGTCCGCTGAATACATTATTCTTGCCAGGGCCTGTGTAACTGATATGGCCCTGATGGTATTCATCCTTTTCTCGTTGTACTTTTTTTTATTAGGATGGAAAAACGGTAAAAAACTACCATTCCTGATAGCATCTTCAATGGCGGCTCTCGCGGTTTTAACCAAAGGGCCTATCGGTCTTTTAATTCCCGGGGTTATAGTGTTTTTTTATGTGCTTTTTACCAAACAATGGAAAAATGTAAAAAATATACCGGTAGTTTGGAGTGTGATGCTATTGTTGGCCATAAGCCTGCCGTGGTATATTCTCGCCTATCGCGCGCATGGAACTGTTTTTATAAACGAATTTTTCGGAGTTCACAATATTACCAGATTTTTAAAGCCGGAACATAGGATTGGAACCTCACCGTTTTTTTATATCCCTGTTGTCCTAGGCGGGCTTTTTCCATGGAGTATGTTTTTGCCTTTAGCCTCGTGGAATATGTTTAAAACAAAAGAGGGATTCTCTGAGATAAAAGGGAGGGAGATATTTCTTGCCATATGGGTTCTGGTGGTTTTTTTATTTTTTTCCGCGTCAAGCACGAAATTGGTAACGTATATTTTTCCACTTTTTCCGGCTACCGCGATTGTGATAGGAAGGTTTTGGGAAAGGTTTATTATTGATAGGAAAAATGATGATTTGCCGCTTGCTAACCATATGCGGATTTCATATTCAGCTTTTCTGTTTTCCGGTTTTTTGGCCGCGGGATTAGCCTTTTTTTTAATTAATCATAAGTATCCGTGCGCGGGTGTAACGAAGGGAATGCTTCTTTTAGAGGCAGTTCTGATTGGCGGCCTGATGTTATCTCTCTTATTTTTTTCACGCGGCAGGAAAAGAGAATCGTTTTTTTCTATTGTTTTTACCGTTGTTTTTTTATGTGTTCCATTAGTTCTTTATGTTTTGCCTGTAGTGGGAGACGCGGAATCCAGTAGATTTTTGTCTTATAAGATAAAAGAGCTGGCGGGGCCGGATGATTTAATAGCCGGCGAGTCGGATCACCGCAGGGGCATAGCGTTTTATACGGATGTTACAGATGTTGTGGATATACATCCATATCAGAGCCGCGGAGATTTTGTTTTAAGGAAAGAACGAGGGTGGGGGATACTTCAAAAAAAACATTATGACCAGTTGAAAGATTTTAAAGATGCTGATTTCTCTGAAATTTTATCTCAATCAGGTAAATATGTGTTATTCAGCAATAAACCATATAACAACGAAAATTAAAAATGTAAAATTTAAAATGCGAAATTGCGATTCAAAATTAAAAACCGTAGGGCAAAGGCATGCTTGTACCCGTAAGGGTGCCTTTGCCGATAAATTATCCGTATCATTTGTCTTGCCCATGTTTAATGAACAGGACAATATCGAGAACACGATAAAGGCAGTAAGAAGTTTAGCTAAAGAACTTACCGATGATTATGAAATTGTTGTCTCGGATGATGCTTCACAAGATATGAGTGCTGATATTGTCGAGGAACTGGCAAAAAAGGACAAAGATATAAAATTAGTCCGGTTAAATCGGAACACAAAGTTTGGCGGAGCTTTTGCCAAAGGGTTTAAGGCCGCGTCGAAAGACGTAATTGTGTATATGGATTCAGATATGCCGGTAAAACTTGAAGATGTTAAAGCTTCTTTTCCCTTGATTAGGGAGTTTGATATTGTTACAGGATATAGTAAGGTCAAAAAAGGCGATACTCTTAAACGAAAGATTATTTCAAGTGTATACAATTTTATGGTGCAGACAGTTTTTGGGCTTAGCATAAAAGACATAAATTCCGGATATAAAATTGTTAGAAAGAGCCTGGTTGATGACATAAAGTTTATATCACACAGCCCTTTTGTTGATGTTGAACTTTTTTTACAAGCCAAAAGAAAAAAATGTAAAGTTTATCAGTTCCCTTTAATTTTTATATCACGCTCAGGAGGGAAATCCTATATAGCCGGTATGCCGACAATAATCGCCACGTTTATAGATATGTTTAAAGTAAAGCTGTTTTCCCTCTGTCATTCTGAGCGAGGGCGAAGCCCGAGTCGAAGAATCCAAATAACATGAAAAAACTAATCATAAACGCGGATGATTTCGGCGTTTCGTCCAAGGTAAACAAAGCCATCGAAGAATGCTGGCAGAGTGGAGTTATTACAGGTGCCAGCGTAATGGCCTCAGGTGCCGCGTTTCAAGAAGCGGCGGATATGTTAAAAAAACTTGGTAAATTCGAAGTTGGAGCACACCTTACACTTACCGGCGGGTTTGTGCCGACCCGGGAAGCCGGGCTTATCAACTCTCTCATACAAAGGAACGGCGGGTTTAGGAATAGTTATAAAGATTTTGGTTTAGCATACCTGTTAAAGAGAGTTGATCTTAATCAAATATCTGTAGAATTTACCGGCCAAATAGAAAAAATAAAAAAACAAGGCCTTACTATTACGCATTTGGACAGCCATGAGCATATTCACATGTTTCCCGGAATTTTACGGGTTACAGCGTCTCTGGCGAAACAATTTAATATTCCCTATATTCGAATGGCGTTTGAGCCTTTTAGCGTGGTTCGAAAGGAATGTTCAATACGAGATTTAGCGCGGCATACCGCGCTAAAAATGTTTATTCCTAAAGCAAAAAAAATAATATCCGGCGAGGAATCGATAAAACATAACGATTATTTTTGGGGACATTTTCACGCTGAACGGTTAAACACCAATATTTTAAGTTTTATTATCAAAAATCTTGGCGAGGGTGTCAACGAGTTAGCCGTGCACCCTCGTGAATCTTCAGGAGAATTAGACAGTCTGTTAAATGGGGGATGGAGAGCTTTGGCTGAACTTAAAGATGTACAGCTAATAACGCACAGTATTCTCTAAATTGGTGCGGGCGAAGGGATTTGAACCCCCAAGGAGTTGCCTCCATATGGACCTGAACCATACGCGTCTGCCAATTTCGCCACGCCCGCGCGAAACATCTTCAGTATACTATAAGACATAACCAACGTCAACGATAGCGTAGCACACTGGTGGCAATTTCAAGATTGTTATCCCGACCGAACGAAGTGAGTGGAGGGATCTCCCGTAGAGACGCGATTAATCGCGTCTCTGCCTCGTTTTTACTTTTAGATAGTGTAAAACACATTATGCGCTCTTCCCCAATTGTCATCCCGACCGAACGAAGTGAGTGGAGGGATCTAGAATAAGCCCGTTGACATTTTAGAAAGTGTCCATAATCCTTGACTCTATGACTTTTTCCATTGAATTTTATAACCTCTTGGTGTACAATAAGATACAATAATGAAACAGAAAAAATCGGCAATAACGAACCGCCAGGCCTTAAGGGATTACCATATTGATAAGGCGTATGAGGCAGGGCTTCAGCTTCGTGGAGATGAAGTTAAATCTTTGCGTAACGGTAAAGCTAATCTAAAAGGCAGTTTTGCTAAATTTGAAGGCAATGAATTGTACCTGTTTAATATGCACATAAGTCCTTACGAGTATTCCCGTGAGGAATCTGACCCCCTAAGACGAAGAAAACTTCTTCTGCGGCGCTCAGAACTAAGACAGCTTATTGCGAAAGTACAGCAAAAAGGATATACTCTAGTAGCGTTGAAAGTATATTTCAAACACGGATATGCCAAAGTTGAAATCGGCTTAGCGCGCGGGAAAATGCTCTACGACAAACGAAGCGCTCTAAAAGAAAAACAAGTAAAAAAAGAAATAGACCGCGCTCTTAAACAGAAATAGCAGGATTTTTAAAAGTCTTTCCAAAGAGGAAGAGGAACAGTCCGCCAAAGGCGGACGTTAAGGGGAAACCTAAGGGGGCGCAGGCGATGTCTTCCAATAGACATCGGCCGAAGCCCCGAATTTCAATAGGGGGGTGACAGGCCTCGACATGGCCTTGTAGTCTCGGAGCAGCATGCAGAGGTTTCAGGAGGCCTCTTAAAAAACCTGAAAAACAATAAACGCAAACTACAATCCAGTAGCCGAAGCTGAGAGCATCTTAGCTTTGGATGCGTTGAATGTTCCTGCTTTCGCAGGAGCGAGTTCTTTAGTAAGTGCCTTGGGATACTAAACGAACTAAAGCTACGCAAGGACTCTTGAGGTAATATCTCCTAACCTCAGGTAGTATTAGGAGGGTGCTTCGGGGAGTTGTCCTGTTCGTTGGATCTCTCCGGAAAAGACCAAAGATGAACTAAGCATGTAGATACTCCCTGATTAAAGCTCATGGACCCGGGTTCGAATCCCGGCACCTCCACCATCTTAAGAATAAATAGGGACAGCGACCTATTTCCCTCATTCACGTAAACAGAGGGGAAATAGGTCGCTGTCCCTATTTTTCCTCTAATTGCTGTTAATATTCGTGCTGAAACTACTAAAAATCGGGTAGGTGCGCCTTTGACGTATCTTGATGAATCTTTGGAAAGGCATATTCGCGGGGCTTTAAACAATAATAAGACAAATTGGTTATTTCCGAATCGCCGGGGTAACAGGTGTACTCCTAATAGGATTTGTGATTATTTAAAGGAAAAAAGTAGAAAAATTATTGGAATAGAAATTACCCCGCATTATTTCAGACATCGGTTATGTACGGAATGTGGGAAGAAGAACGTTCCAATTGCTGATGTTAAGGCAATAACCGACATCAAAGACACAAATGTATTGTTAGAGTTTTATTCACATAGTACAATAGAGGGGCAGAGACAGGTGTTTGGAATAACAACGTAAAAGTGCAGCAAGTTGCTACACAAACTTAAAGGATGATTATGAATTTAGAAGAATTAAAGTTATTGATGAAAGAGGGGGAAGGGCTTACGGTTGAGTTTAAGGAAAAATATACTTCTAAAATTGACCGGGATATTGTGGCTTTCGCAAATACGAGAGGCGGGGTTATTTTGCTTGGGGTTAGGGATGATGAAAAAATTGTTGGAGAGACTCTGACAAATAAATTAAAATCCGAGATACAGGATCTTGCCAGAAATTGTGAGCCGAGTATACATGTGAAAAAGATTTCAAAGCTTGATAAAATAGTTGTGGTTGAAATTGATGAGGGAGATGAGAAACCATATAGCTGTAGTTCCGGTTATTTCAGGCGGCTTGACGCGGTGCCTCAGAAAATGTCCCAAAAAGAAGTGCGTGCGATTTTCAAGGAAACTAGTATAGTCTCTTTTGAGAGCTTATCTGTTGAAGATTTTACTCCCGGAGATGTATCGTTAGAGAAGATTAAAACATTTCTACGAGAGGCTCGAGTTTCGTACGGGATTAATAAATCCAATCTCATTTCGCTTTTATAAAGTTTAAGTATTTATCAGAAAGATAGAATAAATAATGCCGGTGTATTAATGTTTGCTTCAAAGGTTGAAAAGTTTATTCCTCATTCTGAGATTATACTTATCGCGTGTAAAGGTAAGGATAAGAGATATATTTATGATCGAAAAGATGTTCGTGATGATCTTGTAACTCAACTAAATGAAGCACTAATGTTTGTCAGAAAACATTTAAATGTTAGAAGTGAAATCCACGGAGTAAATAGAAGGGATATTTACGAAATTCCATTAAAGGCTTTACGTGAAGCATTGGTAAATGCACTTGTGCATCGGGATTATGGCATGAGAGGAACCAGTATCTATGTGGAAGTATATGATGATCGAGTAGTTATTGTAAATCCAGGCGGAGTTCCATCGGGTATAACCAAGTTAAATTTCGGGAAAGAGTCGATACGCAGAAATTTGGTAATTGCTGATTTATTTCATCGTATGGGTAAAGTTGAACGTATAGGTTCGGGTATCAAGAAGATGCTGGATTTAATGAATGAAGCTGGGTTGAAAGAGCCTGTTTTTGAAACTGAAAACTTTTTCCGAGTTATTTTTTACCGCGATCCAAGATATTCTCTAAAACGGGAGATCCCCGAAAAGGCGGATGGCAAAGTGTTGGTAAAAGGTTGGGAGAAAAGGTTGGGAGAAAAGGTTGGGAGAAAACTTGGGAGAAATGAACGTAATATTGCAATTATTATGTTAAAGAATAAAAACATAACAATTCAGGAACTATCTGGATTGATGGGGATAAGTAATACTGCTGTTGAAAATAACATCCGAAAGCTCAAGCGAAAAAAAATCATTAGAAGAATTGGTCCTGCCAAGGGCGGATATTGGGAAGTTGCGGAAAGTTAGAGAAATAGATTATTAAATGTGGTGAAAAGTGTGGTGAAATAGCTGATTTGTATATGGATGGTGCTCAATCCCGGCACCTCCACCATCTTTTTTGTCCTCAATGACACAAGGACGAGTCCTTGTGATGAGCGACAATTATAATTCCCTAAAACGGCTGACATTAAATTAAACTATTCAAACAGACGAAAATAGGGACAGACACCTATTAAATTTACGTTGCAATACACCACGAAAAAATTAGAAAGTAGAGAAAGTAGGTGTCTGTCCCTATTTTTCCCTTTGCATTTTTACCTGCAAATTGGATGTGAGACTTAAAAATGCTTGCCTTTTTTTATGTACGTGGGGCAAGAAAAAAAGAGAGATAAAAATGATAGAAAAATGTAAATTTTGTGGTAGTAAAGGTAATGCTTTTCAGGAGAGATGTTTGAAGTGCGATATTAAAAGGACAAAAGAAGTTAAAGATTTAACAGAAGATGAAAAAAAAGTAAGACGCGCTTGCAAGTATATAAAATGGTCAGGTATTTTATGCTTTTCATATGGAATTTTTCAAACAACTCTATATGGATTTTATCTTTTTAGCCATATATTGAGTGGAAGTATTAAGTTTAATGTTGTTATTTATTTGACTAGTTGTTTTTTGGGTACTTACGAATTGTATTGACTTTATGTCAAAATTCATTAAAACCGTGTCAGATGAGGATATTCATTCAGAGTGTAATTCAAAGAAAAAATGATTTTAACGGCGAACCAATAAAATATGAAAAAAGTTTATCCATTAATAAAATTTAAATTTAAACTGGACAAGTTTATCGCGTGCATGGGTTTATTCGCAAAAGAAAAAACTGGAGATTTTAGTAAATTAAAAGCCGCGAAATTATTGTATTTTGCGGATAAATATCATCTCATTCGATATGGTAAACCACTACTGTCTCGTTGTTTTTTTAATTTTTTTTACAATGCGTTTAATTATAACATGATGGAACAAAAATGCCTGTAATCGATTTGAAATCAGTTTTATACTATGACCATTCCAATGTCACCTTAAAAGGAGTGGTCAATGAATTCCGGCAAAACTATTTTTTCTCAAATCATGGACTTTTTGCCCATGAACGAATTTCGCAAATGTGTCAATCGCTATCAAGGCAATCACAAAGTAAAAAGTTTTTCATGTCTCGATCAGTTTCTCTGTATGGCATTTGCTCAACTTACATATCGAGAAAGCCTCCGAGACATAGAGTCCTGTCTTCGGTCGATGAAAAACAAAACATATCATATGGGTATTCGTTCACAAATATCCCGTCCAACGGTAGCAAGAGCAAACAAAAATCGAAATTGGCGTATTTACGCCGACTTCGCCCAAATCTTGATCAGCAAAGCCCGAAAGCTGTACGTCAACGATTCTTTCGGATTAGATCTGAACGAAACAGTTTATGCTCTCGATTCTTCCACGATAGATTTATGTCTTTCTTTGTTTCCTTGGGCTCATTTTCGAAAAAGAAAAGGTGCGATAAAACTCCACACACTTTTAGACTTGAGAGGTTCTATCCCCTCATTTATCAAGGTTACCGACGGCTCTGTACACGATGTGAATATTTTAGACGACCTTGTTATAGAACCTGGTGCTTTTTACATATTCGATCGTGGATATCTCGATTTCGAAAGATTATTTCGACTCACAGAACAATTGGTTTTTTTCGTTACCCGTACAAAAAAGAATTTTCAATTCCAGAGAATTTATTCTCATCCAGTCGACAAATCACTTGGCCTTGTTTGCGATCAAACAATTCGATTAACCGGATTTTATTCAAAACAACACTATCCGGAAAAACTTCGATGTATCAGATATTTCGATTCAGAAACACAAAAATATCTCACGTTTTTAACG
The DNA here is from genome assembly GCA_043822245.1 of Candidatus Omnitrophota bacterium. Taxonomy (GTDB): domain Bacteria; phylum Omnitrophota; class Gorgyraeia; order Tantalellales; family Tantalellaceae; genus JBDRBY01. The sequence continues at coordinate 21,407 of JBDRBY010000057.1, forward strand.
AACAATTTCAATCTTCCGGCGATAACTATATCACAACTTTACAAATGTCGTTGGCAAGTAGAACTATCCTTCAAGTGGATTAAGCAACATTTGCGAATAAAAGCGTTTTATGGAACAAGCCAAAACGCTGTAAAAACTCAAGTTTGGATAGCAATTGCGATCTATGTATTAATTGCGATTATTAAAAAACAGTTGAAATTGGAGCAAAGTCTTTACACAATATTACAAATTTTAAGTGTTACTATGTTTGAGAAAACTCCCATTTTACAAGTGTTTGCGACGCTTGACCACAAAAAAGAAACGGGCGATTCTCATAACCAACTGTTATTATTCGACTTATAACGAGACACTAGTGCCATAACATGTTACATTAACATTTTGGCACCTCCAATAAAAAAAGTAATGCTCTCGTTTTGAGAGGATTGCCTTTATCGTAGATTTCTGCTTCTGCTGATACAAAAATGACAGATGGTTCGAGAACAATGCTGTCCGGTTAAAATCTAAAAAAATAAAGGGTTCACTCCGAAAACTGTTATAATGGACATAAGGTTAGTGCCTATAATACCCACAACACAAGAAGGATCCCAATTATACCACAGTTTTTAACAATCTACTTTCTTTTATTCCGAGATATTATTTTGAACGTATCGTAAATGATTGCGGAGCGGACAGATATGTTAAGACTTTAACATGCTGGAATCAACTCACAGCTTTACTCTACGCCCAGGTCTCTGGCAAAGATACACTACGTGAAATTGTCCAAGGATTGGAAGTCAACAGTACAAAGTTATATCATCTGGGATTGCCTCAAGTAAAAAGATCGACATTAGCCGAGGCCAATAAAAACAGAAAATACCAGATTTATGAATCATTGTTCTATGAGATATTAAGTCGATGTAAAGACTTTACCCCGTCACACAAATTCCGTTTCAAAAATCCTCTTTACTCTTTCGATGCCAGTACTATCGATTTGTGTTTGAGTGCTTTCCCGTGGGCTGAGTTCAGAACAACCAAGGGCGCGTTAAAACTACATTGCCTGGGGATATTCCAGAATTTGTCGTGATGACCGAAGGAAAAGCAATGCTGTCCATTAAAAATGAAAAAGTTAGAAAAATATCCTTGGTTTCGGTGGAATGGTGTAGTAGAATAGTTTCATAATTGGCTATATTTGTGGAGAATTAAACTTCACATTTGTTATAATGGCAGGTTTCAAAACTGTCAGAAACACTCAACAGGGAGTTTTAAATGAAAAGATTAAAGAAGATTTTTTCTATCGCGGTGAGCGTTATGTTTTTGGCGAATAGTGTGGGTTTTGCTCTTGCGCCGGAGGCAAGACTTGCGCCTATGAACACGCCCGAGTTTCTTGATATCGCGAAATTAACCGCGGAAATTATATGGCAGGCAAAAGAGAACGAGGGGAACATACTAAAAGTAACGAGAAATCAGGAGCACAAAATAAAAATTGACAACATAGAGGGAATAAGAGACGGGGATGTTATAACTTATTTTTATCGAGAAAAACGAGTACTTAGAAATGGTGAAATAGTGGCAGATAATGTAGAAACGGAGAAGTTTGAAAAAGGCAGTGTTATTTTTATCCCGTGTTCGATAAAGGGAAAGCCTTTTGGAGATTCTATGCCGAAGGAACGCTGGTACATTTGTCGTATACGGGAGAATCAGGAGAATAAGGAAGGCGCGTATGATTACGAGTTTATAGACGGCAGGGATATAACACTAGATGCAAGGTTTTTAAGCAAGGATAATGTGAATGCGCTTTTGGATGATGTCCGAGGTCTTGAGATTCTTGCCAAAAAAGAAAGAAACCCTGAAGAAAGCCGGGCTATCGCGCGATTTGTTGAACAGCAGAATGAAACTGATAGGGTAATTAAGGCCGTGATTGCGGAAGAAAAAGCAGAGAAATTAGATGAGACAGACTACGTGGTTAATGAAGTTAAAGTCTTTGTAAGCAGTCTTGAAAATCATGTTTTGTGGGAAAATGTCAGACGGATTATAACATTAGGCCAGATTATGGTTGTTCCGGGGCTGAAGAAACATCATGCCGGAGGAGTGGGGATATATTTGACAGAGGGATATTGTTCTGAGGATATTGTGCGCAAGATTTTCGCGAAATGCGGATTTACTGAAGAAGAAAATGAAACCATGAAAAGTATTTTTAATAAGTGGCGTAGGCATGATGTGGCGACCCTGATGACAAATAATTTTTCTTTTGAGAATATTAACCTAACTAAATCAGAAGAATTGCTTTTAGGAAGAGCCAAGACAACAAGTTTCGCGAACCGGTGGCAGGATTATAAAACAATTGACCATTGCCATGATCCAAAAGGAAAGGAAAATGTAGAAATTGATAATACAGATATTGACGTAGCCGCGAGGGAGATTATAGACGGTGTAAATCAGTCGGGCGGACCTATTTTATTTGTACCGCAGGATGTGTTTGAATCAAAGCAGAGATGCGGCGTTCTCGCGAAAGAATTCGCAGGTGCTGAGTTTGTTCTGTTTAATCAGCATTCAGGGATGAGTGTTTTAAGGGACATTTTGAGCCGTGATGAGTATAGAGGACGTAGAAAAGTTGTTGTTACCATGGCTCTTAAGTTTGAGGGAGAGGTCAAAAATATTGTTAAAGGGGATTCAGCTCTTTTTCAAGAGGTTGTGCCTATTAACTTTGGAAATGAAGGCCTGGACAGCTTGAATCCTGACGAAAAACAGTTTTTACAAAAAGAAATATTTTCAATAGCCTTATTAGTCGGAACTTTGCCAAAAGAAGGTTACAAGGAAACGCGTGAATTTATGGTTCTTAGCGCGTTGTTAGGGACAGTCTTGGAGGAGAATTCTGACATCGACAGGTATATTTCCAACCTTGTTGATACCAAAATTGATGTAATTACCCGATTTCAGTATATAATAAACACCTTGCTTAACCCAATTGTACCGTTCAGGGTCGAGGAACTACGTTATATCGTGGAAACCCTAATCGCGGCGTAGGTTATTTTTCTATTTTTGCCCACTGGGATCTTAGCCTGGAGATGCGGCGGGACGCGTTTTTTTTCTTGATAACATTAATTTTCGCGGCTATGGATAGTTTTGATTCTAATTTTGTTAAAGCTTTATCCGCTTCATCGTGGCTTTTAGCGCCTAACAAGGCCCTGGCATTTTTTACCAAGGTTTTAATTTCAGATAAAGTTGTCCTATTGCGCTCCTGCTTTTTTTTGTCCTGTCTTAAACTTTTCATCGCGGCCTTCTTATTAGGCATATCTTCTCTCCTTAATGAGACTTTGGTTTCAGAACGATACTCGTTCTGAAACCATTTAGTCGAATTAATGTCCGAGCCGTTTGGGGTAAATGTTGCTTGCAAGATTTACCAAAATACTAGACGGCCGGACAAGTTTTACTGAGTTTCTGAGTTTTTCGGTAGAGACGCGATTAATC
>JBDRBY010000058.1:0-6341 GCA_043822245.1 Candidatus Omnitrophota bacterium
GGTCGGATAAGATGAGCTCAAGCACTGTGCGCCTTATCTCAACGATCTCCCCGCGCGGGAGCGTGGATTGAAACTTTATTATCTTCTGTAACGTACGTTATTCCAATTGAGTCGCTCCCCGCGCGGGAGCGTGGATTGAAACTCACCCAATCCATATATACGCCAGTAGTTTTCATGTCGCTCCCCGCGCGGGAGCGTGGATTGAAACTATCCTTAATACCTACCTTAAGTAACACTGATGGTCGCTCCCCGCGCGGGAGCGTGGATTGAAACTTCGTGATGTCGTTCTATACGAGTTACTCCTATGTCGCTCCCCGCGCGGGAGCGTGGATTGAAACTTGACTCTTCAGTTGTCATAATTTCCCCAAATCAGTCGCTCTGACAACGGCAAACGGTACGATATGGAAATGTTCCCCACATGCGTGGGGATGAACCGCGAAATATCCGAGATTTGAGATAATACAAAATCCAAAAAAAATCCTCGTCGGCTTAAACGCAATTTTCTTGAAAAGAAATTGGGGGCTGTGGTATAATGCGGACTTCCGGGGTGATGGGGGCATAGCTCAATCGGTTAGAGCACCTGACTCATAATCAGTAGGTTCATGGTTCAAGTCCATGTGCCCCCACTATTTCATAGGGCGCATAGCTCAGCTGGTTAGAGCGCATGCTTCACATGCATGAGGTCGGAGGTTCGAGTCCCCCTGTGCCCACCATTAAAGAAAGAGGTATAGCATATGACGGAAAACGTCAGTTATAAGGTTCAGCTTGAAAAGTTGATTCAACTTCAAAAAATAGATTCGGAAGCATTTGATCTAAAGGTTCGAAAAGAGAGTTTTCCCGCCAAAATAAAGGAGTTGGACGATTCTTTTGAACAAAAAAAGGCGTTTATGGAAGCCGCTGAGGAAGAGTTAACGAAATCTCTATTAGCGAAAAATGGCAAAGAACGTGAATTGCAGGAAAGTGACGAAAAAATTAAAAAACTTGAAGGGAATCTATATCAAATAAAAACCAATAGAGAATACACAGCTCTTAAACATGAAATTGACAGCTTAAAGGCTGACGCGTCTTTGATAGAGGAGGAGATAATAGCTTTGTTTGATAAGATAGATTCCGCGAAAGAGACAACCGACAGGGAAAAGAAAAATTTTGAACTGGAAAAAGAAAACGAGGAAAAAGAAAAAGCGGTTATCAAATCAGAGGAGAAGAAACTTTCCGATGAGTTAAATGTTCTTATTGCCAAAAGAGAAGAATATATCGGCGCGATTTCCGCGGATGTTTTTAACAGTTACAAAAGGATTTTGGAAAATAGAGGGCGAACAGCTCTCGCGGAAGTTAAAAATAGTTTCTGTAGTGAATGTAATATGCAGCTTCGCCCTCAAGTTGTTAATGAGGCGACACTAAAAAAAAGCGTTGTGTTCTGTGAAAACTGTGGAAGGATACTTTATGCGGAAGGCCAGACAGCTTGATGAGGTACAAATATTCTCTGACGGCGGGTCCCGCGGAAATCCCGGCCCCGCGGCTGTGGGCGCGGTGCTTATAAATGCCGAAGGTGTCCGGATACGGGAGGTATCAAAGTGTATTGGGACTGCGACCAATAATGTCGCGGAGTACTTGGCGGTTATACACGCGCTTCAGGAAGCCATCCTTTGTAACGCGAAGAAAGTTGTTTTAAATTTGGACAGCCAGCTTGTCGCGCGCCAGCTTAAAGGTGAATATAAGGTGAAAAATCAGAATATTAAGAAATTCTTTGATATTACCTTGAAACTTCTTCAAAACTTTGATAAAGTAGAGATCAAGGAGATTCCTCGCTCTTTAAACAAAGAAGCCGACCGGCTTGTAAATAAAGCATTAAATCTTAGATAAGTTTGCTCATTGCGGTAATCGGGCAGTTGCTTTTTGGCTGTTTTCAGCCAAGGAGAGGAAAGTCCGGGCTCCACATAGCGGTGTAGCGGGTAACGCCCGCCCGTCGTAAGATGAGGATAAGAGCCACAGAGACGAGTAGGGGGCTGGTCCCCTGAGGTGAAACGCGGCAATCTCTACACGGAGCAAGGCCAAATAGGGAAGGAATCAGGAAAACTGGTACGAAGCGGCTAGCTTCGTTAAAACTTTCGGGTAGGCCGCACGAGGTCCGCGGTAACGCGGGCCCCAGATAGATAACTGCCGGAGAGATTATTCTGTCCACAGAACCCGGCTTACAGATTACTGTGATGAGCATTTTAAATTATGAGGCAAAAAAAGGGTGAAACGAGGGTTTTTGAGTTTCACCCTTTTTTGTGGTTAAAATGGAAAAAACGACAATACCCCTGACACAGCTGAAAGTAAACAAAACCGCGGTTATAAAAGAAATTGACGGCGGATGCGGCACGGCAAAACGGTTGGAAACTTTAGGCATTCGTCCGGGCAAAACAATCAAGAAAATAAGCGCTCACTTTTGGAAGGGGCCGATAACGATCATGATGGATAAAACAAAAATAGCGGTTGGATATGGAATAGCGCGAAAAATTATAGTTGAGATCTAATATGCCCGAACATAAAGAAAAAAAGATTTTACTGATGGGAAACCCGAACGTGGGGAAAAGTACTATATTTTCACGTTTAACCGGCGCGAAGGTGATAATTTCAAATTATCCCGGAACAACCGTGGGTTTTAGCCAGGGGTATATGAAGCTTGGGGAAACCGATAGCGGCGTAGTCATTGACATACCAGGGGTATACAATCTAGAGCCGCAGTGCAAAGCTGAGGATATCGCGGTTGGAATGCTGGAAAAAGGTGAAATTGTTATCAATATTGTTGACGCGACAAATCTTGAAAGAAATTTGTTTCTTACGTTGGAATTGCGGGAAAAAAATACACCAATGATTGTAGCTTTGAACATGTGGGATGAGACAAAACACAAAGGGATAGAGATCGACACGCGAAAACTTGAAAAAGAATTGGGCGTGCCGGTTGTGCCGGTTTGCGGGTTGAGCGGGTTTGGAATAAAACAATTAAGAGAAAGCTTGCAAAATCTCAAAAAGAAAAAATCGGCTGTTTTAAATCGTGATGAAAAGTGGGAAGAAATTGGCAGGATAGTTCGTCTTGCTCAGACTTTGCGTCATCACCATCATACTATTCTGGAACGGTTTGAGGATATGAGTACGCGGACGCCCACCGGGTTGCCGATAGCTTTACTCGCGATATATGTTTCATTTATATCGGTACGCTTTATGGCGGAAGGGCTTATAACGCATGTTTTTAATCCATTTTTCACTAAGTTATGGATGCCTCTAATAACAAAATTAAGTTTTCTAATGGGGAAAAGCGGATTTCTGCATGATGTATTGGTTGGCAGGCTCATAGATGGAAATATAGATTTTGGACAGTCCTTGGGCCTATTAACAACAGGGCTTTTTGTCCCTGTAGGCGCGGTGCTTCCGTATGTCTTAAGCTTTTACCTTATACTAGGCCTGTTGGAAGATTTAGGGTATCTTCCACGGTTGGCAACTCAAGTTGACACTCTTATGCACCGCCTGGGGCTTCATGGTTACGCTATTGTCCCTATGGTTTTAGGCCTTGGATGTAATGTGCCTGGGATGGCGGCGCTCAGACTGTTGGAAAATAGGCGGGAGAAATTTATCGCCGCGACGCTTATGGCCGTTGCCGTGCCTTGCATGGCTCAAACTGCCATGATTATAGGCCTCGTAGGTGAAAGAGGAGGGAAGTTTGTCGCTTTAATCTTTGGCATCTTATTTGCCGTTTTGGTTTTAAAAGGGATTTTAATGAACCTTTTAATACCCGGAAGAAGCCCGGAAATATTGTGGGAAATTCCTCCATACCGTCTGCCTCAGCCTATGGCTGTTGTAAAAAAACTCTGGATGAGAATTTCCGGATTTATGAAGGAAGCGGTACCGTTAGTACTGGCCGGTGTGTTTTTGGTAAATGTCATATCTTCCTTTAAAATTTTTGATTTTTTTTCACGAATAGTTTCACCGGTTTTGACCGGATTGTGGGGCCTGCCGAAAGAAACTATAGGCGCTTTGTTTATGGGATTTTTGCGTAAGGATTTGGCGGTCGGTATGCTGGGGCCGCTTGCCTTAACCACAAAGGAACTTGTTATCGCGTGCACAATACTCACGTTATATTTCCCCTGCATGGCAACATTCGTTGTGATGGTGCGTGAACTCGGAATTCGTGACATGATGAAATCTGTGGGAATGATGTTAGTTACTACCATAATTGTTGGAATGCTTTTAAACTTTTTTCTTAAATAGGGACGTCACCCATATTTTTTTTTAAACTTTTTTCTTAAATAGGGACGTTTCTTAAATAGGGACGTCACCCATCTTAAATAGGGACGTCACCCATATAATACTGTCACCCATGTAAATGGGTGACGTCCCTATTTACTATTTACGTCCCTATTTAATCTTGACAATCTATATGACATATGGTATAGTTGTATTGTGCTACTAGAATAACATATGTCATATAGATTTGGAGGTGAAGACATGAAAAACGTTATATTGAATGATAGTGAAAAGCTCACAAAACTGATAGGCGAAGGGGGGCTCAAAAAGGCCCAAATTGCCTCCGCTCTTGAAGTTTCCTACAATACCGTCTATAGGTGGCTGGCTAAGGGTATAAAGCCTCACCCTGCGCAATCTAGGCACATAGACGAGCTGTTTAAGGAGCATATTGATATGGTTCCGATTTTGGAAAAAGGGCTTATAGGTATCAAAGACCCTGTTGAGATACTCAAAAACAACAAGAATGTATGGGAAAAACTGCTTCTGGAGATGACGTATAATTCTAATGCGATAGAAGGCAGCCGTATGACTGTAAATGAGACAAAACTGGTAATTGAGGGGGAAAACGTCAGAGGTAAGGAGCTTTTTGAGATTTTTGAGGTAGTAAATCACAAAAACGCGCTTTTTTACCTGATTGATACCATAAAGCCCGACTTTAACATTACCGAAGAATTTATCCTAAAACTTCATAGTATTGTTATGTATAATTTCCCAAATAAGCTGCCTGGAAAGTACAGGACGGGCTATGTAAATTTAACCAATACGGAAGTAAAATTACCATCGGCTCAAATGGTACCGGTAAAAATGAAGGCATTTGTAAACGAAATAAACAATTACGAAAAATCTGTCATAAAAAAAATCGCGAGTGACCATTATGATTTTGAAGCCATACATCCCTTTTTTGATGGTAACGGCAGGGTAGGTCGCCTGATAATGAACACCCAGCTCCTATCTAAAGGTTATCCCCCGGCAGTAATAAAAATAGAAGACCAGCATAATTATTACCTGGCCCTCGCGAAAGGAGATACAGGTAATTTCAAGATGCTTGCGCAAATGCTTGGGGATAGTATTTTGAGAGGGCATCAATTACTGCAAACCAATTAAAATGGCGAGAAAAAAAAGGTTTTCAATTTTTCAGATATGGGTGACTCTTCTTTTAATCTTCAGTAATCTGGTTATATTTTTCTATTTAAGTACGATAACTTCCGCGAATACCGAGTTAATGGAAAAGTTGACGCTTACTCCGTTTAATCTACTCATAAACGGCAACTACATATGTTTAATTACCTCCGGTTTCCTGCATAAAGATGTGTATCACCTCGCTTTTAATATGCTTGCTATTCTTATTTTTGGAAGCATTGTGGAAAAGCAATTTGGTTCCATGAAAATGTTAGTAGTTTATTTCGGGGCGCTGGTATTGTCTATGTTTTTCGCGACGATAATTTACACGTTTATATTGCATAAAAACGTCGCTCTCATCGGCGCTTCAGGGGCGATAATGGGCTTAATCTCCTGCGCGATGCTGGCGAGCCCGTTTAAAATAACATATGAAATGCTTCTTCCCATACCTGTTATGTTTAAAAGCTGGGCTTTTTTTTATTTGGATATACGGAGTTTCTTGAAAGGAGAGACAGACGGCATCAGCCATTTAGCTCACTTGGCCGGTTTTTTGTCCATTGGGTTGATAGTTTATTTTTTTAATAAAAAAGACAGAAAAGTATTTTTCAAAGGCCTGATCATAAACATCTTATCCTTCGCTCTCTTAGCAGGACTTTATTTTTATTTCATTGTAAATAGGGGACATGCTTGAAAGTGCCCTACTCTACAAATCCCCCTAGCCCCCTTTTTCAAAGGGGGGAAAGTTCGGACGCATTTTCAAAGGAGGGAAAGTTCGGACGCATTTTCAAAGGGTGGAAAGTTCGGACGCATTTTCAAAGGAGGGAAAGTTCGGACGCATTTTCAAAGGGGGGAAAGTTCGGACGCATTTTCAAAGGGGGGAAAGTTCGGACGCATTTTCAAAGGGGGGAAAGTTCGGACGCATTTTCAAAGGGGGG
>JBDRBY010000059.1:0-31773 GCA_043822245.1 Candidatus Omnitrophota bacterium
ATGAGAAGCTGGGATTATATAACCAGTATCGAGTTACCTGGATGAATACTTTAAGATGAGAGACTATCGGAAAGCCGTATGAGGGAAAACCTCACGTACGGTTTGATGAGGGGATGCTGGAAACAGGGTATGGACAAGATACTGAGGCACTCCCAAAGGAAACGGGGAGAAACAGACAACACAAACGTTGTCCTGTAGCCACTGCGCCAGCGTTCTACTCTACAATAGGAAAAAGGGAAAACATCCCATCCGTCTTTGCGAGGAGGAACGAAGTGACGACGCGGCAATCTCGGATAAAAATAGATAAAAAAAGTGTAAACTTTTTCAGGACGAGACATGGTTACAAAAGATTGCCGCGCTATTCGCTAGGCTTGTGGCTCGCAATGACAAAATCTTGTCCGTCATTGCGAAGGCCGAGGCAAACAAGGCCTGTGGCAATCTCAAAAAAGTGTAAACTTTTTTAGGGCGATACAACCAGGGGCGGGTCTTGTGCCAGCAAAAAAAGAAGGGACGATACACATTGTTTTGGGTGGGGATGGTAACATCGTTCGGTGGAGAGATAAGCCTGTCGCGCTCAAATAGCTTGCCTTCATTTTGTTCAGGCAAAAATTGCGGCCGAAAGGCTTACCACTTTATTGAAAAGGGATATTGTTTGTTTTTAGTGAGGAAAAATTAAAATGAAATTATTAATAGATATAGGAAATACAAATACATCGATAGCTGTTGTCAGAAAAGAAAAAATACTGGCACGTTATTTTATACATACAAATAAAAAAGAAATCAGAGAGGATTCGCTTAAAAGATTATTCGGAAGATATATCCCGTATATAGAGAAAATAATCATAGTAAGTGTTGTTCCCAGATTCTGCAGTATGTTTGAGAAGCGTTTGGAACGGCTTGTTGCAAAAGCTTTAATCTGTGTTGTCGGGAGAGACAAAAAAGTGCCTGTGAAGGTGAAATATAAAAAACCGCGTGAAGTCGGACAGGATAGGCTTGTGGGAGCTTATGCGGCGTTTTTTTTATATCAGCGGTCTCTTGTAATTATAGATTTTGGAACAGCGGTTACGTTTGATTATGTCAATAAAAAAGGGGAATATGAAGGCGGGTTGATCTTTCCCGGACTTCGTCTGGCTTTGGGCGCGCTTATAAAAAATACGGCATTGCTACCGGAGATTGAGATAAAACCGGTAAAAGGTATGATAGGAAAAGATACCAGAAGCAGTATGAACAAAGGTCTTATTTTTGGATATGCGGCAATGTGTGATGGGTTGGTACGATATTTCAAGAAAGAGTATGGAACGGGAATAAAGGTTGTTGCAACAGGAGGCGACGCGCAAATGATTAGCGGATATTCTTCTTGCATAGATGAAGTTTGTCAGGATCTGGTTTTTAAAGGATTGATTCTGCTCTTGAGATAAAAAGCATATCTCTTTTATCCGCAATAGCTTACGTTGAAAGTCTTAAAAATTTCTTTTTTACGATTTAAAGATGTTCCTTCCTGTCCGTTTTTAGCGAAAAATTTTTCATAAAAAAACTTGACAATATCGTAGAATTTTCTATAATGAGTAAACTGTTAGCACTCTCGTGGGGGGAGTGCTAATAAGAAAATATCAAAAAAAAATTTTAAAAACAAAACGGAGGAGAATTATGAATGTAAAACCACTTAGCGACAGAGTGCTTGTCGAAGTACTAGAAGCGGAAGAAAAGACAAAAGGCGGAATAGTTCTGCCGGATTCTGCAAAAGAAAAACCACAGCAGGCAAAAGTTGTTGCTGTTGGTAAAGGAAAAGTTTCGGAAGACGGAACCGTTATTGCTCTTGAAGTTAAAAAGGGCGATATCGTGCTTTTCGGAAAATATTCGGGTACAGAATTGAAAATCGATGAAAAAAATCTTCTTATGCTTAAAGAAGAAGACATTCTTGGTATAGTAGGATAAAAACAAAACAGTTAATGATTATTTAAATTTGAGGAGGAAAGTGCAATGGCAAAACAATTACAATTCAGTGACGAATGTCGTCGGTCTATTTTGAAGGGTGTTGAAAAACTTGCAAAGGCGGTAAAAGTGACATTAGGGCCTAAGGGACGTAATGTAGTAATCGAGAAAAAATTCGGCGCGCCTACAATAACAAAAGACGGTGTAACCGTTGCTAAAGAAATTGAACTCGAAGATCCTTATGAAAATCTTGGAGCGGAAATGGTAAAAGAAGTAGCTTCAAAGACAAGCGATGTCGCGGGTGACGGGACAACAACTGCTACGGTTTTGGCAGAAGCTATTTACAGAGAAGGATTGAAAAATGTAACTGCCGGCGCAAACCCGATGCAGTTAAAAAGAGGAATAGAAAAGGCGGTTGAGGCAGTAGTGGCGGAACTTAAGAGTATCTCTACTCCTACAAAAGATGTGGAAAAGATAGCTCAGGTTGCTACGATTGCGGCAAACGGCGATAAGGTCATAGGAAGCCGTATAGCTGAAGCAATGGATAAAGTGGGAAGTGAAGGCGTAATAACCGTTGAAGAGGGAAAAACCCTTGATACCAGCCTTAAACTTGTTGAAGGTATGCAGTTTGACCAGGGATATTTGTCACCGTATTTTGTGACAGACACCGAAAGAATGGAATGTATTCTTGACGATCCGTATATTCTTATCCATGAAAAAAAGATATCCAGCATGAAGAACCTGCTTCCTATTTTGGAAAAAGTAGCTCAGGCAGGCAGACCTCTTTTGATTCTTTCAGAAGAAACTGAAGGAGAGGCTCTTGCGACACTTGTTGTAAACAAGATACGCGGGACATTTACCTGTTGCGCAGTCAAGGCTCCTGGATATGGAGACAGAAGAAAATCCATGATGGGAGATATTGCTGTTCTTACAGGCGGAAGAGCTATAACAGAAGATCTTGGCATAAAACTGGAGAACATAACAATAGAAGATCTTGGAAAAGCAAAAAGAGTCACTATAAATAAGGAAAACACGATTATTGTTGAAGGTGCGGGTACTGAAAATGCGGTAAAAGCACGAATAGCTCAAATCAAAAAAGAAATTGAAGATAGTGATTCTGATTATGATAGAGAAAAGCTTCAGGAACGTCTGGCAAAACTCGCGGGTGGAGTTGCAATTATAAGCGTCGGAGCTGCGACAGAGATCGAGATGAAGGAAAAAAAGGCAAGGATCGAAGACGCGCTTCATGCGACAAGAGCCGCATCTGAAGAAGGCATTGTTCCCGGAGGAGGAATAGCTCTTTTAAGGGCAAAATTAAAACTTGCTGATTTGGACGGAACAGGTGATGAGAAAATAGGTATGCGCATTGTTGAGCGCGCGCTTGAAGAGCCGGTTCGAATGATTGCGGCTAATGCCGGTCGGGAAGGTTCTGTTATAGTGCAAAAACTTCTCGCAGAGAGCGATAAACTTGTAGGCTATGACGCTGAAGCCGATATTTTTACTGACATGATAAAGGCCGGAATAATTGATCCTACAAAGGTTACGCGCAGTGCTCTTCAGAATGCCGCGAGTATTGCTTCCCTTATGCTTACGACAGAAGCTATAATATGTGATAAACCGGAAAAAGATGCTTCCGCAGGCATGCCGGGCGGTATGCCGGGCGGTATGCCGGGCGGCATGGGCGGCATGATGTAATTAAAGTCAATTAAGCGCAAAAAAGGGCAGGTTTTAAACTTGCCCTTTTTTGTCGGCTTGACTTGCTAGCATTTTGTGTTATAATTATTGTCAACTTTGGGGTAAGGTGCTTTCGGTGATAGCCGGAAAATTCCTTAGCCGGCGGTGATTTTTTTGTGTTAAAAACAAAAACAAGTCCGCGAGATCTCATTATCCGAGATTTGAATTCGTGAGAATCGAATGCCGACCGTAAAGCCGGGAAGGGAAAAGTAAGAAATTTTACAAAAAAACCCTGAAGTCATACTTCAGGGTTTTTTGTGTAAAGCTTTAAGATCGTTTTGTAAGATAAATAGAATCTGAAACAGATAAAGTACAGAGAAAAATGTAACTCTGTGTTCTCCAAAAGAGGATTATTTGTCGAGCGTATAGAAAAAAACTGAGTAGATGCTTAAATGTATAGTCTGAAAAAATCTCTGTGATCTCAGTGGTTATTTGTTTATTTTGTTTTGGGAGGAAAGGGATATGAAATTTAATACTATTGAAGAGGTTTTGGCTGATATCAGGCAGGGAAAGATGGTTGTGGTTGTTGATGATCCCGGCCGGGAAAACGAGGGAGATCTTATAATTTCAGCAGGAAAGATCACTCCGGAAAAAGTCAATTTTATGGCAAAATATGGAAGAGGACTTATTTGTGTCCCTATGGAGGATGATGCCGCTGAAAGATTAGGGCTTCATTTTATGTCGCGCGAAATGCAGGATCCATATAAAACCGCATGGGCAGTATCTGTTGATGCCGCGGAGAGGATAACTACCGGGATATCAGCTCATGACAGGGCGAGAACAATAGGGCTTTTAGCTGATCCTGATACAAAAGCAAAGGATTTTGTCAAACCCGGCCATGTTTTTCCTTTGAGGTCAAAAAAAGGCGGAGTGCTTGTACGAGCGGGACATACAGAGGCAAGTGTGGATCTGATGAAGCTGGCAGGAGAGGTTCCGGTCGGAGTGATATGCGAAATAATGAATGAAGACGGAACTATGTCCAGAGTACCGGAACTTGCCAGGTTTGCGGAAAAGCATGATCTTAAAATATGTACGATTGAAGATTTAATCAAATATAGAAGGACAAAAGAAAGGCTTATTGAAAAAGTTGCTGAAGCGAATCTGCCTACGCCTTTTGGCCGGTTCAAGTTGTACGCGTATAGATCTATGACAGATGATTTTCAACATTTGGCTCTTGTAAAAGGAGATATCGCGGAAGGAGAAGTTTTGGTAAGAGTTCATTCGCAGTGTCTTACAGGTGATGTTTTCCATTCTTTAAGATGTGATTGCGGCGATCAATTAGAAACAGCTATGCGGTTGATCGGAGAACAGGGTAAGGGGGTAATACTGTATCTTTCGCAGGAGGGTCGCGGTATAGGTATTTTTAACAAGATCAAAGCATATGAGCTTCAGGATCAAGGATGTGATACTGTGGAAGCTAACGAAAAACTTGGATTTGACGCGGATCTGAGAGATTACGGGATAGGAGCGCAGATACTGGCTGATCTGGGACTTAAAAAGATCAGGCTTTTAACTAATAATCCCCGTAAGATTGTAGGTTTAAAAGGGTATGGATTAAGTGTTGTCAGCAGAGAAGAGTTAGAGATAAAACCGGGCAAGCATAATCATGATTATTTGAGTACAAAAAAGAATAAGTTGGGACATTATTTGGATAAAGTATAAATGGTGAATAGTAGCTAGTTGAATAGTGAATGGTGTTTTGTCGTTAGATGATCTCTATTTTTATTCGTCTTTGCGAGGGAGCAAGAGCGACTGCGGCAATCCCGGATAAAAATAAAAAGAATAAGGAATAGATAGTGTCAAAAATAATATGAAAGAAATAAGAAAGAAATTAACCACAGAGGACACAGAGGGAAAGAAAAAATTAAAGGAAAAGCTGTTTCTCTGTGTTCTCTGTGGTTAACTTTTGACAATACCAAGGAATAAAATAGGAGGGAAAAATGAAAAACATAAAAGAGATAAAGGGAAACTTAATTGCTAAAGGAAAAAAAATCGGAATAGTTATATCCAGATTCAATGAGTTTA
Organism: Candidatus Omnitrophota bacterium; assembly: GCA_043822245.1. GTDB lineage: Bacteria > Omnitrophota > Gorgyraeia > Tantalellales > Tantalellaceae > JBDRBY01. Next base: position 5,692 of record JBDRBY010000059.1, read on the forward strand.
TTTCAACACAGCTTTTAAGAGGTGCTGTGGATACTCTTACACAACATGGAGTTGATGAAGCGGATATTTCTGTGATTTGGGTTCCGGGTTCATTCGAGATTCCACTGGCAACAAAGAAACTTGCCTTTTCTAAGAATTATGACGCGGTAATATGCCTTGGAACCATAATAAGAGGAGAAACTCCGCATTTTGATTTTGTCGCGAGTGAAGCAGTCAAAGGTATTGCAAAGGTTAGCATGGATAGTGACGTGCCCTGTATCTTTGGGATTATAACTTCGGATAATTTAGAACAGGCTATTGACAGAGCAGGGACAAAAAGCGGAAACAAAGGCAGAGATGCTGCAAGAACCGCGATTGAGATGTGCAATCTTTACGATATAGTTTAAATTATTATATCCGGTGAATGGCAGCCAGTGAATCGTGAATGGTGTTTTGGTCAGTAGAGGTGCGGCATGCCGCACACTGATAATAAAAAAGGACAGGAAATGAGAAAACGTACTTTATCAAGGGAAATAGCGTTAAAGATACTTTATGCCAGCGATATAGCGAAGGAATCGTTGGAAGAAAGTTCGCGTAGATTCTGGCGGAATAGTGATATTTTAGACGAAGATGTAAAAGAATTTTCAGATTATATTGTTTTAGGGGTTCTGGAAAAGAATGACGATATTGACAAAATAATAATTAAACATGCCGCTAATTGGGAGCTTAGCAGGATGGCAACTATAGACAGGAACATTCTGCGCATTTCAACTTTTGAACTTTTATATGCTTTTGAGATTCCGCCTAAAGTCGCTATTAATGAGGCAATAGAACTGGCAAAAAAGTACGGGGATAAAGATTCCGGAAAATTCGTGAACGGGATATTGGATAATATTAATAAAACCGAAAAAAAACAAAAAAAAGATGATGTTTCTGAAGAAAAACAATAAGCCCTCAAATAATTTTCAAAATTCCGGCAATGATTTCGTGGATCTTCATATTCATACAAATTATTCTGACGGTATATTGTCACCTCAAGAGGTTGTTGAAAAGGCGATAAAGATAGGCTTAAGAGCCATATCTATAACTGATCATGATTGTGTCGGCGGCATTTCTTCGGCAATTGAAGCTGCTAAAGGTACTTTGTTAGAAATTATTCCGGGTGTTGAAATATCTTCCGTAAAAGAGGAAACGGAGATTCATCTGTTGGGATATTTTATAGATCATAAAGATCCTGATTTGTTGAAAATGTTGGAAGATTTGCGAAAGGGCCGGATTGAACGCATGAAGAGAATTATTTCGTTGCTTAATGAACATAATGTCCCGATAAGAGATGAAGATGTTTTTGGAACGAAACTAACCGGAACAGTAGGACGTTTATATCTTGCACGGTTAATGGTTGAAAAAAAAAATGGTAGCGGACACGAGAGAGGCTTTTGACCGGTTCCTTTCTGATGACGGGCCTTGCGCGGTTAAACATAAAAGGTTGGATTATAAAAAGGCGATATCAGTGATAGTCAAATCCGGAGGAGTTCCTGTTTTGGCTCATCCCGGGACAATGGGGAAGGATGAATATATTTCTGATTATATTAAGGCAGGCTTGAAAGGAATAGAGGTGTTTCATTATAAACATCGCATCGCGGCTAATCGGAGGTATGGGAGAATATGCGGAAGATATGGACTCATTGCGACAGGCGGATCAGATTGTCATGGCGGAGACGAACAAGACATATTAATGGGAAGAGTTCCGCTTAAATACGATATTGTGGAGAAACTGAGAGAGCAAAAGCCGTGAATAGTGTCTGGTTGACAGTTCTCCTCCGTCATTGCGAGGAGCAAGAGCGACGCGGCAATCTCAAAGAGGAGTATAGACTGATTGTCCACGACATACGATGTACGAAAACATTATGGATGATATTAAATATATGAAAATGGCTTTGACCCTGGCAGGTCTGGCAAAAGAGAGAACCTATCCAAATCCTATGGTAGGTGCTGTTATCGTAAAAAATGGCAAGGTGATAGGTAAAGGTTATCATCGGAGAGCAGGAGGAGATCATGCGGAAGTATCCGCGATCAAAGATGCCGGTATCAAATGCCGGCGGGCGGATATGTATGTTTCTCTGGAACCCTGTGATCATTATGGAAAAACCCCGCCTTGTACGAAAGCGATTATTTCCAGTGGAATTAAAAAGGTCATAATAGCCATAAAAGATCCGAATCCTATAAATTCAGGGCGAGGTATAAAAAAGCTTGCAAAAGCCGGAATTTTGACAAAGGTTGGTGTGTGTAAAGATGAGGCGGAAAGTTTTTTACGTAAATACATAAAATTTATAACAAAAAATTTACCGTATGTTACGCTTAAGCTTGCGCAGTCAGTTGACGGCAAAATAGCTGCTGCTGACGGCAGTTCTAAATGGATATCCGGCGAACGATCGAGACAATATGTAAGAAGATTGAGATCCGGATTTGATGCGGTTATGGTAGGGAGCAACACTGTAGTTAATGATGATCCGCTTCTTTTTGGTACGCTCAAAGGAAAGGAGTATATTACAAGGATAGTCGTTGATAGTACTCTTAAATTACCGTTTGAGTCAAAATTGTTGAAAACCGCGGATAAGGGTAATGTGATCATTGGAACTACTGTGTCAGTGAAAAATACGAAACTTAGCCGTTTAACGCGCATAAAAAATGTAGATGTGATAGTCTGCGGCCGCAAAAACAAAAAAGTAGATCTGAAAGATTTCTTTTTAAAATTAGCCGAAAGAGGGATTGTAAATGTTTTGGTTGAAGGCGGCGGAGAACTGGCAGGAAGTCTTTTTGACGAAAAATTAGTTGATGAGGTTTTATTCTTTATTTCTCCCAAAATAATAGGCGGAGGTTATTCTTCTGTAAAAGGCCGGGGAGCCGGACATATAAGTAAAGCTCTGGATTTGAAGGATATGAGGATTAAACGTATAGGGGATGATTTTTTAATAAAAGGGACAGTATCTCAATAAAGGAATATGTAATGTTTACGGGCATAGTTCAGGAAGTCGGAAAAGTTAGAAGTTTGTCGCAAAAAGATTCTTGCGGCCGTTTGGAAATTAACTGCGATAAGGTTTGTAAGGGGGTTTCTTTAGGGGACAGTGTTTCTGTTAACGGGGTATGTTTAAGCGTGGTCAAGTTCAAGAATGGCCTTTGTTTTGACGTAGTTGGAACCACATTGCGTTATTCTAATCTGCAAAGATTAAGGCCCGGGGATCCCGTGAATTTAGAAAACGCGTTAAAAGTAGGAGATGCTCTTAGCGGACATTTTGTTTCGGGCCATATCGACGGAGTAAGGACCATGAAAAGCAGTAAAAAAGGATCTGCTGGATGGGTTCTGGATATAAAGATAAAGAGGGAAGATCAAAAATATATTATTTCTAAAGGGTCTATTGCTGTTGACGGTGTTAGTTTGACAATCGCGGAAATCTGCGAGGATTCTTTTAGAATCGCAGTAATTCCGCATACTTTTGAAAATACGACAATAGGGGTTAAGAGAGCGGGAGATTACGTAAATATTGAGTTTGATTTAATGGCCAAATATAGCGAAAAGAATTCTGCGCAACAAGGACATTTTCTGAAAAAACGTAACCGTATTAACAGTGAAATGCTTCAGCAAAAAGGATTTATTTGAAAAAAGATGCGGGAAAGTTGACGAATACCGATACTTCCGATATACTCTGAAAAGAAGACGGAGTTTGTTTTTTAGCGGCAGTAATATGGATAATGTCAAAAGTTTTATGAAAAAATGAGAGGAAAAGCATTGTTTTTAGAGGATTATTTTACTAAAAAGAGGGGGCGGAAACCCTAAACACTAAATCCTAAATAGATTCAAATGAGAAAAAATACAAAATTACAAACAAGACAATTCAAGAAAAAATGCTGTATTTATTAGTGTTTTGAGTTTAGGGTTTCGTGTTTTAGATTTATTTAGAGTTTAGAGATTAGGATTTAGAGTTTTTAAAAATAAGAAATTTTTGACAATACCCTGAATAGCGCAAGGAGGAAAGATGAAAAAAGGTGCGGCAATTTTTTTAATGGTATTTGTAACAGTATTTGCAGTTTCAGTGTACAGTTATGCTGATGACGCTCTTACAAAATTAGGCAGGGGAATTTCTAATGTTGTTACTTCGGTTTTAGAAGTTCCCAAGGGAGTGCAGGACTCTTTTGATGAAAACGGAATGGCAGCTGCGATGACATGCGGGCCTTTGCAGGGAGTTTACAAGGGGGTAAAAAGAGCGCTGGTTGGTTTTTTTGAAATAATGACTTTTCCGTTACCTGTACCGGAAAATTATGCTCCCATTATTGATGATCCTGAATATTTCTTTAAGGTTTTTCGGTGATTTAAACATATAGTTCTTTTTTGAAAAATATAAAACAGAGGCTATTTAAAGCCTCTGTTTTATATTTTTAATTTGACAAGTATTTATACTTGTTGTATACTTGTTATATGGGAGGCAGAGTGTATATGGATATACAGAATAAGTTTAGATTTCATGCGACAGTGTCTGATCGGGGACAAATTTTTATCCCAAAAGCCCTGCAGAATTATTTTCACATAAGAACAAGGGACAAAGTTGTCTTTGAGGTTGAAAATGACGGCCAGGTGGTTTTTTGTAAAAAGAAGGGAAGAAAAGAATGAAAAAAAAACAGCATGTCCATTCTTGTGACTTTAGCGGCTCTCTTGGCGTAAAGAAAAGAGTGAAATCAAAGAGTCCTGCCAGGCAGAACAGAAAAAGGGTTAAAGCGATTTTTGATAAATATTATCGCAATCAGGTGTCTGCATTGTATCGTGCTGTGCGGGACTGGCAATAATATTGGGAGACGCTTTAGAAGATGGCACCTTATAAGGTTAAAGCACTTAACCTTTTCCTCTGTTGTCTGAAAATTTAAGAAACTATCAAATGTTCCAACGCTTTAAAGATCAGTTTTACTGACTTGTAGGTGTTTTTTATTTAATATTGACGCTGTATTATTATAATGATAATATAACAGCGTTAAATATTTAACCTGTCGCATTTTTGCCGGGTTAGTCTTAGTCGGGGCGTAGCGCAGTTTGGCAGCGCGCCACGTTCGGGACGTGGAGGCCCTGGGTTCGAATCCCAGCGCCCCGACTGTTTCAAGCCGTCGCTGGTTAGTTGTGTTTTTTGGTTTAGCAATGGGTTATGGGAGGATATAAGGGAGATTAAGAGGGATGTAACGGTTTTTTTTTTTGTTTAAAAATCCCCGGAATGAGTATGAAAATGAAGAAATTTTGTAATCTCAGCCTTATGATAGTAGTGAGTTTGTTCTTGACGTCCGGATGCGCGGGGATGCGTGACAAATTTGTAAGAAAACCTAAAGAAAAAGATGAAACGGCAAAAACGTATCAAAGTATAAGAAAATACGACGTCCGTCCGAGTTTAGAGCTGTACACAAAACGATATATTTTTTGGAAAAGCTGGCATCGGGAACTATTAGGGGTTTTAGACGCGGAAAACCATAAAAAAACAGTAACTGCGATTGAGCAGGAAATCTCTAATCTTATGGATATGCGGTCCATGCTTGTGGATGAAAAGGCGAACGAGCTGAAACTCATAATCGATGAAATGGATGATATCGAAATGACGATAAAGAAACAAAGGGTTACCGGCGGTAACGGAGTTAATCTAAGGCGAAGATTAGAAGCGATTGGCAGAGACATACAAAGAGATTTTACATATAACAAAATACCGGAGTTTATAAGAAGTGAATTTGTCAAAAAATAATTTATTGGTAGAGGTTAAAAAATACATAGTAGGGCCATTAGAAACTAATTGTTATCTTTTGTGGGAAAAAGCGTCTCTTAAGGGGGTTTTGGTAGATCCCGGAGCTTATGTCATTGAAATCGTAAAGGATATAAAGGATAGGGGAATCAATGTGATTTGCGCGGTAAATACACACGGGCACGCTGATCACATAGCGGGTAACGCTTCTTTTGGGTTTCCGGTTTTTATCCATGAACTTGACGCGGGGTGCCTGGGGGATTCTTCCCAGAATTTGTCTTACCTTAGCGGTATGAATATACCGTTCTCGAAGCCGGCAAAGCTTTTGAAAGAAAATGATTGTATAGATTTGGGAAATGTTAAGATAGGAATAATCCACACACCAGGGCACACCCCGGGCAGTATTTCTTTGAAATGTGAAAATAAAGTTTTTACCGGTGACGCGCTTTTTTTTGAGAGCATAGGCCGGACCGATATTCCTGGTGGAAACCATGAAGCACTGCTCTCATCCATTAGAGAAAAACTTTTGTCTCTTCCGGATGATACGATTGTTTTTCCCGGCCATGGCCCTGAGACCTCAATAATCCACGAGAAGCGCGATAACCCGTTTGTAAAGGTGCTGTAAATCAGAAAAAAAACGGGGGATAATGAAAGAATACATTGAACAGTTTGTTTATTTTTTGGAAGCGGAAAGAGGAGTAAGCGTTAATACCGTGGTTTCTTACCGCCGGGATCTGCTGAAATTTTCAGGGTATATAAAAAAACATGGAAAGGCGGTTCGAGCCGTAAAACGGGAAGATATAACCGCTTTTCTTATGTTTTTAAAGGACAAAGGCCTTTCCGTTACGACAATAGCGAGAAACCTGGCGGCATTAAAGACCTTTTGGAAATTTTTAGCGGGGGAGCAAATTGTAAGAGAGAACACAGCTTCTGATATTGAGTCGCCTAAAATTTGGCAGAAGGTGCCCAATGTTTTGAGCAAAGAAGAAGTGGAGACACTGCTTGACGCTCCCAAGAAAAGCGGGTGGATGGGGACGAGGGACCGGGCGGTGTTAGAGCTTATGTACGCGACCGGCTTACGCGTCTCAGAGGTAAAAGACCTAAAAAAAGCGAATACAAACTTGGAAGCAAATTTTGTAAAGTGCATGGGTAAAGGCGGGAAAGAACGAATAGTGCCTTTAGGCAAAATGGCGGTGGGAGCGGTTAAAGAGTATTTGGAATCCGGTAGAGAAAAAATGTTTAAGAAGAGTTTGGATGACCATCTTTTTTTGTCCAGATTAGGCCGGAAGATTTCCCGTCAAAGTTTATGGAAAATGATACACAGGTACGCGCGGCAGGCCGGCATAAAAAAAGTAATAACGCCTCATACTTTGCGGCATTCGTTCGCGACGCATCTGTTGGAGGGCGGGGCTGAACTTAGAGGTGTTCAGGAAATGCTCGGGCATGCCGATATCTCAACAACGCAGATTTATACTCATATTGACAAGGCACGGCTAAGAGGTATTCATAAGAAATTCCACCCCAGAGGGTAAAAGATATTTATGAACTTTACCGAGAAAATGAAAAATGTGTTACCGAAACAGCTTATGAGCTTAATCTGCCTTATCGGGCGGCAGGCGGATTCCGCAGGGATAAGCGTGTTTCTTATCGGCGGCATGGTTAGAGATATTGCGCTTGGTGAAAAGAATTATGATCTCGATATTGTTGTTGAAGGAGACGCCATACAGTTTGCCAAATCCCTTTCTAAAAAAATAGGCGGAGCGCTGGTTGTATATGAAAAATTCGGGACAGCATCCATAGTTAAACAGTGGCCCGTGTGGCTCGGAGAAAGTATCCGGCCGGATAACAAATTTAAGATAGACATCGCGTCCGCCAGAAAAGAGGTATATGAAAGGCCGGCGGCTTTGCCGCGGGTACAATTCAGCTCTCTGCGTGAAGATCTTTTTCGCAGAGATTTTACCATCAACGCGATGGCGATAAATATAAATAAAAAGGATTTCGGCCAATTTATAGATTTTTTTGGCGGCATCAATGATTTGAAGAATAAATGCGTAAGGGCATTGCATGAAAAAAGTTTTATTGATGACCCTACCCGTATATTTCGGGCTGTTCGGTTCGAACAGAGATTCGGTTTTAAAATTGAAAAAAATACGGAACATTTGATTAAGTACGCCATAAAGCGTGAAATGTTTAAGCGGACCGAAAACCAAAGGATAAGAGATGAACTTATTCTTATGCTGAAAGAGGCAAATCCGGAAAAAGCTGTTTTTAGAATGCGCCAGCTGGATGAACTACGGTTTATACATCCGGCACTCACGTTAAAAAAATCCATACAAAACACATTCGTGGAAATTAGAAAAGCTGCTGGATGGTATAAAAAATATGTGACAAGCACTCGGATGTTGGACGTGTGGCTTATGAATTTTATGGTGATGCTGGATAAATTAACGTTTGCAGAAACAGAAGAAATGCTGAGGGATTTTGTTTTTACGTCCAGTGAAAGCAAAAGGATCCTTTCATATAAAAAAACATCGGGTATAATCGCGCGAAAGTTTTCATTAAAGGAAAAATTTTTGCCGAGCCAGATATATTTTCAAATGGAACGGCTTTCAGATGAAGAAATATTGTGCGCTATGGCAAAAATCGGTTTATCATCCGGCCGGAGTTATGTGAAAAATTTTTTAACAAAATATAGGCGCGTAAAACTTAAAATTAAAGGGTATGATATAAAAAAGGCGGGCATTTTACCCGGACCGGTATACAAAGAAATACTGGAAGAGGTTCTACGCGCGAAGCTTGACGGCAAACTACGCGCGAAAAAAGACGAATTAAAATATATGCGCCAAAAAATCAAAGAGAAAAATAAACCCACAACCCTGTATGGCAAAGGCACGCCTTTTTCGGCCGGCACATGGTACAATTTAAAACATGATTGACAGAATAGATAGATTACAGGAAACAATAAAAAGAGTACTTTCGTCCATAATAGTCTCCGAGATAAGCGACCCCAGAGTTCGGGATGTGGTTATCCTTCGCGTAGAGCTTACAGGTGACCTCAAATTTGCTAAAGTGTTTTACCGCGTGGGAGATAACGTTAAAGACGAAGAAAAAGAGATTAAACGCGGGTTAAAAAGCGCGAGTAGTTTTATAAGACGTGAATTGGCAAAAGCCGTATCAATGAGATACATCCCGCAGATATTGTTTAAGGTAGATTTAGACGAGGAAAGAAGAAACGTGATTGATGACATTTTGAAAAAAATAGAACTTGAAAAAAACTTGAAAAAAAATAAAAAGAGGGGAATGAATGGATAACGAAAATATAAAGAGGGTAATAGAAATTTTCAAAACAAAAAATAAATTTTTAATAACGTCGCATGTTAATCCTGAAGGGGACGCCATTGGCAGTCAGCTGGCAGTTTATTACCTTCTTAAAAAAATTGGAAAACAACCGTTTATGGCGGATCATGACAGTGTGCCTGAAAATTTAAGATTCCTGACGGGGGCAGAATTAATCGCGAATGAACTGTCGGAAGATTTTTCTCCGGATGTCGTTATTGTCGTGGATTGTCCGGTAAAAGAAAGAGCAGGAAGTATCTGTGAATGTTTTGACGCAAAACAGTTTATCGTGAATATTGACCACCACGTTAGTAATGAATTTTTTGGGGAGGTTAATTGGGTTGAGCCTGAGGCTAGTTCAGTCGGCGAGATGATTTTTTATCTCATAAAGGCAATGGGCGTGAAGCTTGATTTAAATATGGCAAACGCTATTTACGCGGCGATTATTACCGATACGGGAATGTTCAATTACAGTAACACTTCAGCCGAAACGCATCAAGCCGCCGGAGAGTTGATTTCGTTAGGCGTTGAGCCAAAAACAATGCATGATGAGATATTTGAAAAAAAATCGGCTCACGAAATAAAATTATTGGCAAGTGTTCTGAAAACCCTTCATGTAAAAGAAGAAGGCCGCTTGGCTCACATGGAACTTACTCGTGACATGTATAGAGCTGAAGGGATTGACACTGCCAGTACAGACGATTTTATAAATTTTCCAAGATCGATAAGAGGTGTTGAAATTACCGTATTTTTTAAAGAAAATGGAACAAAAACCGATAAGATTAATGTTAGTTTCCGGTCCGCGGGAAAGGTTGACGTGAATACAATCGCGGCAGGTTTTGGCGGAGGCGGACATCCTCAGGCTTCAGGGTGTGTGCTTGACTGCGGCCTTGAAGAGGCAAAAGAGAAGGTTTTGCTGGAAGCAAAGAAAATATTGAGAGAAAAATAGGCAAATGAATGATTTAAACGGCATATTAATTGTGGACAAGGAAAAACACATGACTAGTCATGATGTTGTAGATTTCGTGCGCGGGAAATTTTGTGTAAAAAAAGTAGGGCATGCGGGAACTCTTGATCCTAATGCTACAGGGGTTTTAGTCCTTCTTTTGGGAAAGGCCACGAAACTTTCCAATACCTTTTTGAATGAGGACAAAGAGTATGAGGCCCTGATGAAACTTGGAGAAAAAACAGATTCAGGTGATTGTGATGGTGCGTTGATCAAGCGCGTGGAAGTCAACGTTTCTGAAAGCGAAATACGAGATGTGATGAAGGAATTCCTTGGTGAGCAGGAACAAGTGCCGCCCATGGTTTCCGCCAAAAAGATAAAAGGTAAAAAGCTGTATGAACTGGCGCGCGCGGGAGTTAAGATAAAAAGAGAGCCTAAAAAAATTGTCATAGAACTCCTGGATGTAATTCACGTAGCGATGCCGTTGGTTCGGTTTCGCGCGTGCTGTAGCAAGGGAACTTATATTCGTCAACTGGCCGATGATATTGGAGAAAGGCTGGGGTGCCTCGCGCATTTAACGGAATTGAGGCGTCTGAAATCAGGTTCTTTTTCAATAGACAAGGCAGTGCCTTTTTCAGAGCTGTTTAAAATGGATAAGGAGGCCCTGAATGAAAGTGTTATACGGGTATAAAAATTTACAGGGAAAACTTAAAGATCCAGTCGTGGCAATTGGTATCTTTGACGGCATTCACATAGGGCATAAGCGTGTGATAAAAAAGGTTTTGAGTGCTAAAAAATCGGCTCAGGAGAGTGTGATACTGACTTTTGACCCTCATCCGCAGATTACTCTACGTCCGGATAAGACTCCTCCCAGGATTATGTCTTTGGAACACCGTTTGTTTATTTTTGAGAAAATGGGAATTGACGCGGCTATTGTGATACGATTCACCGATTTTATAGCATCAATGACTCCCGAAGATTTTATTAAAAAGGTTATATGCGTCATAGGCGCTAAAAAAATTTATGTAGGAATTAACTTTCATTTTGGTAGCGCGCGAAGCGGAAATGTGGAAATTTTTAAAAAAATCGCCAGAGATTACGGAATAGACGTATGTACTGTACGGCCGGTAAAGCTGGGCAGGCGCGTTGTCAGCAGTACCTGGCTGAGAAAGCTTATATGCCGCGGCAAGATTGAAAAAGCTGAAACACTCCTGCGCCGTCCGGTATCGATTTTGGGTAGGGTAGTGGTTGGTGCCAGGCGCGGTAAAACTATTGGAATTCCAACCGCGAACATTGACCCGTGTCAGGAAACTATTCCTCCGCCGGGGGTTTACGCTGTAAAAATAGATATTGGCTGTAAATTTTACGATGGGGTGATAAACATTGGGTTTAATCCTACTTTTTACGGAAAGCGGTTAAAAAGGAGAAAAGAACCGCAGATCGAGGCGCATCTTATCGGGTTTAGAGGTGATTTATACGGTTCGCTCATAGAGATCTTTTTTATCAAAAAGATAAGAAAGGAGAAAACCTTTAAAGGTGAAGAAAACCTGAAAAAGCAGATAGAAAAGGATATCGGAAAAGCGGAAAAAATTTTGCTTAACAAGAAGATTCTAATGAAGATAAAGAGGTACAAATACTGTTTACAAAAGTAGGATTGTGTGGTATATTAACGCTTCACATAGCTCTGTTCTGTAAATGCGTTGTTTTTTTTGAGGTGGCTGAAAGAAAAGGGAGTGTTTTGTAGCATAGAAGTTTTGTATAGAAGCTAAAAAAGATAATAAGGAGGAGGTGAGATACGATGTCTGTCATTAAAGAAGAGAAAAAAGCGATTATAGCAAAATTTAAAAAACATGACTCTGATACAGGTTCATCCGAAGTGCAGATAGCGCTTTTGAGTGAACGTATTAACAAACTAACAGAGCATTTTAAAACACATAAGAAGGATCACCATTCCCGAAGGGGCTTGCTTATGGTTGTTAACAAAAGGAGAAAGTTGCTTAAATACTTAAAAATTGTGGATGAAAGTAAATACAAAGAAGTTATCAGTTCGTTAGGGCTGAGAAAATAAGGGGAGAAATGAAAACAATAAAGACGAAATTTGGTAGAGAAGAGCTTATAATTGAGACTGGTAAGATGGCAAAGCAGGCAGACGGCGCGGTAACCGTTCAATACGGCGGAACGCTTGTGCTTGTAACTTGTGTATGTTCTAAAAAACCGAGGGTAGGGATTGATTTCTTTCCATTAACGGTTGAATACAAAGAAAAGACATTTGCCGCCGGTAAAATTCCCGGTGGTTTTTTTAAACGGGAAGGCCGGCCAACGGAAAAGGAAATACTGAGTTCACGTATGATAGACAGGCCGATTAGGCCGCTTTTTCCGGAAGGTATGTCAAATGAGGTTCAGATTATAGCTACGGTTTTATCTTCAGATGGGGAGAATGATTCAGACATTTTGGCGCTTATCGGGGCGTCAAGCGCTCTTACCATATCGGATATTCCTTTCAACGGGCCTATCGCGGGTGTAAGAGTAGGGTTGGTTAACGACCAGTACGTGCTTAATCCCACGTACTCGGAACTGGAAGAAAGTAAACTGGATATAATCGTTGTCGGGAATGGAGATAGTGTTATTATGCTGGAAGCCGGCGCGGATAAAATCAGCGAAGAGAAGGTTCTTGAAGCGATAAAGTTCGGGCATGAATCACTTAAGCCCTTAATAAAATTGCAGGAAGAATTTCAACGGCAGGCGGGAAAACCTAAGAGAGAGAATATCGTGTTGACGGAGATAGACGATGAAGTGTACAGGAAGATAAACAAAAAATATTCCGCGAAAATGAGAGAGATACTCCAGTTGTCTGAAAAGCAGGAACGTATAGAAAAAATGGAAAGTTTTACACAACAGTTGATGAAAGAAGAAAACGCGGAAGAAGATGCTTGTGAAGCGGAGAGAATAACACAAGTGTTGTCAAAAGTAGAAAAAGAAACGGTTCGAGAGTTTATCCTGAAAAAGAAGAAACGTGTTGACGGCAGAAGATTTGATGAAATTCGAGAATTAAGTTCTGAGATAAACATACTTCCAAAAACGCATGGATGCGCCTTGTTTACACGGGGCGGGACGCAGGCGCTCGCGGTGGTTACTTTGGGTACAAGCACGGATGAACAAAGGGTGGAAACTCTAAAAGGACAGGATTTTAAAACCTTTATGCTTCATTATAATTTTCCACCCTTTAGTGTCGGTGAAACAAGGCCTATGAGAGGCCCTGGACGCCGGGAAATTGGCCATGGAGCGTTAGCGGAAAAAGCGTTAATCCCGGTTATTCCTTCAAAAGATATCTTTCCCTACACGATACGGGTTGTTTCAGAGATATTGGAATCCAACGGATCCAGTTCGATGGCGACGGTCTGCGCCAGCTCCTTATCTCTCATGGGAGCGGGTGTTCCTCTGAGTGATGCTGTAAGCGGTATAGCGATGGGTTTGGTGACGGACGGTAAAGAGTTCGTGATACTTACCGATATCGCCGGTGTGGAGGATCATTTCGGAGATATGGATTTTAAAGTCGCGGGAACAAAAGACGGTATCACAGCGGTGCAGATGGATTTAAAAGTAAAAGGTGTTGGATATGACATCTTACAAGCGGCTTTTGCCGCGGCACGAACAGCGCGTTTAAAAATCTTGGAGCATATGTCCAAGACTATCGCTAAACCTTTAGACGAAATCGCGCCGAACGCTCCTAAAATTGTTACCCTGAACATTAGGCCCGAAAAAATTAAAGATGTCATAGGGTCTGGGGGAAAAGTAATCCGTAAGATTATCGCGGAAACCGGAGCGGATATAAACATTGAAGATGACGGTACCTGCCAGGTAGCCTCATCCGACTCGGCTTCCCTCGAAGCGGCGCTTACCATGATAAAAGGTATTATCGCGGAACCCGAGATTGGCAAGGTTTATGACGGCCGCATAACTAAGCTTATGAATTTTGGAGCTTTTTGTGAATTTTTACCCGGCCAGGAAGCCCTTATCCATGTTTCAGAACTTTCGAACGATTATGTCAAAGAAGTGGCTGATGTTGTAAAAGAAGGCCAGAAAGTAAGGGTAAAGATTATCGGTGTTGATGACCAAAGGCGCGTGAAACTGAGCATAAAAAAAGCGGAAGAAACTCAGGATGAAAACGATAACGATAAAGATAAAGCGTAAAGAAGAAGCCAAAGATCTTCCAATCCCTTCGTACGCGACAGCGGGCGCCAGTGGAGTTGACCTTTACGCGGACGTTGAAAGCCCTGTGGTAATTTCTCCGGGTGAAATAAAATTGATATCTTGCGGTATTTATATAGAACTTCCGAAAGGATATGAGGCGGAGATTAGGCCGAGAAGCGGATTGGCGCTAAAACATGGGATAACTCTCGTTAATACACCGGGTACGATAGACAGTGATTACAGGGGACTGATTAACCTTATCGTAATAAACCTTGGAAAAGAAAAATTTGTGATAAAACGGGGGTTAAGGCTGGCCCAAATGGTAATTCGAGAGGTAACACGCGCGGAATTTTTAGAAACGGAAGATCTCAATGAAACCGCGCGCTCGCACGGTGGATTCGGCCACACGGGAGTGTAACTCCGTATCATTGTGGTATTCCTCAGTGTCATTGTGGAACCGGTGTCATTGCGAGGAAGCAATCTTTATAACATAACACGATATGACAATAGCCGAAGCGATTATATCCGGGATAGTGCAAGGGGTAACGGAGTTTTTGCCGGTTTCAAGTTCGGGTCATCTTGTTTTTCTTCATAAGCTTTTCGGGCTAAATGAACCAACCTTACATTTTGATATATGTCTTCACGCGGCAACTTTACTGGCGGTTGTATCGTATTTTCGAAAAGATATTTCGCGTTTGGTCAACGAAAAAAACACACGTTATCTGATCTTTATCATTATCGCGGCCATTCCGGCAGTAGTTGTTGGAGTTCTGTTTGAGCAGTACATAACGATGTTTTTTATGAGCCCAAAACGGACCGCGGCTATGCTTTTGTTTACATCGTTTGTGCTTTTTCTCGGCCAAATAGTTTCGCGAAAAAGAGTCGAATCGGGTAAAACTTTAACCGTGCGTTCTTCTTTCGCGATAGGTGCCGCGCAGGCTGTCGCTCTTTTGCCGGGCGTGTCCCGCAGCGGCATGACGATAACAGCGGGTCTTTTCTCCGGTATAAAGGCGGAAGAGGCGTTTCGGTTTTCGTTTTTGTTGTCTATCCCTGTTATTCTCGGAGCTCTTGTTTATAAGCTTTTAACGTCAGGCTTCTGTGATTTATCTGGCAATATCGCGCAGTACGCGTCCGGTATGGTATTTGCCTTCATAACCGGTATTGTCAGTTTGTTCCTTTTGTGGAAGGCGATGAGGCATAAATACTTATTTGTATTTGCCGTGTATTGTCTTATGCTGGGAATAGCAGGGCTATTATTTTTTTAAACCTGGTTGTGTGGATGCTGCAGAGGAAGAGTAATGGACCAAGCAAGAAAAAATGAAATTGTCGCGGTTGTATTGTTTGCGTTGAGCCTTTTTTTATTTTTAAGCATTTTTACTTTTAACGAGCATGACCTTTCCTTTTACACAAGCCTGCCAAATCTAAGCCCTCAAAATCTTACGGGCGTCGTCGGTTCATACATAGGAGGTGTGTCACGTTTCGTTATCGGCAGAGCCGCGTATGTTATTCCACTGCTTATAATGGTCTGGGGTATTTCCCGATTGTTTCAATTAGAACCGCGGAATCTTTCGTTCAAATTAGCAGGGGCAGTGGTTTTAGTCACGGCTGTGAGCGCGAGCTTCAGCATGCTCAGAGAAACGGATTCCACGTTAATGTTTAGCTATGGCGGAACTCTTGGCTCCGTAGTGTCGAGCTTTTTGGTTGAATATTTAGGCAGGGCGGGCGCGGGTGTTTTCATATCAGCGATGATTCTTTTGTCGATATTGGTTGCCACGGAATTTCTTATTCTTCCTATAGTCATGGGCATGTTCAGGTTTTTCATGTCGGTATCCGTAAAATTCAAAACAGAGTTTCCTCAAAAACTGGAAGAAGCCCTTCATTCAATGCATGAACACCGGGACAGGATAAAGAACGCGAAAATGGAGATTGCTAAAAAAATTGAAGTTGTAAAAAAACAAGTAGAAGAATCCCGTAAATTATCCGCGAGCGGGGCTTCACCCGTGAAATTATTTAGAAAACCAAAATTTAAACCGGAATCCCGCGACGTGAATCTTCAGATAGTAACGAATGAAGAAAACCGGCGGGTATTGAATATCCATGCGCGGACAGCGCCTGTATCTGACGCGCAAACCGGTGAAAAAATAGAGTATAAACTTCCAGGGGTAGAGCTTCTTTGCTCTCAGTCCAAAAGCAACATAAAAGAAAAAGATGAAGTTCTTAAGGCTAGAGCCGCGAAACTTGAACACACGCTCTTAGAATTCGCGGTAGAAGCAAAAGTTGTTAAAATCAACCGCGGCCCGGTCATAACCATGTATGAATTGGAGCCTGCCATGGGAACAAAGGTTAACAGGATAACTTCGTTAAGCGATAATATTTCTCTTGCCATGCGTTCAGCGAATATCCGGATAGTTGCTCCAATCCCGGGCAAAGGAACTATTGGCATAGAAGTACCGAACACAAAATCTGAATTTGTTTTGTTTCGGGAGATAATTGAGAGTACCCAATATCATGAAGAAATTTCGCCGTTAAAACTCGCGCTGGGAAAAGATATATTAGGTTCCACAATCGTGACAGACTTGGCCAAGATGCCGCATCTATTGATCGCGGGTACGACAGGTTCGGGCAAAACTGTGTGTCTCAACGGTATTATTACCAGCCTCTTATATAACTTGTCGCCCGATGAATTAAAAATTCTTATGATTGACCCTAAACGAGTTGAGCTTATGATATTTTCCGGAATTCCGCATCTGGTTTCACCGATAGTTACTAATCCGAAAAAAGCCGCGGCAGCTTTAAACTGGGTTGTTGAAGAAATGGAACGGCGGTATGAGATGTTCGCGGAAAAAGGTGTTAGAAATATTAACGTGTTTAAGGAAAAAAGAAAACAAGAGGAACCAGACTTGCCGTATATTGTCGTTATTGTGGACGAACTCGCGGATCTTATGATGGTCGCTCAGCAGGATGTGGAAGGCGCGATTATGAGAATAGCCCAACTTTCTCGTGCCGCCGGCATTCATATGATAATCGCGACACAGCGCCCGTCGGTAAATGTTATTACGGGTGTTATTAAGGCGAATTTCCCAGCGCGTATATCTTTTAAAGTAGCGTCTAAGGTAGATTCGCGCACTGTGCTTGACGCGAACGGCGCGGAAAAACTTTTGGGAAGAGGAGATATGCTGTTAATGGATCCCGGGGCGTCTTCACTTATCCGCGGGCAGTGCAGCCTTTTAGCGGATAGTGAAATACGTGAGGTTGTAAGGTTTATAAAAGGCCAGGCCGAGCCTCAGTACGTGGAGGGTGTTATAGTGAAACAAGAAAAAAGAATCGGCGGTGTGGAGTTGGAAAAAGATGAGCTTTATGAAGAAGCCGTAAAAATGGTGCTCGAAACTAAACAGGCTTCGGTCTCAATGCTTCAGAGGCGGTTTAGGGTAGGGTATACCCGCGCGGCGCGGATGATTGATTTTATGGAAGAGGATGGGATCGTAGGCGCGTATAACGGAGCCAAACCTCGTGAAATTTTAATAGAAAATAATGAAGGGTAAAATATGTCAACACCGAAAGAAATAGGAAAAATTTTCGAGGAACAAAGAGAAAAACTTAATTTAACGCCGGAGGATGTTTACCGGATGAGTCGTATTCATCCATCAGTGATAAAGGATATTGAAGGAGGCACGTTTGAAAAAATCAACAAACCGTATCTAAAAAGTTTTTTGAAAAAATACTCTGATTCTTTAGGACTCGATACCGAAAAGATAATTAAGCAGTATGAATCAATTCTTACAAACCCTGTAGTCAAAAATAATGACATAATTAATATCGAGAAAAAAGAACCAAAACCGGAACCGAAACCTGGACCGAAACCTTTCGCGCGAAAAATCGAAAAAAAGAAAACGCCGCTGGAAGAGAACACTTTAATAGAAAAAGCGGAAATAAAGGTATTGATTATTTATGGGATCGTTTTTGTGATTGTCTTATTTGTGTTTGTAAATATACTCCGCTCATGCGCCCCGGGGGGAGGCGTGAACGGGAAGAGTAAAAGTGCCATAACCGTGGCGCCCGTTAAGAATAGTGAAGGTGCTCCGTCTCTCGAAATCAAAGCAAGCGGGCAGGTAGTTCTTACTCTTAGAGCGAGAGCGGAAGTGTGGGTACAGATAACAGAAGGCGAAGAAACGCTTTTCGCGGGCACTATCGCGAAAGGCCAATCCAAAACCTGGCGTTCAAACAATATCCTTACTGTCTGGACAGGCAAAGCTGATATGCTGGACTTTTTTGTTAACGGCCAAAAAGTCGGAGTAGTCGCCGCCGGAGTAGTAAAGCACATAAAAGTTTCCAACCAAGGCGTAAAAGTCGGCGAAACCTGGATAAGCCAACTAAAATAAACATGGGGACACTCCTTGCAACCCCTTTGTCCATAACGAGTTAGAATTAAATCATACTGGCAGATAAGCCGTCACGCAATTTATTTCCAACTCGTTGCTGCCAAAGGGGTTGCAAGGAGTGTCCCCAAATGCTGTGAGAGACGCATAATGATAAAAGTCTACTTACTAAGCCTCGGGTGTAGCCGCAATATGGTTGACAGTGAAGTGCTTCTGGCCCTTCTTAGAAAATCACATTTTCAAATGATCCAAAATCCGGAAGAAGCGGATGTTGCCATTGTGAATACATGCGGTTTTATCCAAGATGCCAAAGAAGAATCCATAGAGATAATACTTCAATTAGCGCGGATGAAAAGTCACGGCAAACCGCGGGCGATTATCGTATGCGGATGTCTAGCCCAGAGGTATTCTAAGGATCTCACGCGTCAAGTAAAAGAAATAGACGCGGTGTTCGGCACATCTGATTTTGTAAAAATCCCTGAAATGATAGATAGAATAAGTTCAGGGGAAAAGATTCATGAAGTAACTAACCGGCCCAGGCTTTTATGCGATCACAATTATTCGAGAGACATTTTTACCCCGGCGCATTACGCGTATATTAAGATACAAGAGGGCTGTTCCAACCGATGTTCATATTGCGTTATTCCTGATTTACGAGGCCCGCTTCGCAGCAGAACGGTCGACTCCCTGGTAAAGGAGATAAAAACCCTCTGTCATTCCCGCGCTCTCTGTCATTCCCGCGAAAGCGGGAATCTAACCCCCATTAAGGAATTAATATTAATCGGCCAGGATACCACGTCTTTTGGCTTGGACAGAGGCAAACCAGCTCTTGTGGAATTGCTCCGCCGGATTAGCCGCCTGATGAAAAACGGCTGGGTAAGGCTTTTATACACGCATCCCAAACGTTTTACTAACGAACTTATAGATGTAATCGCGGATACTCCGAACATATGCAAGTACGTGGATTTGCCTATACAGCACATAAATGATACAATACTAAAAAGAATGAACCGGAAAACCACAAGGGCCGAAATAGAAGGGCTGATTGAGAGACTGCGAAAAAAAATCAAAAATGTTACGATTCGCACCTCGATTATAACCGGTTTTCCCGGGGAAACTTCCGCGAAGTTTAAAGAGCTCGTATCGTTTTTAGAAGATGTAAAATTCGACCGGCTTGGCGCTTTTATCTATTCACGGGAAGAGGGTACCAGGGCGGGAGAATTTGACGGACAAGTTTCAAAAAAAGTTAAAAACGCCAGGTTTGACGAAATAATGTCTCTTCAGAGAGAAATCTCGCGTGAAAAGAATGAGCAGCTATTGGGTAAGCGCTTGAAGGTGTTGATTGATGAAAAAGATTTATCCGGCACGGCGGACTTTGTAGGGCGCTCTCATATGGACGCGCCTGAGGTGGACGGCGTGATATATGTAAAAGGGAAACGCCTAAAAACCGGCCAGTTCGCGGATGTAACCATAACCGGCGCGACGGAATATGACTTAATCGGGGAAGGTGTGGAATAAGATTGCTTCGTCAGTCGCGTTGCGCCTTCCTCGCAATGACACTAATGTAGAGTCATGTCATTGCGAGTGTTTTTTGCTGTGTGTCATCGCGAGTGTTTTTTGCGAAGCAATCTTTTACGCGTATAAAAAAACTATGAATCTCCCAAATAAAATAACAATAAGCAGAATATTATTAGTGTTTGTTTTTATGGTTTTTCTCTTTTCAAAAGGCCTGGCCGCCAAAAGTTTGGCGTTAGTAGTTTTTTTAATTGCCGCGATGACGGATTATCTAGACGGTTTTATCGCGAAAAAATACAATATCGTCTCTGATTTCGGAAAGATAATGGATCCTGTGGCAGACAAGGTTCTTACCCTTGCCGCTTTTTTAGTTTTTGTGGAGATGAAACTTGTGCCCGCGTGGATGGTAGTGATTATAATTATGCGGGAATTGGTAATAACCAGTATCCGTATCATGGCGTTGAAAAACAATGAAGTTCTTCCGGCTGGAAGAGGAGGCAAACATAAAACTGTTTCACAGATGTTTTCGATTTTTGTTATCCTTGTTTTTATAATAATCAAAGAATCCGGCATTGTGATGTTCGGTTTTTGGAACGCCTCGTTTGAATATTGGTATAAACAATTGATATTTTTGCTTATGACGATAACGGTCATTTTAACCACAATAAGCGGCGCGTCGTACTTGCTGGGCAACAAAAAATATCTTGGAGGGAAATCCCCCTAACCCCCTTTTTCAAAGGGGGGATTCCGAAAAAAGGAGTTTTTCTCAGAATTTCCGACCCAACCAAACACCATAACCCATGGACACAAAAAACCTATATAATCAAATCTCAACGATATTTGGCCTGGGCAATTTTCCGGTGGCCCAGGGGACAATGGGAAGCTTAGCGGGGCTTATCCCATGCGTTTTATTACACAGATTTCAACCTCTATACATATTGACATTTTTTGCGTTATTTCTTGCCGGCGCGTGGTCCTCGGCAAAAACAGCAAAAGAAGCCGGTTTTAAAGATCCCGCTTTTGTTATCATTGACGAGTTTGCCTGCATTTTTATTGTGTTTTTATTCATCCCGCTCAACGTTCTAACTTTGATCGCTGGTTTTATTCTGTATAGGCTTTTCGATATTCTAAAACCACAGCCGATAAAGGCTCTTGAGCGAATTCCCTCAGGATGGGGCATTATGCTGGATGACCTCATGGCCGCGATATACGCCAACCTGGCCCTGCGAATATTCACATAACCTCAAACCAAACTTGACAAATCCACAAGCATAATGTAAGCTTTTGTGTAGAGACGCGATTAATCGCGTCTCTACTTTATCTCTAAGTTTGCAAACACTTTTTTGTGTTGCGTTGCAATAGGATAACATTCGAGGTTGCAAGAAGTTACAAAGAAAATTAAGAGTCTAGTGCAAATTTAGGGTTTAAAAAACACGGCGTGAATCCGTAACCCCGGACAGTATTCGCGCATGGTTCATTAAAACACAGCGTTAAATTAAAAATAGTTTGCTCAAATTATTTGACTTTTACACAAAGTTTGGGTAAAATAAAACTAAATGTTTGAAAATAGAGAAAATATTTTTTTTTGGCGACATATTGTTAGACACATAACAAGATAGTAAAAAAAATCGTCAATGCATATACATCGTCGTGAAACTCAGTGATCGGAGTTTTGATGAATATAAAAAAACTTGCCATATCTGTTTTCCTAATTGGCAGCCCCTATGTAATCAGCAACTATTTAATCTTTGTATTTCTTGTTCCTATACTGTGCCTGATTTACGCAAAGGCTCTGATTAAAAATATCCATTTCCTTTACGTTACATTCGTGGCGGCCTGCTGTGTTTTGTTTCCGCTGATAGCCTATGACCCAGGTGTTTACGTGGCCGCGGTAGCGGTTGTCACAATTTTCATTTCGTCTTTTCTGATTATCACTAACAAATTCATCAAATGGCTTAAAAATACATATTTTGCAATATTTATTCCTTCCATTGTTTGGATTTTTTTGCTATACGTGTTGAATTTCAGGTCGCTTGTAACCAGTGCCTTCGATATAGGAATCTTATTTCCGGCTTCAGCTCCACTAATTTGGTACACGGGAAGTATCGGACTGACCCTCTTAGTTATTTTGTTTAATTCCGCCCTCGCGCGATATTTGGTAAAAAAAGATAAAGCCGCATTAGTAACGGCAATTTTGCTGGCATCCGTTTTCATACCGGCGCATGCCTTTTCCTTAATAAGTAGCCCGTCTTACTTGCATAATTCAAAAACAGCTAAAAAAATCGCTCTCATTCAGGGAGATGTGCCTAGAGATTCTATGTTCGGGTATACGGAAAGATTGGAGAATCGAATATCGAGATATATCGGATTGAGTGAGAAGGCGCGGGAACTTGGGGCAGAGCTGATTATTTGGCCAGAATATACTTTCCCGATAGATGCAATGAACGAGTTCCCGCAAAAAATGGAACCGGTCATCGATGAAATAAAAAAATCAAAAGTATATTTTGTTATAGGTTCTTTACTGACAGGCCGGGCGAAAGAAAAACACCGTTACAACAGCGCGCTCATTTTTGAAAAAGACGGCACGCTCAGTGATACTTATTATTCACAAGATCCGGCGGTATTTACACGGGATATTTGTCCCAAGGATAACGGAGGGAAACTGTATCTTGGCAATATGGGAATAACATTATGCTGGGAAGAGCTCAATGAGAAAATTTTTAGAAATTATGCCTCTCGCGGTGCGGAATTTTTTATTTCATTATCGAGCAATACTGACCTTGACCATTCCTGGTTTAAAAGATACGCCTCATTTTTTTCAAGGGCAAGGGCGGCTGAAAGTATGAGGTATTTGGCCCGCGCTACTCAGACAGGGATTACACAAATTATTAATCCCTTTGGCAAAGTTGAGCGAAAACTGCCTTCAAATTGTTCAACGTTTTTGACAGGGGAAGTGTATAGCATCAGCCAAAAAACATTTTATTCTCAGCATGGGGATATTCTTACAAAAATTTTTGTAATTTTTATGATTCTTTGTGTTTTTTGTAGAGACGCGATTAATCGCGTCTCTACGAAATCGCAAACGTTACAAAACAAGAGGTGCGGATATGGGGAACATTAAACACAACAAAATATTCAAATTTTTAAGCGTGTTTGTCGCGTTTGTGTTTTTATTTGAACAGATTGCTTTTTCAGCCGACAGGATAGGGTACCGATACGATTATTCATACGCCAAAAGCCTTTTGGATGAGAGAACGGAGCTTGACCAGGCGGGACGGATGTCTCCGGCTTATTTGCAGAATGCGCAGAGAAAACACGAAGAGATTATCAGGTCGAAAAATATAGTAGAAGAAAACCTTGTGTATTTTCTAGACAATCGTTTCCGTAACGAAGCTCTGGATGAAAGTGTGCCGCTAAAACAGCGAGTTTCTCCGGATCTTGGAAAACTTATCAGATATGCCTTAAGCGATTTTGATGACGAAGGCCAAGCCCAGCAGATTTCCGTATACAGCTATCGAGGTAATTCGCGGTCACTAGAAAAAGTAATTTCTTACGATATAAGAGATATTGACCGAGAGCAGTGGAGGAGAGGAAGGCTTGAAGAAATATCTGAAAAAGACGAAGAAAAAGTATTGGGCAGTTTCTTTATAGAGGAGTACGACGACCTAATCGATGAGCTTAAATTGCGGGAAGTTGTTTATTCCGTGGTAGATAAAAAAGATCAAATTGATTATATTCTTTCCGATTTTAGAATGGGCAAGGCGACAGAGGTTTCCCTTTATAATTACAATGAAAACAAGAAAACCCTGAAAGATGTGAAGACTTATGACGTTTCATTACTCTCTGAAAAATACAGTAACGCGGATTGGCAGGAGTATATGGAGCAGGAAAACCAAAAATGGGAAGAAGAAGTAAAAGCAAACGGCAGGTTGACAAAAGAATTCGCGCATGAAACAAAAGACGGCGAAGATAGAGTAGTTTACGCTTTAAGTGAAAACGACGCGGACGGAATATTTGGAAAGCTTGATTGTTACGACTATGATGATAACGACGCCAAAGAATTAACGGCAGTGAGGACATACAACATAAAAGGAGTAAATTGGAAAGACAATTTGTCAGATTTTAGAAACAACAATGGCACCTATAATGATTTTTTAATTTCGGAAACAATATACACCGGTGAAAAAGATAAAGAAATTATTGATCATGTTCTGTCCGTATATTCCGGAAATGTCGGGGACGAGGCATACAAGCCTCTTGAACGGTCCAATTATGTACGCAGTGATGAAGGCCGTTTAATGAAAATTGAAACATACAGAACAACTGGCGGCATGGATGTTTTACAGCGCGTGACTGAATTTATGGGGTTAAAAGGACATGAGATTATTGAACGTTCATACGACTATAAACCTGACGGCCTTACTATCGGCGGAGTGAATATCTATGAGTACGAAGCGGATGGCAATAAGTACACACTCGATAAAATGACAAGATACGTTGGTGCGGTTGACACTCGCGATTTAACCGGCGCGGAGATAAAATCAGAAACATACTATGCCGGACCGGAAAATCGGGAACATATAACGCGTTCTTTCGGTTTTAATACCCTGGCCGGTGAAATTACGAGCGAAACTAAGTATGTTTACGAAGATAAAGACCTGAGAGAAGTTAATACATATCGGAAAAATGAAATGGAAAGTACGCTAGCCTCGCGCATGATGTATAAAGGAGTAGAGGGACAGGAAAAGGTTGAGCGCGCGATGAGTTATGATTTGGCCGGCGGGGTTTTGAGTGAAACTTTATATGATTACAATTCACACGGCGCTCTTCAAATGACTCTAACCTCCGAGCTCTCCGGAACGGTTATTTCAAGAACAATTTATGAGGGAGCTGAAAATTTAGAAAAAAGGTCAATAACCAAAAGCTATGACTTGGCTGGGAATGAGTTAACTTATACCTTTTTTGAGTACGACGATATGGATATTCTCACGAAAAGCACAACAATTGACGCGGAAAACACAAAGATTTTTGAAACAATGTATGACAATATGAAAAACTCGGGCAAAGCCGTTTTAACAAAGAATTTTGATATGACAGGGCCGGTTATAAGCTTTACAGAGTACGAGTATGATTCTTCAGGGATTCTCAAAAAAACTGTGAATAAAACCGATGAAGGAATGAAGATATCTGAAACTCTATATGAAGGCGCGGAAGATTATGAAGCGGCAAATGAAACCCAAAGCTTCGACTTAGCCGAAGAACTTCTAACTCTAACGAAATACGAATACGAGGAAACCGGTGCGTTAACTAAAACTGTAACGTCCGACACAAATGACAAAAAACTATCCGAAACCACCTATGCCGGCCGGATGAACCGCGAAAAAGTAACGCTAACCCAAAGCTTCGACTCAGCCGAAGAGCTTCTGACTCTAACGAAATACGAATACGAAACAACAGGCGCGTTAACTAAAACTGTAACGTCCGACACAAATGACAAAAAACTATCCGAAACCACCTATGCCGGCCGGATGAACCGCGAAAAAGTAACGCTAACCCAAAGCTTCGACTTGACTGAACAGCTTTTGACTTCAACCAAATACGAATACGAGGAAACCGGCGCGTTAACTAAAACTGTAACGTCCGACACAAATGACAAAAAACTATCCGAAACTACCTATGCCGGCCGGATGAACCGCGAAAAAGTAACGCTAACCCAAAGCTTTGATTTGACTGAAGAACTTTTAACATCAACCAAATACGAATACGAGGAAACAGGCGCGTTAACTAAAACTGTAACGTGTGACACAAACGACAAAAAATTATCCGAGACAACCTACACCGGCCGGATAAATCGCGAAAAAGTAACCCTAACCCAAAGCTTCGACTTAGCCGAAGAACTTCTGACTCTAACGAAATATGAATACGAGGAAACCGGCGCGTTAACTAAAACTGTAACGTGTGACACAAACGA
>JBDRBY010000060.1:0-12169 GCA_043822245.1 Candidatus Omnitrophota bacterium
GGTATCGGAATTGGCGGGTTATTTGAAGATGAAAGATGTTACAATCTACAAACACGCTCAAAAAGGCTGTATTCCCGCGTTTAAAGTAGGTTCCAAGTGGAGATTTAAAAAGGAAACTATTGATAAGTGGATTGAGAAACAGGAGAGGGGTAGGGGATAGATGGCGATAGTAAGATGAGGAAAAATGGAACCGACAAACATAAAATATTCTACGATTGTCAGATGCGATAAAAAATTTGGTTATGAATTTATCAAGAATAATTTCGTACGATTTCCTGAATTTGTGTCTAATATCAAAAAGTTAAAACTTTTAAGAGAGTTATCGTCAAATAAAAGGATAGTTGAATGGATGGTTAATATTGATGGGGCAAATGTGCACTGGAAAGAAGAAAATGTGTTTAACGATGAAGATTTCAGTATGTTCTTCAATATGATTGAAGGTGATTTTTCTAAGTATGAGGGAAAATGGCTGGTTGAGAATGTACTTGGTGTGACCAAAATTTCTATTTCAATAATGTTAGATTGGGGAATTCCCAATCTGGGGAAGTATGTTGGTCCAGTGCTTGAAAGAAAAGCCAAAATCAATACTAGATCTATGTTATGGGCGATTAGAAAGAGGCTTAACAAGTTAGCATTAATGAGGAATAACTGGTGAGGTCAAAATGAATGATTTTGCTGTGATCATTCACCCTGTCAATTTAGAGCTCCTTCATTTTTTTGATCCCGGGACATATCGAAAGGGTAGGGAAAATCTTATTAAGAAGGTTCTTGAATGGACGCCAGCTTTTAAGGCCTCTCATGTTTCTGGTGCACGTTCGATTACTGGTAAGGAAATTGATGGTTATCTTATTATGTGTCCTCTTTTACCAGATCAAATTTTAAATATGGATTCAAAGCTTGTGTTGAAAAAAGTTATTGAAGCAGGAAAGATTGCAGAGAGTCTAAAAGTCAAAATAATAGGACTTGGTGCTTATGTGGCTTTAGCTGGTAGAAAAGGAGTCTTTGTACAAAGAAACTTAAACACACCAGTGACTACAGGAACAAGTTATACAATAGCTATTGTCCTTGAAAATGTTTTAAAAATAAGTAAAGAAGTCGGATTAAGACTGGAGAATATGCACATAACGGTAATAGGTGCAACGGGAGCAATAGGAAGTATTTGTTCAAGTATTTTATCAGAAAAGGTCGGTAGTCTCAATTTAGTTGCCCGAAATAATCACAGATTAGAAAACTTGGCTTATAACCTTTGTAAAAATAAAAAAAATACCGCAAAAATAAGAATTTCGGATAATATTAGAAAAAGCCTCCATAGTGCTGATATTATCATTTCTGCAACAAATACTCCAGAAGCTTTAATAGATGTAAATCTTTTAAAACCTGGAACAATTGTGTGTGATATATCTCAGCCACACAATATCTCCGAAGAAAAAGCAACACTTAAAGAGGATCTTCTGGTTATTGATGGGGGAGTTGTACGGCCGCCTGGTGATGTAGAATTCAATTTTAATTTTGGACTTACTTCTGGAACCGCTTTTGCATGTATTGCTGAAACAATGATTTTGGCTTTTGAAGAGAGGTATGAATCTTATTCGATCGGGGGAAGAATTGTTCGCCAAAAAGTAAAAGAGATTTCCAGACTTGCGACGAAACATGGATTCAAATTAACTGAGTTCAGAAGTTTTGGGAAAGAAATTATGAGAGAAAAAATTGAAAAGATAAAACAAATTAGAAAAACTGTAAAAAATACGACAATGTGTTTTTGAAGAAAGTTTTTCCAAAAAGGGTGAGATGAATATCTATTCTTTAGCCTCTTTAATAGCGTCAATTTTTTGTGTGGTTTTAGGTTCTTTTGTCTATTTAAACAGAGGAAGGAACGAAAGCCGCAAGCGGTTTGCTTTTGCTAGCGTTTTAACAGGATTATGGGCACTCTTTCCCTTTGTAATGAGTATGCTTTCCAGTGAAAGGGTAGCTTTATTGGTTGCTCAAGTTATTTATGTTCCTGCTGTTTTTACGCCAACTGCTTGGTTACATTTTACGTTTACTGTAGTTGAAGCAAAACAAACTATACGCCAAAGACATATTTTGATCCTAAGTTATGGCATATCCATCTTTTTTCTATTGTGGAGCTTTAATCCCCTATTCATAAAGGGAGTGAATCGGTTTGCTCCTCATTTTTCAATTATACCGGGACCAATATTTTTTCTGTTTATGTTTGCATTTTGTATCATTTTTAGTTGTATTATAGGGACAATATTTCAAGGGTTTCAAATCGCACAGGGGATTGCAAAAAATCGTCTTCGGTATGTACTGCTTTCTTTTATGTTTGGTTTTTTTAGTGGTATTTTACATTTTGGTGCAGCATGCCTTAATATGGAATTAATCCCACATGATTTATTACTTATCGTGTTTACCGGTCTTATATGTTACTCCATTGTGCGTCATCGGCTTATGGATATAGAAGTCATCATCAAAAAAACCCTGGTCTTTACAGGGCTTTTCGCGGTGTCGTATGGGGTGATTGTGGCTTTCGCGTATTTTGGGTCGGTTGTTTTTGAAAATGTGATACAAAACCGGTGGATTGCTATGGTGCCTTCGGTGTTTGTTATTGTTCTCATACTTCGGCCGCTTGAGAGCTTTTTGAGAAATGTTACGGATACGAAATTGTTTCAGAAAAAATATGATTACCGGAAGCTTTTAAAAACGTTTACGGATGAGGTGCTTTCCGTTTTGGAACTTAAGAAGCTGATTAATCTTACGGTTACAGTATTGACGCAGATAATGAAATTGGAAAATGCGGTTATTTTGATACGTAACGAGAGAAGTAAAAAATTTCATATTGCCGAAATGGTTGATTTGGCTGTTGATTCGGATTACGCGACTGATAGTTCTGAGAAGATGACGGTTTTACTTGAGGGCAGATACGACTATATTTTGAGAGGGGATTCCAGCCGCGCGAAGGCTTTACCTGTTGAAATTGAAAAAACTATGGATAAACTGCGGTCTGAGTTAATATTGCCGTTGAAACATCGGGAAGAATTGATTGGCATAGTGTCTTTGGGAAAAAAGAAATCTGACGAGGATTTTACGGAAGATGATATAGATATGCTTTTGACTCTTGCTCGAACGCTTTCTATCGCTATAACGAACGCTCAGCTTTTTGTGCAATTGTCAGAGGCGCAGGCTCAGGACGCGCAAAGAGAAAAAATGGCTGTCATTGGAACACTTTCCGCGGGTATAAATCATGAAATATGCAATCCGCTGGGTATTGCTCGCGGCCAATGTGAGATGTTTCTTTTGAACTGCGCGGATGGGGTCTATAGGGATAGAACTCACGAAGAATTGCTTCAAAAGGCGTGTGAAATAATGCGGAAGGTTATACACGAAACGGATAGAGCGACTGTTATAACCAGAAAACTTTCTTCGTTTGCCAAACCGGCTAAAGGTGAAATCGAAGACAACGTGCGAATAGAAGACGAGATAAAACAGGTTATTTCCCTTGTGGAACATGACCTTTTGTTGGAGAATATCGCGATAAAGACGAAGTATCAGAAGAGGCTGCCATGTATTTCCGCGGATCGGAAACAGGTTCAGGAGATATTTTTTAATATCATTCGAAACGCGGTTCAGTCAATTAAAGATAGGGGTAATGTCACGATAAGTGTTACAAGTTCAGAGAAAAATGTGTTTGTTATCGTTAAAGATACCGGAGTTGGGATTGGTAAGGAACATTTAGGCCAGATTTTTAATCCTTTTTTTACAACCAAAGATCCGGGTAAAGGCACAGGGCTGGGGCTTTTTATTGTAAAACATATTATTGAGAAAAATAACGGAACTATTGAGGTTCAAAGTGAGCAGGGAAAAGGAACCATATTTACGCTCACGTTTAAAGCTGTGAGGAAAAGGGGAAAAAGGAGAGAAGGAGATTCCCGCTTTTGCGGGAATGACAAAGGAGGAGGAGAGAAGGACAAACAACTCGAACACGATGAAGACAGTAGCATAACAACAGGGGGCATAGAAAGAAAAGGAGAGTGAATACGTCAATGGAAAAACTGAAGATTATGACAGTTGATGATGAGTTGAATTTTACAGATTTGTTAAAACAGTATTTTGAACCGAGAAATTATGGAATTGATATCGCGTCTAACGGAGATGAAGCGTTAAGACTTTTGGATCAGAATAAATATGATGTTGTGTTAATGG
Organism: Candidatus Omnitrophota bacterium; assembly: GCA_043822245.1. Taxonomy (GTDB): domain Bacteria; phylum Omnitrophota; class Gorgyraeia; order Tantalellales; family Tantalellaceae; genus JBDRBY01. The sequence continues at coordinate 4,201 of JBDRBY010000060.1, forward strand.
ATCTAAAAATGGTAGGACTTGACGGTGATGAAATAATGAGAGAAATAAAAACAAAGAAAATGGATACGCGTATTATTTTTATAACCGCGTACGCGGATTCAGGGAGGACAAAAAAGCGTTTATTGGCAGAAGGAGCATACGCGTTTGTTGAAAAGCCCATAAAAAGCCTGAAACATCTCGAAACTATAGTTAATGAAGCTGTAAAAAAAGAGAAAAGGAAGGAAGATTAGTATGCTGAAACTGTTGGTAATAGATGACGAAGTTGATATCTGTGATTTTGTAATGAATTTTTTCAAGGAACGAAATTTTGAGGTTTTGGTAGCGTATAATGGAAAAGATGCTGTAAGTTTAGTTAAATCAGGATCGCCGGATGTGGCTCTTTTAGACATAACAATGCCTGTTATGGATGGTATTGAAACTCTCAAACAGATACGGAAAGTAAATGGTTCAATAAAAGTAATAATGGTTACCGCTGTGGATGATTCAGAAAAGGCGGAAGAGGCAAGACGGCATGGAGTTTTTGATTACATTACGAAGCCGTTGCTTCTTGAACAACTTGAGCAAATAGTTCTCATGGCCGCGGGTCAGCGTCCCAAGGAGGGTTATGCAGCAAGACGATAATTGGCTCAGGGTGCAGGACTGGATTGTCGGAAAGATGAAAAATTGTGACGGGTCGTTAATCCCGATGAGTAGTGAGGATTTTCAGAAGCGTCAAGAACCTGAACTGGATTATCAATTTTATTTAGAAAACGCTTCCCGCACGATGATACGGTTTAGAAAGCCGGACCGCCTTATACGCGTCATAGCCAGAATTATTGACGAGCAGGTGGGCGTTACGCATACGGCGGTACTACTGTACAAAAAAGACAAAAACGCGTTTGTTGTTATAGATTCCAAAGGCAAAGATGGGTTCAAAATGCCGATTGGTTTTATCCGGCTTACTTTCGATAATCCGCTCATACAGCTGATTAATGAACGGTATAATTTTAAGATATCGGAAACCGGTGCGGTAGAATATCCCGAGCTTTTGGACTGGCTTGATAAGAAAGAAGAGCTGGAGGAGGATGAAGATATTGTCGAATTGATACGGCAGAGTATTCGTCAAATGGAGCTTTTAAAGGCCAATACTTGTATCCCCATCTATTACAAGAAAGAGCTTTTAGGAATTTTTGTGCTGGGGAAAAAGCTGGCGAATATAAAATTTTCCAAACAGGAAAAAAGTTTTTTCACAACACTCGCGAACGATGTGGGTATGGCGCTTTCGAATGCCCAGCTCATAGAAAACCTTCAGGAAAAAGTTTTAGAGGTACACCGGCTTTATGAAAGAGAGCATAATCTTTTTATTCACACTGCCATTTCTCTGGCCGCGGCAATAGACGCGAGAGATCCGTACACACACGGGCATACGGAACGCGTTACTAAATACGCGTTATGTATCGCGGAGGAATTGAAGGATATCCCCGATGCGTTGAGTTACAAAAATTTTAAAGAAACACTGCATATCGCGGCCTTGCTTCATGACGTGGGGAAGATTGGAGTTTCAGACAGCGTGTTGAATAAACGAGGCAAGCTGACCAAAAAAGAATACGAAAAAGTTAAGGAGCATTCAATAACAGGCGCGGCGATTCTTTATCCGATACGCGAACTGGGCGATATTGCGCGTGAAGTACAGGCGCATCACGAAAGGTTTGACGGCACAGGATATCCGGACGGACTAAAAGGAAACGAAATACCGTTTATCGCCCGTATTATTTCCGTGGCGGATACTTTTGACGCGATAACCAGCGACAGGCCGTATCGTCAAAAAAAAATGGCGGAAATCGCGGTACAGATTATAAAGGACAATTCAGGAACCCAGTTTGACCCTATAGTGGTAAGCGCGTTTCTTTTAGCGCAGAAAAAGGGTAAAATCGGGTCAGGTTTGTAGGTGTTTACGCTATGATACAGAGAGCTTCAGTAGTTGTTGGGGATGTATTTTTGAAATTATGAGGCAAAGAAGCGTCAAAATATAAGCTGTCTTCGGCCTGCAAGGTGTAGTTTTTTTCGCCGACGAATGCTTCCAAGCTTCCGTTAACAACGTATACGAATTTTTCAACAAGTGGTGAGTTTATTTCTTTTTGAGTTTCTCCGCCCGGTGTGATTTTCATAAACAAAGGCATCATTTTTTTACTCAAGGTTTCGGTTACAAGAAGTTCGTACACAGCTTTGCGTGAATGGACAAAATGTTCGGTTCGGCCGCGTTTTCGCGTGGTTTCCACAGTCTTTAGAGTGTCTTCAAGTTCGCGGTAAAGTTCGCTGACGGAAACTCCAAGAGCTTTGCAGATGCTAAGGTGGGATTTGATTGTTCCCCGCATCTTGTCATTTTCCATACGGGAGAGAGTCGCGAGCGCGACGTTGCTTTTCTTTGACAACCCTTCCAATGTTACATTTTTTTCTTTTCTTAATTCTCTGATTTTTTGTCCGATTTTCATGGTTCCTCCCAATAAATCAAACGTCTCTGTCTAGAAAAAACTATGACAGAGACGCGATAAATCGCGTCTCTACTGCCGGGCATTATTCTTTTTAATTTAAACAACTTAGTTGGCGACGGAAAATCATAATATACGTTTTTTTCGCAAATGTCAAATCCTTTTGGCGGTATTTGAGGGATTAGTCAACAGATCATTCCCCCCTTTGAAAAAGGGGGTTAGGGGGATTTGATTAGAGCCCCTCTTTGCTAAAGAGGGGAACGAGGGAGGGGGGAAACTTTTCTATCTCTTTTCACATTGGAGGTTTCGTGTTACAATTATCGATATGAAAAATAGCCATATTATTGTCAAAGGCGCGATGGAACATAATCTTAAAAACATTGATGTTCGTATCCCCAGAGATGTCCTGTGCGTTGTGACCGGACTTTCCGGTTCAGGGAAGTCATCATTAGCGTTTGACACGATATACGCGGAAGGGCAGAGGCGTTATGTGGAATCGTTATCCAGTTACGCGAGGCAGTTTATTGAACAGCTTCAAAAGCCGCGCGTGGAATCTATCGAAGGGTTATCTCCAACCATAAGCATTGAACAAAGAACCAGCGCTAAAAATCCACGCTCAACTGTCGGCACCCAAACGGAAATATACGATTATTTAAGAGTGCTTTTTGCCAAGATTGGAGTTCAGCATTGCGTGAAGTGCGGAAAGATTATAACCAGCCAGAGTTCTCAGGAAATAGTAGACCATATTATGGCGTTTGATGAAGGCACAAAACTAATGATACTTGCTCCCTTGATTTTAGGCAAAAAAGGAGAGCACGTTGAGGTTTTAAAGGGAGCCAGGCGCGAAGGGCTTATCAGGGTACGCCTTGATGGAGAAATAGTTGAAATTGGTGATAGTATTCCCCTGCTTGATAAAAAGGTGAAGCATACTATAGAGGCGGTGGTTGACAGGCTGGCAATAAAAAAAGATGTTCGAACGCGCCTTTCGGATTCTGTGGAAACAGCTTTGAATCTCGGTTCTGGAATCCTTATTGTTTCATTACACGACAAAGAGGATGTTCTTTTTAGCGAAAAAAGCGCCTGCGTTGATTGCGGCATTAGTTTCGATAAGCCCGAGCCAAGAAATTTTTCATTCAACAGCCCATATGGGGCGTGTCAGGCGTGTAACGGGCTTGGAAATAAAATGGAAATTGATATTGATTTAATAATACCGGATAAAACAGAGCCACTTTTGCGTTCTTGTGTGCCGTGGAAAAGAGGAGGCAAGGGAATAATACTTTACTATCGGCGTGAACTGCGAAGGATGGCAAGGCGTCGTGGGTTTGATTCTGAGACGCCTTTTAAGGATTTGACCAAACAGCAGAAAAAAATGGTTCTTTACGGAGATGAAGGATCAGGGTTTGAAGGTATTGTTCCTAATTTGGAAAGGCGGTTTCGTTGTTCGGAGAGTGATTTTGTTAAAGAGCTGATAAGCGGTTTTATGTCTGTTCAACCGTGTCCTGTGTGCCGGGGACAAAGGTTGAAACAGGAATCATGTAACATTTTTGTTGGAGAGAAAAATATAGCGGATATCTCGGCGATGTCCATAATTGAAGCTAAAGATTTTTTTGCCGGACTTAATCTTGACCCGGCGCGTAAAAAAATTGCTGAGGAAGTTGTTAAGGAGATAGCTTCACGCTTAAGTTTTATGATAAATGTCGGTTTGGGGTATCTTACTTTAGGCCGCAGAAGCAATACACTTTCCGGAGGGGAAGATCAGCGTATAAGGCTCGCGACTCAAATAGGCTCTGGGCTAGTTGGTGTGCTTTATGTCCTGGATGAACCGAGCATAGGGCTTCATCAAAAAGATAATCGTAAATTATTGGACACGTTAACCGCTCTTAGGGATTTGGGCAATACCTTAATTGTAGTTGAGCATGACGAATTGACCATAAGAAAAGCGGACTACATCATAGATCTTGGACCTGGGGCGGGCGAACATGGAGGCAGGGTTATTGCTGAAGGAAGCTTAGATAGTGTGCTTAACAGCGCGGAATCGATAACAGGCAAATACCTGCGGGGTGATATTAAAATTGAAATTCCCAAAAGCCGCCGCGGCTATAGCCAAAATAAAAAATTAAAGATTATTGGCGCGGAGGAACATAACCTTAAAAAAATTGACGTCGACATACCTTTGGGTGTTTTTAACTGTGTCACAGGTGTTTCGGGTTCGGGGAAAAGTACGCTTATTGATGAAATTTTATACAGGTCTTTGGCTAAAAAACTCTATAAAAGCAAAGAGAAGCCGGGAAAGCATACGAGTATAAACGGGATCCAACACATTGATAAAGTTATCGTTATTGACCAATCTCCAATCGGGAGAACTCCGCGGTCAAATCCCTCGACTTACACGGGCGCATTTGACCCCATACGAAAACTATTCAGTTCATTGCCGGAAGCCCGGATACGCGGATATAAACCCGGCAGATTTAGTTTTAATGTCAAAGGCGGGCGGTGTGAGGCTTGCCAGGGTGACGGCGTGAAAAAAATAGAAATGCACTTTTTACCTGACGTTTATGTCGAATGTGAATTGTGCGGCGGCAGGCGGTTTAACGATCAGACGCTTGAAGTAACGTATAAGGGTTTTAACATTTCGGAGATTTTAAAAATGAGTGTGGAAGAAGCTGTTGATTTGTTTACTCATATTCCCGCGATAAAAAACAAATTGAAGGCGCTTCACGAGGTAGGCCTGGAGTATGTGAGGCTGGGGCAGCCGGCAACAACATTATCCGGAGGCGAAGCGCAAAGAGTAAAACTGGCCGAGGAGTTGTCAAAAATCGCGACCGGCAGGACGTTATATATTTTAGACGAACCGACAACCGGCTTGCATTTCGCGGATATACATAAACTTTTGGATGTGCTTCATGCCCTGGTTTCGTCAGGGAATACAGTGCTGGTTATAGAACATAACCTGGACGTTATTAAATCCGCCGATTATGTTATTGACCTTGGGCCGGAAGGCGGAGATAACGGCGGAGAGCTGATAGCCTGCGGCACCCCCGAAGAAATAGCGGCAAATAAAAGGTCATACACAGGGAATTATTTGCGGGAGATTTTAGGCAAACAATGAAACGATACATCTTATACACATTGATAATTCTGTCTTTCACGTTGATTATGAAGCCTTCTACCGCGAATGAAAGTTCCGTGCAGGCGGAACTTGATTTTGCCCGGAAGGCTATGAAAGACGGATTTTGTGATCTCGCGGAAAAAAAGATAAATTTGATTCTAATAATGGATATTCCTCGGGACAGTGAAGCCGAAGCTCGACTTTTGTTGGGAAAGGTATATTTGGAAAAGAAACTTTTCGCGAAAGCGCTTACAGAGTTCACTTTAGTGTTTGATAGATTTAAAAATACGGATTTTGCCGCAAGCGCTTTGTCCTGGATAGCTGAAGTTTATTTCATGCAGGAGAATTATGAACAGGCTTTGTGCAATTATCAAAGGGTAATTAAGGAATATCCCGCAAGTAAACACGTAATTCATTCATTATATTCGCAGGCTTGGTGTTACGACCGGCTCGGAGAAAGTGAAACAGCGATAGACACGTTTCGGGAATTTATAAAATCATACCCTGACACGGAACAGGCTGTAATCTCGAAGTACAAGATTGCTGAAATCTTGTATCGGCAGCAGAAATATGAAAAAGCGACTGAACAATTGCGGTATTTTATCAAAGCTCACCCGATTAACAATAGAATTTTTGACGCGTACTATCTTTTGGGAGATTGTTATTACAAGACGGCTGATTTTAACGAAGCCCGCGTGAATTTTCAGAATTCCTTACGGGATACGGAAAACAAGCCGTGGCGGCCACTCGCGAAATACAAATTAGCGAAAGTTTATTCCCAAATCGGAGATTTTGAAAAAGCTCTTAGCCTTTTTGCCGACAGCGCGGCTGAGAGCGCGAATCCTGGATCCAGGAGCGCGGCTTTGATAGGCGCGGCCAGAATTTATGCTGAGACTAAACAAAGTGAGCAGGCAATCTGGTTATATCGGTCTATTATCAACACCGTCCCTGAAAATGAATGGACGGAGGATGCTTTTTATCAGTTGGGAGAACTTTTGTATAATGAAGGAAATATACAAGATTCTATTGAAACATATGAAGACGGCCTTAAAAAATTTCCGAATGGGGAATTTTCTGAAAAGATGTGTTATAACCTTGCGTGGACGTACCGCCGGAATGCGGAATATGACAAAGCTTTAGATGAGTACGGCAAAGTTGTTGAAAAATCTAAGGATGTAGATTTGGTTGTGAGCGCCTTATGCAGCATCGGCGAAATCTTGCAAAATAAAGGGAAAGAAGATCAAGCGATTAATGTGTACGACAAAATTCTTAGAGATTTCCCGCAAAATTTACAGGCGGATCACGCGCAATATGAGATTGGTGTCATATTCAAGGCGTTAAAGCGGGAAGATGCCGCTATCTTGGCTTTTCAATCGTTAATAATAAATTTTCCAAAGTCAAACTTGGAGGATAAAGCGTTATATCAGCTGGGAATGCTTTACGCGCAAAAATCTGATTATGAAACAGCTATTAGTCAATTCAGCCGTGTTTTAAATGAGTTTCCTGAAAGCGCGTTGGCTCTTGAAACAAAGTTGCAGACGGCCAATGCTTTTTATAATATCGGAAAATATAATGACGCGGCGAATATGTATTATAAAATTATTCGAACGTCAAAAGACAATGATATAATCCAGCGCGCGAAATACTATGAGGGATGGGCTTTCTATAAAATGGGAAATGAAAAAAAAGCTCTTGATATTTTTAAACAAATGCTGAAGGAAGAGAAAGAGACATCTCTGGCAGACGGCGTGAAATTATGGTTTGGGGAGTACTATTACGCCAAAGGAGATTTTAAAAACGCTGTAAAACATTTTTCGGAGATATTGGAAAATTTTCCGAATAGTCAATTCGCGGACAACGCGGCGTACTGGCTTGGGTGGGCATTGTATGACGCCGGGCAGACGGAGAAAAGTTTGAAGCAGTTTGAGAGCGTTGTCACACTCCGTCCGTACAGCAGATGGGCGCCACAGGCAGTTTTAGCGTTAGGCGACGTCAATAAACGGATGGGAAATGATGAGGAGGCTATATCCCACTACGAGGTGCTCATTCGAAAATATCCGGAAAACCCGGTAACGAATGTGGCAAATAACAAAATTGGAACAATACTAAAAGCTGGGGAGCAATATGAGCAGGCTTTGGGATATTTTAAGATTGCCCTGACAGAAGATAATTCTGAGATGAACGCGCAAATACAATTTGACATTGCCGAATGCTTCGAAAAAGCGGGGAAAAAGGAAATGGCAATTGAGGAGTATCTTAAGGTAGGTTATAAATATCCGAGAGGGAATTTTTGGGTTACGCGCTCACGCCTCAAGTGCGCGGAATTATTGGAGGAGCAGGGCAAACAAGAGCGGGCGCGGGTTTTATACGAACAGCTCGCGGAAGGTGAAGG
>JBDRBY010000061.1:0-11346 GCA_043822245.1 Candidatus Omnitrophota bacterium
AACATCGGTATGAGACGCGATTAATCGCGTCTCTACATCTTTTTCAATTCATCGTTCTGAAACCATTAGTCGAATTAATGTCCGTGCCGCTTGTGGGAAATATTGCTTGCAAGATTTACCTCAACATCCTAGGCGGCCGGACTACAAATTTCATTTTTTAAATTTCTTCACAACAAGAGTAACATTGTGGCCGCCAAATCCTAAAGAATTGCTAAGAGCAACCTCAACATCAAATTCTCTGGCTACATTAGGGACATAATCCAAATCACATTCCGGATCAGGATACTCATAGTTAATGGTAGGAGGCAAAATTTTATGTTCTATTGCCTTCGCACACGCGATAAGTTCCGCTCCACCTGTCGCGCCAAGAAGATGGCCGGTAACTCCTTTGGTAGAACTAACCGCAAGCTTATAAGCGTATTCTCCAAAAACCGATTTTATGGCATCTGTTTCCATCTTGTCGTTTAGTGGTGTTGACGTTCCATGCGCGTTTATGTAATCCACATCTTCCGGATTCAGCCCCGCGTCTTTAAGAGAGGCCCTCATACATCTCGCGGCCCCGTCACCGCATGGATCCGGAGCTGTCATGTGATACGCGTCTCCGCTCATACCATACCCTACAATTTCGCAATATATGTTCGCGCCTCTTTTTAACGCGTGCTTTAATTCTTCCAAAATGACAACTGCCGCGCCCTCTCCCATCACAAAACCGTCTCTTTCAAGATCAAAAGGCCGTGATGCCCTTTCAGGGTCATTATTGCGTGTCGAAAGGGCCTTAAGAGCGCAAAAACCGCCAAATCCCATTTTGGTTATCGCGGATTCCGACCCACCGGCGGCCATTATATCAGCTTCGTTTCTCTGGATAATTTTAAAAGCGTCCCCAATAGAATGGCTGGCCGTCGCGCAAGCTGTTACAGCGGCTGAGTTAGGCCCTTTAAACCCCAATTCGATAGAAACCATACCTGACGCCATATTCACTATCAGCATGGGAATCAAAAATGGTGACATCCTCGCCGCGGCTTTGTGCTCATCTTCGGTTTTTAAATACTTCTCGTGTTCCCTTTCGATCGTATGAAGCCCACCTATTCCTGAACCGACATAAACACCCGCGCGCTCGTAATTAATCTTTCCCGCGTCAAGGCCGCTATCCTGAAAAGCCATCTTCGCGGCCGCGATAGCAAACTTTACAAAAGGATCAAGACGCTTTTCTTGTTTGGAACTCATATATAGAGTCGGGTCGAAATTCCTCACTTCAGCAGAAATCTGCGAGGAAAAAGGCGAGGGATCAAAAGCGGTAAGACGGCGAACTCCCGTCTTACCATTTATCAGCGCTTCCCAAAAATCTCTAATGTTGTTTCCAACCGGAGTGACAACACCCGCTCCTGTAAGAACTACTCTTCTTTCGGACATTGTTTGTATTGATAGGTTATTTTTTGATTTTTGCCTGAATAGCCTTCCTATTTGGCAATCTTCTCCGTTACATATCTAACCGCGTCCCCAACTGTGTTCAATTTTTCCGCGTCTTCATCCGGGATTTCAGCTCCAAATTCTTCTTCAAGAGCCATAACTAACTCCACTGTATCCAAAGAATCCGCGCCTAAATCATCGATAAACTTTGCATCGTCTTTTACTTCTTCAATCTTAACTCCAAGCTGTTCAGCTACAATTGCTTTGACTCTTTCCGCTACCTCAGACATCTTTTCCTCCTTTTAATGTTAGCGTACGGCGTTTAGGCCAAAGAACTCTATCTTCCTACATTACGCTCTTCCGCTAGATTCTTCACGCTAATTCTCACATTACCATGCCGCCATCTACTTTTATCACCTGGCCAGTGACGTACAACGACTCATCACTTGCTAAAAATAACGCTAAATTCGCAACATCACGAGGCCTGCCCATTCTTTTTAGAGGTATTAGCTCTAAGAGCCGCTCTCTTGACTCGCTTGAGAGCTTATCTGTCATGTCTGTCTGAATAAATCCGGGGGCAATTGCATTAACGTTTATGTCACGCGATCCCAGTTCTTTGGCCACAGTTTTGGTCAAGGCAATAAGGCCGCCTTTGCTGGCGGAATAATTCGCCTGGCCCGCGTTACCCATTACCCCTACAATTGAAGCCATATTCACAATCTTGCCGCTTTTTTTCTTCATCATCGGCCGGCTTACCGCCTTTATGCAGTTAAAAGCGCCTTTAAGATTTATATCCAAAACGGCGTCCCACTCGTCCTCCGACATCCTCAAAACAAGATTGTCCCTGGTAATTCCCGCATTGTTGACAAGTATATCTAACCCTCCAAAATTGTCAAGGGTTTTCTTGACAAAATCCTCGACATCCTGAAACGAAACCACATCAACTTTTCGCGCGAAAACTTTCTGGCCTGACACTTTTTCTATTTTTTCTTTCGCGGCAAACAAGGCTTCTTCATTAATATCGCAAATCGCCACTCTTGAACCTTCCCTGGCAAATAATTCCGCTATCTCCCTGCCAATACCTCGCGCCGCGCCGGTTATTATCGAAACTTTATTTTCTAGCCTCATCCTCCACCTCCAAACTTTCCGGGGTTCACCCGGCAAAACAACTCCGCCACCCGACCGGGTAGATTGTAACAGTAATACGTGTTTTGTCAAGAAAATTTCAGGCCTCCGAATCTCAACTATTTGAAGAAGCAGAAAAATTCCCTCCGGTAAAAGCGTCAATATGGGCGGTAACTTCCTCCAGTTTTATCTTTTTTTCAAAAAGTCCTTCTTTACCACTGTTCTTACTCCCCTCCGCTTTAGCTATTTCCGCGGCAAGTCTTTTTCGTTCAAAATACAGCCTGGTTACTTCCTCAAGAACATCTTCCCTGAGTTGCACCATTAACCTGCTACGAACATCTATGTTCGTCTGAGCGTCATTCCATACCAGGTCAGACAAATCCCAAGTAAGATCCACATTCCAATCATGATCCCGTTCTCTCGGCCCCTTCACCGTGTAAGTTGTAGTCGCGCTCGTGTATATCTCCGTATTGTCATCTATCGATTCCGAAAACCCTACTGACACCTTAGGCATAACAGCTTTCCATTTGGCTCCGTCGCGCCATTTCTTGATTTTTCCCGGGCTTACTTCAGCGTATTCTATGGCCATTTTCTGTACATCGCCAATTGACAAAGAACTGTCCACTCGAGCATAAGAGCCTCCCCTCTCATCCGGTACATTCGTATTTTCTTCCGCGAGTAACACAAAAATATCACTCGCGCCGGCTGCGATGACCCTTCCTTTTACGACGGCTACAGAATTCAAATATTTCCCTTTCAAAAAAGTAGTGCTGATTTTGTTCAGAGAAAGAGTTTTTTCGCCTATCGTAAAAATAGACCCTCCCTGGTAAACTCCAACAATCCCTTTTCCCTGACAATAAACGATTCTGCCTTCCGGTTTTTCCACGCTTGTGTTTTCTTCTTCTATTTCCGCTATGCCCTCTTCGTTCATTTCTTCATTCGAAAAAGTGCTTTTTCCGTTTATAGGTATTTTTTTCCACGTTTCGCCCTTATCAAACGAAAAACGTACTTCATTTCTCGAAAGTATGCAAATAACATCTTTCTGCCACGCGCAATCAATTATCGGTTCTTCTATAAATTCACGGCCAATTCTTTCCCAAGAGCTTTTTTCTAATCTAAAAAGCTCTTTACCCGACCACGCCAAAATAGAAGATTCAGAAAAACACGCGATTCCGTCAACTTCTCCGTTAAAGCTCAAATATTCCCATTCATCGCCGTTATTCCCTGACAGAATGTTGTTGCCCGACAAAATGAAAATATTTTCCTCCGTAAGCGCGATGTCTCTTATTTGAGAAATCCCCGCCGGTACATTCATCTTTTTCCATGTTTCCCCATTGCTCGTTATGAAAAAGAGCCCCGCCTCCGTTCCCGCGTAAAGAATCCCGCGACTGCGATCGTATTCCAGGCACAATATCTTTTCGGATATGCCGTCATACTGCTTCTGCCATCCGCGCTCATTAGCAAAGACCGGAACGTCAGAAAATAGAAAACATAGAGTTACGAATAATCCGATAATTCTTGACAATAACTTAGCCATAACTTTTTTCCTTTCTGTTGTTGTTTTACGCTTCCGCGAAATATCATCTTTCGTCACCTTAACCCGTCTCCGTCATTCATACCTCCTCCCCTCCTCCGTTAAGATAGTGAAACATATTTTGGGTACTTTCGATTGTCATCCCGGAATTTCGCGAAGCGAAATATCCGGGATCTATGGACTCAATCATTTTTAGATTACAGATCCCCGTTTTCCCCCTTTGGGGACTTCTCGCAGTGATGACATTAGGTCAAAATGTCCATAATTTTTGCACTACTTCCGTTAAAAAAAACATTTGATAAGCATTTAACTTTTGATATAATAACGATACAACAAAAATGCGATGATTAATCAGGTCTTTGCGTTTAGGCGCGTGAAAATCCCCTGCCCTCACCCGCCTTTTTATTATCTCTTTATTTTAATTTTTGTCAATAATTTCTTTAATCATTAAGCATGATTTCGCGGAAAAAGGCGTGAAGATTTTTTTGTGAACAGGCACGTGGTCAGTAATCTCGGTTGTATTTGCATCAAACAGGGTGAGTTTGTTTGTGATACTAATTGTACGTCATACATAAAGTTTTGATCCAATTGAAACATGTCATAGATTTAATTAGTTCCTTCTTTTCTCTTAAGTCTTTTAACGTATAACAAAGAAAATCAACAAGCATAATGGGGTCACCCATTGGATAATAGTCAATAGAAAAAACAGTTTTCCCAAATGGCTGGCTCCGTAAAAACAATTTCAAAAATTCAAAAACATATCCAGACGATTTTCGTTATCTCAAGACGCGCTGTACATACTATACTGATCCCCATTAACAAACAACATAACTCAAATTTCACATTTCCCACCAAAGGCGGTCAGGCAATGCCTGACCACAATCTCTTCCGTTCTTAATTTTCTAATATTGCCACTGCCCGTGTCGGCCCCGCGGACCCTTTTTTTACTTTCAGAGGAAAACAGGCAATTTTAAATCCTGTAACGGGCAATTTATCCAAATTAGTTAACCGTTCTAGATGGCAATACTCTCTCTCTATACCAACAAAATGTGACGCCCAAAAAAGATTTTTTGTCCTGGTTTGCTTTGCTAATTTAGCTTGTTCAGCTAACGGCGCGTCCCAACCCCAGGCATCGATTCCCGTTACCTTTACGCCCTGATCTAATATCCATTTTGTTGCTTTTTCACTCACTCCAATGCCTTGATAAAAATATTCCTTCGCACGTAACCGTTTGTCACACCCGGTGTGGATTAAAACAATATCCAGTGGTTTTATTCTGTACTCTACGCGTTCCAACTCTTTTTTAACATCATCAATCGTTACGCTCTCTCCCATTTTTTTGTGCGTCATATTCAGCACAACACCATTGCCATAACACCACTCTAACGGAATTTCATCAATAGATTTAGCCGGGTTACCTTCAGATGTTGGGGCAAAATGCCAAGGAGCGTCAAGATGCGTTGTCCCATGAGTAGATAAACTAACGTACTCATTTGCCCAACCCAACCCCTGGCGAAGATACTTGGGAGTCAATTTGTATAACAGCAAAATTGCGATACATCCGATTCTGTGATCCTGATACTTTATCCTATTCTTACCCCACCAAGGAGCACACTTCCCATTATTTTCGAGAGAAACACTCAAATCAATTATTTTCACTCCCACTCCTTATCCCGCGAAAGCGGGAATCCATAAGCTCAATACAGATATCCTCCTTAGTTATGGGCTATTCTATGGAGTAATTCTGCTACAAAAGTTTGATATCTAATGCCAAAATGATTAGCTTTTCTTTTAAGAAGTTTTAGATCTTCACTATTGATACGGATATTGAGCACAGAATTCTTTTTTCGAGTAGCCACGGCTTCCGCGATGCTTTTGAATTCATTTTTACCAATATCAACATACTCTCCTTGAAGCAAGGCATTTTCAATCCCTTTTTCTTGTTTTGTTAATTTTATTTTTCTCATAGTTTCCCCTCCTTACGCAATTTGGTATATTTGCGTGACTGATATAACGTTTTTAAAAAAATATTTCCATTTTCCTCTATTACATAGGGTACTAACCATATGTAACGTTTGTACTCAAAAAGCATGATATTTTGGTGGTGCTTTTTTGGGTGTTTTTTAATACCCAAAAGTTCACCGCTTAAAACATCCTCAAACGATGCTCCTCTTGTTTTTTTGAGCCTTTCACTTTTTAAAAGATTCCACCTAATTTCGAGCATGAGTGATTATACCATAATACTTTTGTATATACAAGTGTATTTTTGATTGTTTTTTTGGGAGAAAGGAAGCCTGATTAACTTCGCGCATACTACAAGCTAACCCTTAAAAATCTTTACATTTGCACCACGGAATATCCAAAATCGCTCCCCTAAGCACGTACAAAACACACTTATCCAATTTCCCGCCTTCTTTTTTCTTTAACTCTTCGTATGTTTTTTCCGGATTTGACTGTTTCATTTGTCTCGCTGTTGTAATTCCAATTGAATAAAGTCTTTCTGCGATTGCCGGCCCAATATTATGCAACGATTGCAAATCCTTAACAGCGTTTATTTTTTTATTTTGATTATCCATTATCGACAATCCTACAAACCTTTTCTAATTTCTTCAAGAGCTTTTTTAGGTTCAGGCGCTATCTCAAAAAACTTTGCAAGCTTGTCACAAACATACTTTTCACATACAGCACAATTCTCTAAATCCCTTTCTAAACAACATTTTCGAAGTTCGCACATACTAGAACAGTAAAAAAACTTCCGACCTCCCGCCCTGCACCCGTCACAATTAATGTGTTCCGGCTTTATATCAGTTCCATATTGAACTGTCCACTTTCTTGCCACCTCTGCCCGTTTGCTATCATCATTGGCCTGCGTAGCAAGATAAGCCTCACATGATGAGCGACAATTATAAATACCGGCCAACGACAATTATAATTACCGGAAAAAACTGATCTAGATTACACTGTTTAGACTGAACATGAGGAGGTCTAAATGGTTACAGATCAACAGGTAAGGAGGTTGAGAATGCTGGTAAACAGAGAAAGAAGTAAAGCACTCGCAGCGGCGAAGGCGGGAATGAGTGAAAAGACAGGCAGGAAATACATAAAAAGCGGCAAGTTGCCCAGTGAATATGAACAGAACCGGGATTGGCGAACCAGAAAGTGTCCATTTGAGGGAGATTGGAGAGGGATTAAAGAGTATTTGGAAATAAACCCGGGGATAGAAGCAAAAACGATATTTGAGGAATTGCAGCGCAAGTATCCGGGCAAATACAAGGATGGGCAGTTGAGATCGTTACAGCGGAGGATAAAAGTGTGGAAAGCCACAGAAGGACCGGCAAAAGAGATATTTTTCACACAAGTGCATAACCCCGGAGAGCTTGGAGAATTTGATTTTACCCGGATGGGAGCACTTGGAATAACGATACGAAAAGAACCATTTCACCACATGATAGGCCATTTTGTATTGACGTATTCGAACTGGGAAGCTGGTAGTATATGTTATTCAGAGAGTTTTGAGAGTCTCAGTGAATGTTTACAGGATGCCTTATGGGAACTGGGAGGAGTCCCGGCGAATATGAGGACAGACCGATTATCTGCTGCGGTACATAAAGCGTGCAATCCTGAGGAATTCACCGTGAGGTATACACAACTACTTAAGCACTATGGGACTAAAGGAGAAAAAATACAAGCAGGGAAAGCTAATGAGAACGGAGATGTTGAGCAAAGGCATTATCGGTTCAAGAAAGCCGTAGAGCAGGCATTGATGCTTCGAGGGAGTAAAGATTTTAACAGCATAGATGAATACAAATTGTTTTTAAAAAAGTTATTTCTGCAGCTTAATGCCGGCAGGAAAGACCGGCTTAAAGAAGAATATAAGGTATTACGCGCTCTACCCTGTTCCAAGAAGGACGCATCAAGTGTTTTGGAGTTCAAAGTTGGACCAAGCGGCACAATAAATGCCAAGCATAATGTATATTCTGTAAACAGCAGGCTTAAAGGCGAAAGGATCAAAGCACGTGTGCATTCGAATCATATTGAAATATGGTACGCTCAAAAGAAGGTAGACAGCTTCCCTCGGATACGCGGTGAGGGTAATCACCGTATCGATTACAGGCACATTATAGAAGGACTTGTTCGCAAACCTGGGGCATTTGAAAATTATAAGTACAGGGATGATCTATATCCAAATAGCCATTTTAGGATGGCATATGATCATCTTAAGAGGCATACACCTGCCAACGCGAATAAGGAGTACTTAAAGATATTATACATCGCGTTTATGGAAGGAGAAGTTAAGGTGGATAGCGCCATACAGAATCTTTTAACATCCGGGGAACGGATTACGTCAACACTTGTTGAGGTGTTGGTAAAGAGTATGTCAGGAGAAATGAAATCACCGGAAGTTGAGGTAACTGATGTTGACCTAAAACAATATGACGCGCTATTATGTGTATACGCGGAGGAGGTATCCAATGCGTAAAAATAAAGTAGAAAAGGAACTAAACGAGCAGCTGAAAGAACTATGTTTAACAACAGTACAAAAGAGATATGCGGATATAGCGTCAATGGCCAGGCGAGAGACGCTAAGTTATGAAGAGTTCCTGCATGAACTATTGAAGGAAGAAAGTGAAGTACGGCAAAACAGGCGCCGTGAGAGATTGATGAAGGCCTCCAGGATACCGGAGGATAAAAACATAGATACTTTTGACTTGAAAAGATTGCCGTCAAAGGCAGCACAGCAAGCAAAAACGTTATTTACAGGAGCATTTATCGATTATACAGAAAACATTTTGGTATTTGGCAATCCCGGGAGCGGTAAAACACATCTTTTATGTGCCATCGGCCAGGAAATAATAAAGACCGGTAGAAAAGTGTATTTTACTACTTGTAGCATACTGGTGCAGGAGCTCCTGCAAGCTAAACGTGATCTAGTCTTGCCAAATATGCTGAAGAAGTTATCGAGGTTTGATGCGTTGATAATCGATGAGATAGGTTACGTTCAGCAGGACCGTGAAGAAATGGAAGTGTTATTCACGTTACTGGCTGAAAGATACGAAAGAGGAAGTATTATGCTGAGCAGTAACTTTCCATTTTCAAAATGGGAGAAAATATTTAAAGATCCCATGGTAACGGCAGCGGCTATAGACAGGCTGGTACACCATAGTGTGATCATAGAGCTGAATCTGCCGAGTTATAGAATGGATCATGCTAAAGTGGGGAAAAGCGGAAGAAAAATTAAAAAATAAAGTTATCCACAGAATTGAGAGTTATTAACAAAGAAAAAAAGAACCAAAAAAAGAAAGGCTACTACTACTATTATTTTTTTTATTAAAAACCGGTAATTATAATTGACGTCAACGGAAATTATAGTTGACGTTCGTCAGCTCCTCAAGAAAAATGTCCCGCGAGAAGTAATTGAGACTTTAGAAGTTGCTAAAAGGGCTTTTGTTTTTGGTTATTTCTATTACAAATTGTTCACAGTCTCCCATCATTATGCTTTTTTAGCCGTGGAGGCAGCACTGAAAATAAAGTATACAGAGATTATAGGAAAAGAGTCTCAAAATCATACGCAGGTAATTGAAGCTTTGGTCAAATCCGGAGTTATTCCTGAGAATAAAAAGGATTCGTATGAAGCAGGGCGATGTTTGCGTAATGAATTATCGCATCTCGCGAAGACTACAACTGTTGCTCCCAGCGCGGACATATTGCATAGAACGGCTGAGATGATAAATGTTTTATATGCTGAAAGAGAAAAAGAAGTATGATCGATAAACGAGAAATTGCTAAGGATAGCGGTAGCTCCTAAAACTTTCATTCCTATCCATACATGCCACGCCGATGACTATCCAGCTATATTTTCAAATGTAACGATACTGCAAGATAAAAGAAAGCTTCTCCATCCACTAGTTAGATAATGCGACATGCCATTGACAGGAAATCTAACATATGATACACTTTATACAAAGGGGAGGTTTGTTTATGGGTAAGTTTTATAAAAATCTGGGATTAAAGATTAAAAAGATAAGGGAAAAGTTAGACTTGTCACAGGAAGCTTTGGGTAAAAAATTGAGGATAGGCCGCGTGGCAATTTCACAGATAGAGACCGGTGATAGAAAAATAAGTGCTGAAGAAATTGCTGAGTTTGCTAAAGTCTTCAATATCCCTACAGATATTCTCTTGGATATTAAAAAAGATATTGAAATTGTTTTTGAAAAAGATATGAAGCAAATAGAAACAAAACAGGAAGTCAGGATTAGCGTTCCTCAGAAAAATCTGCAAAAATTTAAGGAGATATTAATATATATCCTTGAAAAGGTTGGATCCAAACCTAATGTAGGAGAGACAGTCCTATACAAGCTTTTATATTTCATAGATTTTAATTTCTATGAGAAATATGAAGAACAGCTCATAGGTGCTACCTATATTAAAAACCATCATGGTCCAACACCGAAAGAATTTATAAAAGTTGTAGAAGAAATGATTAAAGGTGAAGAGCTGATTAAGGTTCAAAATAAATATTTCCAGCACTTGCAGAAAAAATATTTACCTTTAAGAAAACCGGATCTCTCTCTTTTAAGTGTACGTGAAAAAGACACAATAGACAACGTATTGAACAGCCGGTTATCTGATATGAATGCTACGCAAATTAGTGATTATTCTCACGGTGATGTTCCTTGGGAAGCAACAGAAGATGGAGAGATCATAGATTATGAATCTGTTTTCTACAGGAACGCGCCTTACTCGGTGAGGGAATATGCCGAATAAGGTATTTGCAAATATTATAAGACTTCAAAAATTCAAAAGAGACCTTAAGAACCTGAAAAGGTTTAGGAGTCTGGATGAGGATATAGAAACATTTACTAACGTTCAGCTAAAAAGAAAACATAAACAAAGGAAAGAAACCAATGGCATAGAAAGGATCTCAAATCTTGGCATAGAAAACCCAGAAATTTATAAGGTTACTCGGTTTGCATGTAAATCTCTAAAGGGCAGAGGAGTAATGAGTGGTATAAGAATTATTTATGCTTATTTTGAAAAGGAAGATAAGCTTGAATTTGTAGAAATATACTTTAAGGGTGATAAAGTGAAGGAGGATAGAGATCGGATCAAGAGTTATTACAATGAATAAGAAGGAAGATGCATAATAAAAAAACACATTTTGAAATAGATTGAGTAACACAGAAATTGGAAAATTGTTTCTGATTGACGAACGTCAACTATAATTTCCGTTGACGTCAATTATAATTACCGGTTTTTAATAAAAAAAATAATAGTAGTAG
>JBDRBY010000062.1:0-8635 GCA_043822245.1 Candidatus Omnitrophota bacterium
CTCCAACTCTTCGAGGAGACTATTTTTAACGCCCTTGTAAAACCCTCCCGCGGCCACAGGTTCTCGTATCGTCATATATAGCCCATTCCTTCCATACAATCCTACTTGAAATAACCCAATATGGCAAATGAAATTTATGTAGAGACGCGATTAATCGCGTCTCTGGCGATGATAATTTTTAACGGTCTACAATTGCGGCTTTTGCTATTGTTTTTCCATGCCATTTACTTTCTCACATTTGATCATGCTTGAGTGGTGGGTAATTTTCAGGGCCAGGTCGTCAATGATTGAATAGATGCAGGGTATGACCACGAGGGTAAGAGCTGTAGCGAATAAAAGGCCCCACGAAAGAGCTATCGCCATGGGAACCAAAAACGGGTCCTTTCCGCCTATCCCATACGCGACCGTGGAAACACCGCCTACAGTGGTAATAGTTGTCAGAATAACAGGCCGAATCCTCATCTGGCCCGCTTTGATAATAGAATCATGCCGGTTTATTCCTTCGCGCCGCAGTTTGTTTATAAAATCCACAAGAACTATTGAATCATTAACCACCACGCCATTAAGGCTTACTATACCTAAAATGGCCATAAAAGACAACGGCATATTGTGAATCAAAAACGCGAAAATCACGCCGATAAGCCCAAACGGAATGGCCAACATAACAACAAACGGCTGAATAATTGACCGAAAAAAAGAAGCTAAAATTAAATACACAAAGAGAAAAGCGAAAAAGAACGCCCCAGCCAAACTCTTGAGCGAATCCATTGTCTCTTCCTGTTCCCCGCCATACTTTACGCTGTATCCGATATATCTTTTGGAGATATCCCGGAATCTTTCAGCGAGAGATTGATTTACCTTTAATGATGTTGTTTTATCCGTATCCACGTTACAAGAAGCGGTGACAACTCTTTTGCCATTCAGATGGTATATGGTAGTCGCGCCCGGAACCTTTTCTATATCTGCCACTTTTTCCAGAGGGATAAGGTTTCCATATTTATTGGCAATTAGTATCTCGCTAAACACATCCAAAGAATTAACTTCTCCGTCCAAGTTAAATTTAACAGTAACATCGGTCTCTTCTTCCGCTTTAACCGGTTTTATTGTTGTCGCGATTCCGCCTTCAAAAACCGCTCTTACGGTTTTAGCAATTCGCCCGATGGAAAGGCCCGCTCTTGCCGCCTTATCATTGTCCACCTTTATCCTAATCTCTTCTTTCCCAGGCTTGTTGTCCCATGTTATATCTGCAGTACCCTCTATTCCTTTAAGGCAATCCATATATTCCGCGGCAATCTTATCAAGCGTTTTAAACTCTTCCCCTCTGATCTTCGCCTCAACCGCTTTTCCCACGGGTGGTCCCGTTTCCGGAGTGTCAAATCTTAAATCCGTGAACCCTTGTATGTGAGCGGTTTTTCCGCGAAGTTCTTCAACTATTTTCTCTGCTTTTCTTTTTCTGTCCTGTTCAGGCGTGAGATAAACCGTTATCTGCGCCAAATGGCTGGCCTGGCCTGAGAACGGATCATTCCGGCTTTCTATTATTCGGCCCACGGTTGTCACATATGCATCAAGTTCTTTCTTTGACATTTGAGCTACTACATCTTCCACGGGAGCGACAAATTCATTGGTCTTGTACAAAGGTGTTCCAATGGGAGCTTCCATTCTGATAAAAAAATAATTTACCCCCGATCTTGGAAAAAGAACAAACTTTATTGCGGTGCACGCCGCGAAAGCGCAAACAACAAGCATCAAAATAAGCCCGGCAAGAACCTTATATTTTCTCTTTATTGCCGCGTTAACTACTCTTGTGTAAAATGAAACCAGTTTTTTAAACCACGGCATATCTTTTGTCAAACCTATCGGTTTGCCTTTTTTATCTAATTTTATTTTCACAAAATCCGCGAGATGGCTCGGAAGAATTATTAAGGCTTCCGCGAGTGACGCCAAAAGAGCCACAATGACAACGGCAGGTATATTCCTGATGAACTTTCCAATAATCCCTGTCATAAAAAGTAAAGGACAAAACGCCGCTATAGTCGTAAAAACAGCGGTTAAAACCGCGCCCATAACCTCTTCCGCGCCTTTGACCGCCGCCTGCCGGGGCGGCATACCCTCTTCCATATGCCGGTACGCGTTTTCCGCCACAATAATCCCGTCGTCCACAAGCATGCCAAGAACGATTACAAGCGCGAACATACTGATAAGGTTCACCGTAATCCCCAGGGCGCTCATCACTATAAAGGTGGTAAAAAACGCGATAGGAATTCCTAAAACCGTCACAATCGCCGCTCTTTTTTGCAGAAATACCAGCATAATGCTTATGACTATAATCATCCCTATCCACGCGTTATTTGTAAGAACATTGAGCCTCCTCCTCGCGAAAAATGAATAGTCATTCACATACGAAAGTTCAAGCGGATCGTCTATTCTTTTCAAGAATTCCGCGGACACTTTTTTTACAACATCAACTACGCGGATAGCGTCCCCCGATTCCTTCTTTTTTATTATAAGGTTTACCGAACGTGTCCCCAATGTTTTGTTTATTATGTCCTCGTCCTTAAATCCGTCTTCAACGTACGCTATGTCTTTTATCCTAAGCCAATTACCCGCGTCATTCGCCCTGATAATTACGTTTTCAATCTCTTCTCTGGTTTCAAACTCACCTGTTGTCCTTATACTGTACTCAGCCAAAACTGTGTCAATCTTACCTGCCGGCAGGCTTATATTGCGGGCGTTGAGAGCGTCTTCTATTTCATCAATAGAAACATAATTCTCTCTGAGCTTTTTAGGATCTACAAGAATCCGCATCTCCCGGTCTCGATACCCGTCTTTCGACACACGCGCGACACCTTTTATATCCTCAAGTTCATCCGTAAGAGCGTCGGCGTAATACTGCAGTTTATGTTCATCCATCTCCCCTGAAAGCGCCACCTCGATAATAGGATACTGCCGGCTGGTAATCTCGGTTACAATCGGGTCATCCACATCTTTCGGCAGATCCTTAACTTTGTCCACAGCACTTTGTATATCCCTGATAACTTTTTGCTTATCTCTCTCATCCGGGTCTATCTTAACATTCAGAAGTGATATGCTGGAAGCGGAAGTTGAAGTTATTTCTTTAATTCCATCAACTTCCCGCAGTTCTTTTTCTAAGGGAACCGTTATAAGTTTCTCCACGTCTTCGGGAGTGGCTCCCGGATACGCGGCAGTCACGCTGACCCAGTCAAATGTCACATTAGGAAATATTTCACGATTCAAGCCCAGGAGGACTATTATTCCGGTTATCACGAGCATAATCGAGATAAGGTTTACAAAAAGAGACTGGTTAACACTAAACCGAGGAAGGCTCATAATACATCCTCATATTTTGTAAAAATAGCGTTCATCACTCTGTCTAATTCAACTTTGGCTTTTTTGTGCTTAAACAAAAAGAGAGCTTCTTCCAATTTCGCGCCGAGAAGGTCCTGCTGGTAATCAATAAGTCTTTTTGTGCCGGACCTTGCTTGATAAAACCGTTTTTCCTCTTCTTCCAGTTTTTTGGACTGCAAATCAACCGCCTCTGTTATAAAACCTATACCGGCCTCAAAGGATTTAACATCACGAAACGCGTTTCCAACATCGGTAATAATAATTCTCTCAAGTTCTTTAAAACTGACTAACGCTTTTTCTTTTTCATGCCCGGCTTTTACATATTCACTACGGGCTTCTTTGTTTTCCAGCGGAACTTTAAATTCTATGCCTCCGTAATAGTACGTATTGCTAAGAGCTGACGCTTTGTCCACAGCTCTGTCCAAACCAGAATCAATACCGTTCAGCGCCAGGGTCGCGTTGAGGTCTATCTCCGGCCACTGCTGATTGTCTTTTATTTTAAGGTTAAGCCCTTTTATCTCGATTTCCCTCTTTTTTATTTTGTAATCCATTCTGCCGGAAAAAGCCTGTTTCAAACAATCCGTTAAATCTTTATTCAAACTATCATAGTTCAAAGCCTCCCGCGGGAAAAGAATTATATCTTCGTTCATGTTCATAATCATTTTGAGGTTTTCCTGAGCGCGCCTGTACGCGTTTTCCTCCACAACTCTCTCTGACTTCAATTTGGCGACATTAGCTTCTGAAGCAAAAAGTTCGCCTTTTTCTATCAGCCCCATATCAAGATTTTTCTTGTCGCTTTCAAAAAGATTTTCAGCTTTTTTTAACATCTCTTCATATATTTCCAAAGACCTTTTGGCTGAAACCAATTCCCAATAATACGTTTGAACCTTTGCCATAAGAGCTTCTATTCTGTCTTTTGTTTCCAATCCGGCGTTTTTAACCGTAAGTTCCGTTATCGATATCTCCGTCCTGTCAACAAATCCAAAACTGTTTTTCGCGATCGGCTGTACCGCCTCAAAGGTTATTTTCGTTTCATGCGACGGATTTTTTAAAACATAAGCTGAATTGCTCCACCGGCGCGTATCCTTTGCTTCTAAACAGAGTTCTGTCCCTGTCGGCAGAGTTTTTTCCAGACGCAGATAATATTCATTGGTTTGATTGTCGTTTGGAGCAAGGATTGATAATTGCCGGCTCTTGTCCTCTTCATAAGCCGCGCCGCCGTACAAAAAAGTGTCAAAAACCGCTTCAGAATACATAAGGTCAGTTTCCTCTATGTAAAGATCAAGTTTCGCTAGTTTTACTTCAAAACTGTTACGCGCGGCAAATTTTACGCATTCATCAAGGCTAAGAATAAGCTTAGTCTGTTGGCCGTTGGCCGTTAACATTCGAGATAGGCAAAAAACAAAAATCGCGGCCGCGAAAACAGCAGTTTTCAAAAAAGAAATAGTTTTTTTAAAGTCTTTCATTTCCGTCCCTTTAGCCCGTCATAAACCTTTCTTAACAGCCTTACATATTCCGTTTTTTCAGCCTCAGTAAGAACCGAAAAAATATCTTCAGCCGTGATTCTGCGCTCTTCATTTACCAAAGAAGCGGTTTCATGCCCTTTTTTTAAAAGAGTAACGTGAACCACTCTTCTATCTTCTGTAGAACGCTGTCTTTTGGTAAACCCCATCTTTATCATTTTATCCACAATAGCTGTAACCGCGCTCATTGTCAAATGAAGCGCGTGAGCCAAATCAGACATTGTAGCGGAATCCGTCTGACGCAGGATGTCAAGAATAACCACCTGAGGAAGTGTCAGACGGCCTTTTGAAAGAACCGTCATTTGCTTTTTTGTCACTTCCCTCAAAATAAGCGGAAGTATTCGTGAAACCTCTGCTCCAAAATCAACCTTTTCTAAGTTCATATCAAACCCCTTTATTCTCCCCTTCGCCATTCTGAGGTCAGCTCCCACTCCGTCATCCTGAGCGAGGGAGCTAAGCGACCGAGTCGAAGGATCTATTTATTCACTAATCAAACATTTCACTAATTGAACTATTCTCTACCTGAAGTATACCCCGAACCCTACCCCTTGTCAAGTCTCTGGCGTTATCTGATGAGCGACAATTATAACTACCGGTCAACGACAATTATAATTACCGAAAAAAGCTGACCTGGATTAAACTATTTAGACCGACAACAAGGAGGTTTAAATGGTGACAGATCAACAGGTAAGGAGGTTAAGGATGCTGGTAAACAAGGAAAGAAGTAAAGCGATAGCGGCGGCAAAGGCGGGCATGAGCGAAAAGACAGCGCGAAAATATGTAAAAAGCAACAAATTACCCAGCGAAAAAGAGAAAGACAGGTCATGGAAGACCCGGAGAAGTCCATTTGAGGGAGATTGGTGTAGGATAAAAGGATATTTGGAAATAAATCCTGGGATAGAAGGCAGTGTCATTGCGAGCGTTTTTTGCGAAGCAATCTTATATCCTATTAAATCGACAGACATGAATAAAAAAATCTTCGTATCAGGCTTATTCTTTATACAACTTTTGACATTACCTAAGCGTACTACTTATAAATAGTATTGTCAAATAAAAAACTCGAAATAAAAAACTCGAATATTTCACTGGCATAGAAGATTATCGTATGAAAATATTATTTTTGGAAAGTAAAACTAATTTGCCTCTATACTGGTCTAAAGAATGCCTGGTTAAAAAATCTTCTACTAATTTGATTTCTTCCTCAGAACTAAGGTTTCCATGGCGAAGATGGATAACACCACCCGTCTCCTCGGCAGGAAAGAGAAGAGAATTAGTAAAATGATGATCTCTGGTAATAATCACTGCTTTAACTTTTTTTGCCATCTCAAAAACCGTACTATCAGATATCCCCTGCTGTTGGTTTTCCACAACAGAGATTACTTCATACCCTTTAGCATTAAGCTTTTCTATCAAACCAAAACTTACGTTCTCATCTACTAAAAATGCCATCTTCCTACACCACTGCTTTCTCTGTAGCAAGATAAGAAGCAAATCCTAGACAGGAAAAAATATCGTTTTTGGATATTCGTGGAAACTGCCTAAGAATAGTCTCATAATCATCGCCCGCACTAAGATGACTCAAAATTATATGGACAGGAATACGCGTACCTCTAATACAAGGTTCACCACCACAAATTTGAGGATCAGAAACAATACAATCGTTCATTTTAGTTTATCTCCTTTTATTATTTTTACATAAGAACCCACGACTATCCCAACTACCTGTTTTACTATAGCATATTTCCCTATCTCTCGCAAACCAAAAATCTTCAATTTTTTTCATATTTGACATTATGCGCTACTACGCCGCGCTCTGTGAGAAGCGCGCGAAACAAGCAACGAAGAATCTCATAAACATTTAAAGTGTTTTTAGATAAGAAATGAATTCTGTTAATGGTGAAACATTTATTAACTCAGAAATTTGATATTTGTCATTAACCGGAGCAATGATCCAAGCATCATTAATCTTTAGCTCTTCTATGGCTATATAAAACCCTTTGGTAACTTCAGGAGAGGATGAACCTTTTATTTCAACAGCAATAAGTTTATTTTTCTTTTCTAAAATTAGATCGATTTCATTTCCATTGCTGTTCCGGTAAAAATATGATGATAAATTCTTTATGGATGATAAGATTTGTTCAACCACAAAACTTTCCCAGGACTGACCAAATATAGGGTGTGAAAAAAGATCGTTCATAGTTTCAATCTCCATAAGCGAGTGTAATATGCCAGTATCTCTTATATACACTTTGGGTGATTTAATAATACGTTTTTTGAGATTTTTTATAAATGGCGGCAATGTTCGTAACATGTATGTTTGTTCAAGTATATCCGTGTAATCAGTTACAGTATGAGATGAAATGCCTAATGAGGAACCGATTTTTTGTTTATTAATTACTTGACCGCTACTATGAGCAAACATACGCCAAAATCTATGTATCTTTTGGGGAGCAATTTTTAGGCCTAAGTTTGGTATATCTCTTTCGAGGAAATTTCTTATAAAGTCTAATCTCCACTCGTAACTTTGCAGATTTGTTTTTGCCAACAAACTACGAGGAAATCCGCCACGAATCCATAATGTCTGTAAAGAATTTTTTGAGCTTTTTGATTTATTACTAATTTCTCCGAATAAAAATGGTGTTAATTCTACATATGAAATTCGACCGGCAAGTGTCTCGGAACTTTGTTTAATTAAATTTGGTGAGGCGGAACCTAACATTAGGAACTGACCATATCGGTCATTACTGTCAACAATTGCTCGAAGCACAGAAAAAATCTCAGGTAAGCGTTGAATTTCATCAAGACAAATTAACTTATCTTTATTGGAGGCGAAAAACAGTTCCGGGTCTCTTAGTTTGTTAAGATCAGAAGACCTTTCCAAATCTAAAAATAAAGTGTTTTTAAGATCTTTGAGAATAGCC
Organism: Candidatus Omnitrophota bacterium; assembly: GCA_043822245.1. GTDB lineage: Bacteria > Omnitrophota > Gorgyraeia > Tantalellales > Tantalellaceae > JBDRBY01. Next base: position 7,811 of record JBDRBY010000062.1, read on the forward strand.
TTAGCCAGTGTAGATTTTCCGCATTGCCTTGGTCCCAATATAGCAACAACAGGATTTGCTTTGAGTTTACTTGTTATGGTCGAAGTTAATTCTCGTTCAATATAAGTATGCATATATGAAGTATACCTTCAGGATTACATACATGCAAGTTTTTTTATGCCTGAACTCTTCTGTCCCGTCATCCTGAAGAACAAATGTAACGAGCGACGAAGAATCTCATCAACTACTTATTCTGAACAAGCATCTTAGCTTCCGGCCCTGTCATTTGACCGCAAAAACGCGGGTCACTTGTCTGCTGTTGTGATTTTGCTTCGACTTCTTTTCGTTGTAATATTTCCTGTAACACTTCACCTGCTTTAGCTGGACCGGGATCCGGTGATGGAATCAATCCGCAAGGGCGAAGTAAAGGATTATCTTGTCCCTTCACTTTTTCAGGTTTAAGATCATTAGGTTTTGGAATGAGAACTTTTTCTGGCACCTCTGGATCTATCTTTCTATTTACAACATTCAACAAAGTCCCGCCTTCTTCGTCATAGGTGTATACTATCTGCTCCAGTATATTTCCAGACAAATCAAACGCCAGATTTTCTATTACTTGGAAATTTACAACATTTCCATCCTCGTCATATGTCGTTATCTTCTGTCTGTGCGCATTTCCTCGCACGTCATATTCATAATTTCGTAGCCATTGCCTATTTGCAAACTTCAATTCCATATCTTCCTCATCATAAACATAGTGCGCTATTTCCCGATCCATGACATTACGCCTATCGTCAAAGCTATTTGTTAATATTTCCTGCCTCTCTATCGCTCTTTCATATACTA
>JBDRBY010000063.1:0-20175 GCA_043822245.1 Candidatus Omnitrophota bacterium
GGTCCTCGTAATTCACCTTCTCCCGCTAGAATTAAATTGGACATAAGTGGTTTAGAAAAGATCGCATGTCCCACTGTTCTAAGAGATATATCTCATCCATACAGTGACGCATTACCCGAAGCGTCTAAGGTAAAATGTTACGCTTTTGAAGAAGTTTATGCTGAGAAATTGAGAGCCATGGGAGAGCGAGGCAGACCGAGAGATTTATATGACATTGTCCTTTTATATCGTCGAAGGGATCTTCGCGCGGAGCCAAAAGTTATTAAGTCTGTTTTAGATAAGAAGTGCGAGTTTAAGAACGTTCAGATTCCAACATTAAGTTCAATACAAAACGCGACTACTAAATCTGAGCTTATTAGTGAATGGGAAAACATGCTTGGGCATCAATTGCAAGTTTTACCACCATTCGATGATTTTTGGGATGAATTGCCAAATATATTTGATTGGCTTGGAGGACAACAAGAGCCTGAAAAATTACCATCAATTGAAACAGAAAAAGAAATTGCTGGCGATGATTTGCAATGGTCCCCGCCTCCGACAATATATCAGTGGGGTGTCGGAGTTCCTTTAGAATCAATTCGTTTCGCGGCTGTTAACCATTTATGTGTTGAATTGGGGTACGGACGGTCTGTCATATTAATTGAACCGTATTCACTAAGACGTACCAAAGAAGGCAATTTGATTTTACATGCGATAAAAAAGGAATCCGGAGAAGCAAGAAGCTATAGAGTGGATAGGATTGAAAGTATCAAGGTAACGAATAAACCATTTATACCCAAATACAAAATCGAGTTTTCATCTACCGGCATGATCAGCGCGCCCCCGACTCCTCGGACAAGTGAATATGGTAGCCCTTTTAGTTCAAGGCTTTCACCTGTGCGACGTTCTCGACCTCGAAAAAGTTCTAGTTCTTTTGGAATGAAATATGTATTTGAGTGTGGGTTATGTGGTAAAAAGTTTACAAGATCGAAATACGATTCAAAGTTAAATAAGCATAAAAACACCTATGGCATGAACTGTTCCGGCAGGACAGGATTATTTGTAGGGAATAAATAAAACGATGGCAAAAACAAAGAATAAAAAACTATCAGGAATAAGCGCTTGGCCGGTGGATGACCGACCGAGAGAAAAGTTGTTAAAGAAAGGCGCGCGGTCACTTAGCAACTCGGAGCTTCTTGCTATTCTTTTACGCACTGGAACCCCCGGAGTTAGTGCTATTGATCTTGCACGTGATGTTTTAAAGAAATTCGGCACGTTCAGAAATATGATACAAACAGACGCTCGTGACTGGAAGGATTTTAAAGGTCTCGGAAGCGCTAAGATTGCGCATATTCAAGCGGCTCTTGAGATCGGCAGGCGTTTTCGTGAGGATGAGAAAAGTGTTGGAAAACAGAAAATCAAATCAGCAAAAGATGTTGTGGATATTCTCATGCCACAGCTCAGAGATTTAAAGACCGAAATTTTCAAGGCTGTGTATCTTGATAGCAATAACCGAATAATCGACATTGAAGACGCCGCTATCGGCACAGTTAACCATGCTATGCCGATTGTGCGAGAGATTATTCATAGTGCATTACAGAAATTCGCTGTCTCCATCATCTGCGCGCATAATCATCCGAGCGGGATAATAGAACCAAGTAAACACGATAAACAATTCACGAATGAATTATGTAATGCAGGACGTGTCATGGATGTCAAAATTATGGATCATCTCATAATAGGGGATAATGATTATTTCAGTTTTTCTGATAAAGGGTATATGGTATCGGCATGACAATTAATGAAGCACAGACAAGAAAACAATATATAGATGAAGCCCTAAAGCAGAGCGGATGGAACGCGATTGTGCCATATAAGGAAGGTGTCTTTTACTTCAATGAAGTCGTTGAAGAATATCCAACAGCTTCAGGTCCTGCGGATTATGTGTTGTTTAGTGAGGGTAAGCCCATAGCGGTTGTCGAAGGAAAAAAGGTTGCAGTGAATCCACAAAATGTGCTTCAGCAAGCACAGCGATATTCAAGAGATTACCAAAACAGTTCTTTTTCATTTAATGAATATAAAGTGCCATTTTGTTTTTCAACAAACGGAAAAGTAATTTGGTATCAAGATGTACGGCATCCATTGAATCGATCACGCGAAATTGCTCAGTTTTTTACTCCGCAGGCATTAGAGGAACTGCTTAAAAAAGATGAAGTTACTGCGAACGCATGGATATCACAAAATGACATTGATGATAAATATTTGCGCGGCTATCAGATCGAAGCTATCTCGGCAATTGAAAAAGCAGTTACAGATAGGCGGCGTAAAATGCTTGTTGCCATGGCAACAGGAACAGGGAAAACATTTACGACTGTGAATCTCATTTATCGCATGATTAAGTCAGGACATGCAAAACGCATACTGTTCCTTGTTGATCGAAAGGCTCTGGCGGCACAGGCAGTATCCGCATTCGCAAGTTTTGAACCTGAGCCGGGACTTAAATTTGATAAAATTTATGAAGTATACAGTCAGAAATTTAAGCGTGAAGATTTTGATGAGAACGAGTCATTTAATCCAAAAGTATTGCCGAATGAATATTTAACAGATCCCAAAGATAGAGATTCTTTTGTGTATGTGTGTACAATTCAAAGAATGCGGATTAATCTTTTTGGTAAAGAAGGAATGTTTGATACAAGAGAAGATGATGACGCTGACAAGATTAACATACCTATCCACGCTTTTGATTTGATTATTGCTGATGAGTGTCATCGGGGTTACACGTCATCGGAAGAAAGCAAATGGCGTGAAGTGTTGACGCATTTCGATGCTATTAAAGTTGGTCTTACCGCTACGCCAGCGGCTCATACAACAGCCTTTTTTAAGCATATCGCTTATCGCTACGATTATGAACGTGCAGTTAGAGAGGGATATCTCGTTGATTATGATGCCATCAAAATCAACTCAGAAATCACGATCAACGGTGTTTTTCTTAACGAAGGCGAAGAAGTCGGAGTAAAGGACACCGAAACAGGACAGTTAACCTTTGATATATTAGAAGATGAGCGAGAACTATCAGCGACTGCTAATGAAAATGATTGGACTGCCCCTGCACGAAACAGAAGTGTTGTGCAGGAAATCAAACGATACTTAGACGCTCAGGAAAATGACAAAGGACATTTCCCCAAAACATTAATATTTGCGCATAATGACCTTCCGCACAGATCTCACTGCGATCAGCTTGTTGAAATATTACGAGATGAATTTAGTCGTGGCGACGCGTTTGTGCAAAAAATTACTGGTAGTCCGACTGTTGACCGCCCTCTCCAAAGAATTAGAGAATTCAGAAATCGCCAAAATCCTGGCATTGTGGTAACGGTTGATATGCTTTCAACCGGCGTTGATGTTCCCAAGATTGAAAATATTGTTTTCTTGCGCCCTGTGAAATCACGTATTTTGTTTGAACAGATGATGGGACGAGGAACGCGTTTGTGCGATGAAATTAATAAGGATCGCTTCACTGTCTTTGATTGTTTTAATGGAACCCTTTTGGAATATTTCAGAAAGATTACAGGTATTACGGCTGAGGCACCCGCAAAACCAACGAAGAAAATACGAGAGATTGTAAACGATATTAAAAATAATGTGGATCGTAGTTACAATGTTAAAATTTTAAGTAAGCGGCTTCAGCGTATTTCAAAAGTTATTACCCATGAGAGCAGACAAAGTTTTAATTTTATTTTAGAAGGAACTGATATTGCTGATTTTGCGCGAGATTTACCCCAAATGCTGGAAAGTGATTGGGCGAATACAATGCGGATATTACAAAAGGAAGCATTTTTTGATATATGCGATAACTACAAAAGAGCCAGAAAGACGTTTATTATCGCTGATGGCGCTGAGGATACCGTAACATCCGAACGCGTCTTTCGGGCTAAAGATGGCAGTGAATTACGGCCTACTGATTATATAAAAGAATTTGAACAATTTGTGAAGGATAACCCTGAGCATATCGAAGCCTTAGAAATTCTACTTAACCGCCCAAAAGAATTTCATACTAGTGAATTAGAAGATTTACGAGGAAAGTTATCGATTTATCCCAACGACCTTGAAGATAAATTTACTGAGAAGAATCTCCGTGACGCATATGACAAAAAGCTGGCAGACATCATTTCGATTATTAAGCATGCCGCCCAAGGAGAAGATTTGTTGACGGCAGAATCACGAATAAAGAGAGCGTTTCAGAAAATTCGTTCACGCCATAAATTCACCGAAGAACAGGAGAAATGGCTTACTTTAATAGAAGGACATCTTGTAGAAAACATATTAATGGAAAAAGAAGATTTTGATTTGATGATGTTTACGCGCGAAGGCGGTAATTATTCAAAGATTAACCAAATATTTAACGGAGAACTTGATATGTTGATTCAAGAGATAAATGAGGCGGTATTGCGATAATAAATTAGAAGGATTTAGCCTAAACGATGTGAATATGGAAACGCTCAAAATATATCGGCAAAACTTTTCTAATCGAAAGCCAACGCATCCGTTTAATGATTGTTCCGATGAGGATTTTATGCTGCAAATCGGAGGTTTCTCTATTGATCGAAAGACGAATAAGAGCGGATTGACATTAGCCGGATTGCTTATGTTTGGCAAATTGAGGCCAATTCTTGACGCGGTTCCCAATTATATTCTTGATTATAAAGAGCAATCAGAGGTTGAAATAGACAAGCGTTGGCTTGATCGGGTTACCACAGATTTTGAATGGTCTGGAAATGTATATGATTTTTACAGAATCGTTATTAAAAAATTATCTGAGGGGATTAATAATTCCTTTTGTTCTTGACGGTGATTTGAGGATTGAAGATACTCCGGTGCATGAAGCCTTACGCGAAGCATTGGTTAATACCTTGATTCACGCGGATTATTCCGCGCGTTGCTCTATTCTTGTTGTTAAGCGCGCTGATATTTTTGGGTTCAGAAATCCGGGTTTGCTGCGGATGCCAATTGCTGATGCTTTGCGTGGTGGTACGAGTGACTGTCGGAATCGAAATTTACAGAAGATGTTTCAATTAATTGGATTTGGAGAACAGGCAGGTTCCGGCATTCCCAAAATTTATCAAAACTGGAAACAACAAAATTGGCGCAGGCCGTTATTTGAACAAAAGTTTGACACTAATCAAACGGTGATGGTTTTGAGGATGCTAAGCCTTTTTCCAGAGGAAGTGATTGCTAAAATTAAAGAGAAAATGGGAGAACCAGCGTTTGACGCATTAAATGAAACTGAACAGTTGGCGATTGTTTTGGCCAAAACAGACAATGGCTTATCTCATGCCCGACTAAAGGAATTGACGAGTAAACATCCTAAGGATTTGACTGACATTCTTCATGGATTAGTACAAAAAGGCTGTTTGGAAAGCACTGGACGGGGTAGAGGTACAGTATACTATTTGCCGGGAGAAATCCCATCCTCAAATGTGTTATCACCCGAAATGACTATAGAAAGCTCTGAACATTTGCCCCAAAGCTCCGAACATTTGCCAGGGGGATTCGAACATTTGGAAAAAATGAGGGCTATTGCTGAACCGGTGAGTAAACATGGTAAATCTCCCAAAGAACTTGTAGAAGAGGTTATTCTTAAATTATGTAATGATCGCTATTTATCATTGAAGGAGATTGCTGAATTATTAGGCAGGGAGCCTGATTCTATTAGAAATCACTATCTTAACCCGTTGATTAAAAAGGGGTTGATAGATCTTTATATGAAAAATCAAAAAAATCATCCTAAACAAAAGTATACGGCTGTCAAAAAAAGAGAAGGTTAGAATATGAGTGATGTAGTAAATAAATTATGGGGATTTTGTCATACGCTTCGCCATGACGGCATAGATTATGGCGATTATATTGAGCAAATTACTTATTTGCTCTTTCTTAAGATGGCAGAAGAAAAAGGTGCAGAAATACCATCTCAATACGCGTGGGATAAATTGCGCGGTCAGTCAGGTACGGACTTAACAGATTTTTATGTAGATGTGCTTCGCGGGCTTGGTAAAGAAAAAGGCGTCTTAGGAGATATTTACTCAGGCGCAATGTCACGATTTGCTAACCCGGTCAATTTAAAGCGACTTATTAACTTAATTGATGAAATTGAATGGACATCATTAAACGTGGATGTTAAAGCCGCCGCGTATGAGGGGTTATTAGAAAAATCAGCGGCCGAAGGCAAAAAAGGCGCAGGACAATTTTTTACACCGCGCGTGCTTATCCAATCGATTGTTAGATGTATGAAGCCTGACCCACGCGAGAAAAAAGATTATACAATTTGCGACCCTGCTTCAGGCACAGGTGGATTTTTGGTAAGCGCGTTTGAGTGGTTAATGGAAGTCTCAGATGGAACGCTTGAGAGAAAAGATGCCAAACGTATTATGAACAATACTTATTATGCGACTGAATTGGTCGCGCGCCCTCGTAGAATGGCGCTGATGAATCTGTATCTTCATGGTATTCATGGCAACATAGAACTAGGTGATTCTATATATGAGCCTCTTAAGAGTATTCGTTTTGACTGTATTCTGACAAACCCGCCTTTTGGCACCAAGGGAGCAAATCAAGCGCCCACGCGTGATGACTTTACGATTGAGACAAGCAATAAACAGCTTAATTTTATTCAACATGTTGTCAGCACCTTAAAACCCGGTGGCCGTGCGGCAATGGTGTTGCCGGATAACTGTTTATTTGAAGATAAAGCAGGAGAAGTTTTAGAGATACTCATGCAGGATTGCAACCTGCATACGGTTCTCAGGTTGCCTCGAGGAACCTTTACGCCCTATAGTCAGGGAGTAAAAGCAAATGTAATCTTTTTTCAAAAAGGCATACAAACAGAAAATGTATGGATTTATGACGCCAGATCAAATGTGCCGGGCGTAACAAAAAAAGACAGGCCTCTTACAGCAAAACATTTTGAAGAATTTGAGAAATGTTACGGTAGCAATCCTGATGGTAGAAGTAAAAGAAAAGACTTAGGAGATGACGGCAGATTCAAATGTTTTCATATTACTGACGTAAAAGAACGTGGATACAAATTGGATATCACATGGATTAAAGACGAGTCATTGGACGATCCTGACGATTTGCCGGAGCCTGATGTGTTGGCAAGGGAAGCAATAACTGAGCTTGAAGCTGTTGTGGATAGTCTTAAAGAAATAGTAACGGAGTTGAATACTAATGGAGACTAAATTGCCAGAGGGATGGGAGCGAAATTGTCTAGGTAATATTTGCAATATTGCTTACGGGAAGGATTTTAGAAAAAAGAATCTTGCCGCTAAGGGAGATTTATCAGTGTATGGTGCAAATGGAGTTATTGGGTATCATGATCAATTCACACATGAAAACGAAATGCTTCTAATTGGATGTAGAGGTTCCGTTGGTTTTACGCGCTTTACAAAACCAAAAAGTTTTATAACGCATAATTGTTTGACTCTTGAACCTTACGTAGAGATGGAAAAAAGATTTTTAAAGTATGCTATTGATGCTTCGGATTTAAGAAATGTTATTACAGGCTCTAGTCAACCACAAATTACTATATCAAATATTGAGAAGCTGAATATTGTATTCCCCAAAAAAGAAATACAAGAAAAAATTGCCGACAAATTAGATTCGCTTCTCGCAAAAGTCAAAGATGCTCAATCTCGGCTTGATAAGATTCCAACCATTCTTAAACAATTTCGTCAATCCATCCTTGCTTCAGCTTTTTCGGGAGAGCTAACCAAAGATTGGCGAGAGAAAAATCTTGGGGCTAATGCGCCTGCGGATTTAGACTTTATCAAAAATTATTTAATGCATGAAAGCGTTACAAATCGAGAAAAAAAGCAGGTTCAGGAAATCTATAAATTTCCCATAGATAATTATCAAGAAGATTTTTCTATTCCAGAATCATGGGTTTTGACTTGTATTGGGCGAATTGGTCTTGTGAATAACGGAAGCACTCCTTCTCGAAGGGTGTCCAAATATTGGAAAGGCTCTGTTCCTTGGATTAGTTCGGGAGAAGTAAAAAATAACATTATTAGTGAGTCGCACGAAAAAATTTCACAACTTGGTTTGGATAATTGTTCAAGTAAGTTGTTTTCTGCTGGAACTGTTCTAATTGCAATGATTGGTGAAGGGAAAACGCGAGGGCAATCGGCGGTTTTAGGAATTGATGTAGCTATAAATCAAAATATTGCCGCTATTCAAATAAGCAACGGACGAGTTAATTCGGAATATTTGTGGTATTGGTTTCAATATCAATATGAAAATAATAGAAATTACGGAAGTGGTTCAGGTCCTCAGGCTTTAAATTGTCAAAGAGTAAGAGAACTACCTTTTATTTTAGCGCCAAGAGAGGAACAGGATGAAGTTGTTAGAAGGATAAATATCAGTTTTGTTCAATTGGGAAAATTTCAACAACGTTTAATAAAAGCAATAGCATTTACAGACAAACTCGAACAATCAATTTTAGCCAAAGCCTTTCGCGGTGAGCTGGTGAGGTAGATCACAATGCATATAAAGAAGATTATTATTGAAAACTTCAAATGTTTCGAAGGCAAGTTTACCCTTGAGCTTAACAAGCGGTTTAATATTCTTGTCGGGGATAATGAAGCCGGCAAATCTACTATTTTAGAAGCGATTCACTTGGCGCTTAGCGGTTGGATTTATGGCAGATATTTAGGAACGGAATTAACGCAGGCTCTTTTTAATAATAAGGTGATCAATATGTATCTTGATAGCCTGACGACAGATAATCCGTCACTGCCCCCGCATATAATGATCGAGCTGTTTTTTGAAATAGAAGATGATGCTGTGAAAGCCCTTTTTGAATGGAATGGTAATATGCAATGAAGACCATAACAGCGAAGTGGTTAGCAGGATAAGCAGAATATATCCGAATATTTTCATAGATGAGGTTCAGGATTTAGCCGGGCATGACTTAGAGGTATTGAAACTCTTATTTGAGTCGTTATCAAAAGTTATTTTGGTCGGCGATCCGAGACAGGGCACGTATTCAACTAATAATTCAGCAAAGAATAAACAGTATAAGAAATCGCAGATTGTTCATTTTTTTGAAAGCGATGAGATCCAAAAGAAGCTTTATCTTGATTCAATTTCTTTAACGACAAACTATCGGAGCAATCAGAAAATCTGTGATTTTGCTAACAGGTTATTTCCTGATCATGTTGCGACAAATTCGTGGCAAACTGAAATAACTCGCCACGATGGAATCTTTCTTGTCCGAGAACAGGATGTTGATTCTTATTTTGATGAATATGCCTGTTGTGTGCAATTGAGAGACAAGGTAACCGAAAAGCGGGTTAATAATCAATATGATACCATCAATTTTGGGAACTCAAAGGGGTTAAGTTTTGATCGGGTATTGATTTATCCGACAAAACCGATGATGGATTGGATAAAAAATAACAGGTCTGATCTAAAACCAACAAGCCGATCAAGGTTTTATGTGGCTGTTACTCGTGCGAGATATAGTGTAGGGATTGTTTACGACTATAGTGATGATGAAGTTATTGAAGGGGCTGAAAAGTTTCAGCTGAATATGAGCGAAGTTTAAATTTTGCACGCAGTGTGTTCAAAATTCGAGGTTTTACCTCGCATTCACCAGTTTTTTTGATAAAATGCCTTTGTTGTAGGGCAACGAAGTATTAATGGGTTGACCGAGGGATATTGACCTTGTTAGAAAAGGTTTTCTAACGGGGTGAAGCATTCCCATCGAGCGTTTCTTGTGGAGTGACACAAGTAGGGGTATTGTTTGATGGTGTGGAGTTCGACTCGTGTCCAATTCGACCCGCCAATATATTGTGCTAGTCTTGACATTGAAGTCTATATATGGTACTTTTTCTTTAGAGCTCTTCATATTAAGATGTAGGAGGAAGGCGGGCTTTTTCCTACATCTTTTATTTTTGTTAACAATGAAATGGAAAGGATAGTCAATGTATTCGACAGACATCAAGTTTATCAGGAAAAGAGACGGGCGGCTGGAAAAGTTTGATCCTGAAAAAATCGAAAACGCTATTTTCTCGGCGGCAAAGGCCGTTGGGGGCGAGAATATGGACCGAGCGCGGGAAATAACCCGGCAGACTATTTCTTTTTTAGAAGTTTTGTACAAAGGTGACAGGGTTCCCACGGTTGAAAATGTTCAGGATCTTCTTGAAAAAATCCTCATTGAAAACGGGCATGCTAAAACCGCTAAAGCGTATATTCTGTACAGAGAACAACACGCGAAACTCCGTCACACAAAAGCGCTTCTTTCAGACGCTGTTAATATGGTGGATAACTATATCCGGCAAAAGGATTGGCGCGTGAAAGAAAACGCGAATATGGGATATTCTCTGCAGGGCTTAAATAATTTTATTTCAACAGTTGTGTCTAACAAATATTGGCTGGATAAAATTTATCCAAAGGAAATCGCGGAAAGGCATTTAGAAGGGGATCTACATATACACGACCTTGGGTCTATAAGCGCGTATTGCTGCGGATGGGATTTAAAAGATCTTATTACCCGTGGATTTGGGGGGGCGTATGGGAAAGTAGAATCCAAACCGCCTAAACATTTTCGCGTGGCGCTGGGGCAGATAGTAAACTTTTTTTATACTTTGCAGGGTGAAGCCGCGGGCGCGCAGGCCTTTTCTAATTTCGACACGCTTTTAGCGCCGTTTGTCTATTATGACGACCTTTCTTATCCGCAGATTAAACAATACATGCAAGAGTTCATATTTAACATCAACGTGCCCACGCGCGTTGGATTTCAAACTCCGTTTACCAATATAACCATGGATCTGACAATCCCTAATTCTTTTAAGAACGAAGCTGTGGTTGTGGGCGGAGAATTTAAAGACAAAAAATATGGAGACTTTCAACGCCAGGCGGATATGATTAATCAAGCCTTTTGCGACGTTATGATTGAGGGAGACGCTAAGGGGAGAATTTTTTCTTTCCCTATTCCTACCTACAATATAACAACGGATTTTGATTGGGATAATCCGGCGCTCAAGGGATTGTGGGAAATGACCGCGAAGTACGGGATACCTTATTTTTCAAATTTTGTTAACAGCGATATGAATCCCGATGACGCCAGAAGCATGTGTTGCCGTTTGCGATTGGATAACAGGGAATTGAAGAAAAGAGGCGGCGGGCTTTTTGGGGCGAATCCTCTTACCGGTTCAATAGGGGTGGTTACTTTGAATATTCCCCGCTTGGCATATATGGCAGGGGATAAGAAAACCTTTTACGAAGGGCTTGATGAACTTCTGCGTATTTCTAAGGAAGCCTTGGAGATTAAACGAAAAATTCTGGAACAGCTGACGGAACAGGGATTATATCCGTATTCAAAACATTATTTAGCGGATGTTAAGAATAGGCAGGAGAGCTGTTGGGCGAATCATTTTTCGACTATCGGGGTAATAGGAGTAAACGAAGGTTGTGTCAATCTTCTGCACGAGGATATCAGCACTAAAAGAGGAAAACTCTTTGCTTTAGAATTATTAAACTATATCCGAGATCGGTTAATCGAATTCCAGGAAGAAACCGGGCATTTGTATAATTTGGAAGCGACCCCAGCGGAGGGGACTACTTATCGTCTGGCGAAAATGGATAAAGAAAAATATCCGGGGATTATGACGCAGGGCAACGAAGAACCGTACTATACAAATTCGTCAAACCTGCCTGTGAATTATACTGATGATTTATTATTCGCTTTGGAACATCAGGATGACATCCAGTCGCTTTATACGGGAGGTACGGTGTTCCATATGTTTTTAGGCGAAAGGGTGAGGGATATTGAAGTTTGCAAAAAGCTTATCCGTAAAATAGCGCAGAATTATAAACTTCCCTATTTTACGCTGTCTCCAACGTTTACGATATGTTCCGTTCACGGTTATATCCCGGGAGAACATTTTGTGTGTCCGTATGAAAAATCCAAAGGGGAGGTTTTAGCATGAGCTCTACCGAATGTAAGGTTGAGGTTTTTTCCCGGGTTACCGGTTTTTTCAGGCCTGTTCAATCTTGGAATAAAGGAAAGGCTGAAGAATTCAAAGACAGAAAAAAATTTATTATAGAGGCACCTGAAAGCGGGACAGAAAATGAAATTAGCGGGATTGCAAAAACTGTCTCTGGTTGATTTCCCTGGGTATTTATCTTGCGCCGTGTTTGTGCAGGGCTGTAATTTTCATTGTCCGTATTGTCAGAATCCGGGTCTTATCCCAAAAACCTCAGGCGAAGAAAAAGTCACAGAAAAAGAAATTTTTGATTTTCTCAAAAACCGAAAAAGCATGCTAGAAGGAGTAGTCATTACCGGTGGAGAACCCGTCATTTTAAGAGATCTTCCAATTTTCATAAATCAAATAAAAAAGCTTGGATATAAAGTAAAACTTGATACCAATGGTTCAGAGCCTGATGTCGTTAAAGCTCTTTTGGGAGAGGGGCTTATCGATTATATAGCGTTAGACGTGAAGACCTCGCTTTCTAAATATTCACTTTTAACAGAGAGGGAGAATATTAAAGAAAGGATCAGCGAAAGCGTGGAGCACATTAAAAGGTTAAGTGAGGTGTATGAATTTCGTACGACTTGCGTGCCTGGGATTGTGGACGAAGAAGATTTTTGGATGATAGGCAAGATGGTGAAAGGCGCCCAGAAGTATTGCCTTCAGCAGTTTCGCCCATTCAAGACATATAAAGAAGATTTTCAAAAGATTACGCCGTATCAAAAAAATGATTTTCTAAAATTTCAAAGCATTTTAGAAAAATTTGTCAACATAGTTGAAATCCGCGGAATAGAATAATAACTCGCGAATGAATGTCCCCGGGCAGACTTGAACTGCCGCTCCCGGCTTCGGAGGCCGATACTCTATCCAACTGAGCTACGGGGACGTAAAAGCATTATAGAATATGGACAATAAAATAGCAAGTCTCTAAAACCCTTGTTTTCATTAAATAATATTGACAAGACTAAGAAAGTCTAGTATATTTTTCTTGTAGGCAGGATAGTTTTTTTTCAAAGACAAAGGAGGTGTTTGGTGAACAAAGCAGAATTTATCGCTTCAGTAGTAAAGTCAGGTAAATATGACACCAAGGCTGAAGCTACAAGAGCTTATAGCTCTGTAGTCAGCGCTCTTTCTTGGAGGTTAACAAAAGGCAACACGAAAGACAGAGTTATCCGTCTTCCTGAGCTTGGTACTTTCAAAATGAAAATAAGAAAGGCCCGAACAGGAAGAAATCCTCAAACAGGTAAAAGCATCAAGATTGCTGCAAAAAAAGTCGTAGCTTTTAAAGGCGGGAAGAGCCTTTCTTCCAGCCTGTAATGTTCTATTTTTTGGAACGTTAAGACAACTCCCGTTTCACACAGAGACGGGAGTTGTTTTTTAAAAAAACAGTGAAAGGAAAAATGCTAACAATTAATGACATAGCAAAACGTATTGGCGCCGTGGTAATAGGGGATGGGAACCTCTCCGTAAATAAATTGACAAACGTTCGTTTCGCCGAAGAGTCAGACATAGCCTTTGTTCTTAACGAAGAAGAGCTTGATGATGCCGCGAGCGGCAGGGCGCGCTGTATTCTTTCGACTTTCAGCCGGAAAAATTATCCTAAAACTATTTTGTGGGTTAAAGACATAAAAAGCGCGGCGACGTTTATTTATAACATGATGCTAGAACTGAACAAACCGGCAAAGACATTTATACATCCCAGCGCGGTTGTGGGCGAAGCGGTTCAGCTTGGTGAGAATGTTGTTATTGAAGCCAATTGTGTAATCGGGAAAAATGTTATAATAGGACAAGGTACAGTCTTATATCCAAACGTGACTGTATACGATCAGGTTATAATCGGCAAGGGGGTTACCATTCATTCCGGCACGGTTATTGGCGCCGACGGATTTGGGTATATAACCAAATCCGGGAAGATATACAAAGTCCCTCAGATGGGCGCCGTTATTGTAGAAGATAATGTTGAAATAGGCGCGAATTCATGTGTTGATAAAGGCACGTTTTCTAATACCGTTATCGGAGAAAACACAAAAATTGACAATCTTGTTCAAATTGCCCATAACGTTAAAATCGGCAAAAATGTATTAATCGCGGCTCAAACAGGTATCGCAGGCAGTTCTGCCGTGGGGGATAACACTATGATAGGCGGGCAGGCCGGAATAACGGATCATGCTCAAGTTGGCAAAAATGTTAAGATTGCGGCAAAGGCAGGCGTTATTCATTCTGTTAAAGATGGGGGTATACGCATGGGATACCCTTCCAGAGAAATTAAGGACGCGAAAAAACTGCACGCGCTTTTATCTTTGTTGTTGAAGCATTCCGATAAATTTAGAGCGCTTCTTAGAAATCCTTCGCCTTCGGTTCAGTCTGACGGAATAGAGACAGATACATTGGAGAAAAAATGATCATACTAACAGGCGGAGCGGGTTTTATTGGAAGCTGTTTCCTCCGGAAACTTAATGAGCGTGGGATAGACGACGTAATTGTGGTAGATCATCTTGACGATACCGAAAAGTGGCGTAATTTACTTGGAAAAAGTTTCCGGGATTATATTCAAAAAGATGATTTTCTCCGTATGGTAGAAGAACATAAAATGACGAAGCCTTCTTTTGTGATTCATATGGGCGCGTGCAGTTCTACCACATTGACAGATGCCGGTTACTACATAAAAAATAACTACGAATACTCAAAAATATTGGCGGAATGGGCGATTAACTCTAAAAGCCCTTTTTTATACGCGTCTTCCGCCGCGACTTACGGGGATGGAAAGTTGGGATATAGTGACAGCGACGAAAATACCCTTCTCTTCCAGCCCCTCAATCTGTACGGGTATTCCAAACAGCTTTTTGATCTCTGGGTTTTACGGAGCGGCCTTGTTAAGAAGGTTACAGGGCTGAAATTTTTTAATGTCTTCGGGCCTAATGAATATCATAAAGAAGATATGATGAGTGTGATTTGTAAAGCCTTCGGCCAGATTCAAAATGAAGGCAAAATTTGTTTATTCAAATCCTATCGTAAGGATTACGATGACGGCGGACAGAAGCGCGATTTTATTTATGTTAAAGACGCCGTGGATGTAATGTATTATTTTTTCTGCAATCCTGACAAAACAGGAATATTTAATCTTGGCACTTCTCTCAGCCGCACATGGAATGATTTAGCGCGCGCTATGTTCAGCGCCATGGATAAAAAACCGGTTATTAAGTACATAGATATGCCGGAAGCCCTTCGCGGAAAATATCAATACTTTACTCAAGCTGATATTAGTAAACTCAAAGAAGCCGGATACACCTCCCGATTCCAGTCATTGGAAGAGTCAGTAAAAGACTATGTGGGGTATCTGGAAAGAAAAGCTTACCTGTAGATACGAGGCACTACCTTGTCTCTACGCTCTATAATCTATTTCACAACAAACTTTTTTGTTATCGGGTCAAACAAGGTTATCAAATTGCGGCCGCCGCTTTTGGATTCATAAAGCGCGTGGTCGGCTTCACTTATGAGATATTCTGGTTTGTAATCCGCGTCCGCGTTGCAGGAAGCTATGCCGAGGCTTATTGTAATCCCAACTTTTTGTTGATCGATTTCAATCTGAGTCTGTTCAATTTTATTTCTGATCCTGCTAGCGACTTCAACTGCCTCGTTAGTTAGTGTTTTAAGCCGCCGAGCGATGCTTATAGCTTCTTCTCGTCCGGTTTCTATTAAAAGTATGGCGAATTCCTCTCCACCGTACCGGGCAACCAGGTCAGAAGAACGGACATTTTCAGTAATGATACGCGCGACACTTTGTATAGCCTTGTCCCCTGCAAGATGCCCATATTTGTCATTAAACTGCTTGAAATGGTCGATATCGCACATGATAAGCGAAAGCGGATGTTTATATCTTTGACAGCGGCCTATTTCTCTTTCCAGGCTCTCTTTGAAATATTTATGCGTGTAAAGCCCGGTTAATCCGTCATGTATAGCCTTGTATTCAGCGATCTGTTTAAGTTCTTCAATCTTGGCGCTGTATTCGCGGAAACACGCGATAGACAAAAGC
Organism: Candidatus Omnitrophota bacterium; assembly: GCA_043822245.1. GTDB lineage: Bacteria > Omnitrophota > Gorgyraeia > Tantalellales > Tantalellaceae > JBDRBY01. Next base: position 16,042 of record JBDRBY010000063.1, read on the forward strand.
AGAAGAAGCAGCGCGGCAAAAGATATCCGGGTAACATTCATCATATGAGAGTACTCCGACAAACCTTTTTTGTATTCTTTATTTATATCATAAACCATAAGAGTTCCGATTTCCTTATCCGCGTACCTTATCGGATAAACATATTCAGCGCTAAGAATGTCTATTTCTTTCACATCCTGTAGAACGCTTTTCATCACACCCGATTCATCCTGGAATATGAAGTTGACGCTCAAAAAGGGGATATCGTTGTATTTGTTTATAAAAGCTTGAATGTCTTCAAAAGAAGGAGAAGTGATCTCTTTTTTAAAACTCTGATATATTGAAGAAGCCAGCCGTTCCGCGCGTTCCAAATTATAACTGGAAGGTTTTTCAATAAAATATTTGTGCATGATTACGCTTTGGCTGTTCAAAAGAAAGTTAAAGAGGAACCAGCTTATAACAGCCAGAAGCATAAGGTATATTGCAAAACGTGTTTTGAAGAAAGAAAGTTTCATAACGACAGTCATTATACACTTTTGAACGAAGAAAACAAAGTAATTGGCAATATCTTTCGAACAGAATTAATCATAAACACGGCGTCCGCGTTGAGGAGGTCTTCTTTGTAAAAGATTTTTTCTTTTATTTGTAGAGGCGCGAAAATTCGCGCCTCTACTACTCCACTTAACAGATACTGCCGGAATGTTCCGTTAAGCAGGCCGCAGAGAACGGGCGGAGTCCATAATTCTTGGTTCTTTTTTATGACAATATTACTTATGGCGCCTTCAGTAATCTGGCCGTCTTGATTCAAAAAAATAACTTCAAATAACCCTTTGGCGCGGTATTTTTTAAGTTCTTTGTTGTAAAGAGCCCGGTTAGTTGTTTTATGATAAAGAAAGATATTCGCGGCATTTATTCTATGTTTCGAAATAACGGCTTTCGCCGGCCCAGCCGGAGGCTTTTCTAGCATTTGGTATTGAATTGTCATCTTGCCTGATTTTTCGAGTACAAGACGAACGCGGTATTTTTTTGTTTTTTCAAAAACGTCAGCAGAATCATTAATTTTTTGGAGGATAAGACTCTCGTCATATGGAAAAGAAAAACATTGAGCGCTTTTTTTAAGGCGCTCTAAATGAAGAGCCAGCAGAAAAAACGTACTATTTTCCCACAATATGGTTTCGATAAGCGCGAAATTTTTCATAGAGAGCCTTTATTGACTAATACCGCAAATATGATACAATAAAAACTCAAATAAAAACATATTTTTATGTGCCAGTAGCTCAGCTGGATAGAGTAGCGGCCTACGAAGCCGTTGGTCGCAGGTTCGAATCCTGCCTGGCACGCCATTTTGAACGAAGTAAAGGATCTTATGACCAGCGAATTTTACATGGATCAAGCGCTTGTTGAAGCGGATAAGGCGGCTTACGAATGCGAAGTCCCTGTAGGCGCGGTAATAGTACACGAAAACCAAATTATTGCCCGCGCCCATAATCAGATAAAAACGCTAAAAGATCCTACAGCGCACGCGGAAATGATTGCTATTACCCAGGCCGCGGCGTATTTAAGAAACGAAAGGTTGAAGGGGTGTGACCTTTATGTTACAATCGAGCCGTGCTCAATGTGTATGGGTGCCGCGATACTCGCGAGGCTAAACACGATAATCTACGGCGCCAATGATCCAAAAACAGGCGCGGCCGGCTCAGCGATAGACTTAACAAAACCGGGGCTTTTTAATCATACTTTAAAAGTCATAGGCGGCGTAATGGAACAGGAGTGCCGCGAGATGATACAAGATTTTTTTCTGGATAAACGTAGATAGTCCCGCGTATCTTTGAGGAGAGGTAGCCTAGTTGGCTTAAGGCAGCGGTTTGCTAAACCGCCGTAGGGTTGCAAGGCTCTACCGAGAGTTCGAATCTCTCCCTCTCCGCCAGTCAAGACGACCTTGCGATTTAGCGATTAAATCGTAGGGCTTTTTATATAAAACTAAAAGGGTTATGTCTTTTAAATTTAAGTTCGAGCTGTAATTTTTTGTAATAGTTCAGTTCTCCAAAGAGGATAGTTTTCCCGTCATCCTGAGGAACGAAGTGACGAAGGATCTAAAGCCAAATGAGATTTTAAGGAGATGCCGATAGGATTTCGGCAAAGGGATTATTTTTGGAAGGAAGTAATATACTTTTCAGCGTGTCTATCGGATCTTTTCCATTCAGTTTCGCCGTTTGTAAAACACTCGTTACAACATCATGGGTTTTAGCGCCTTTTTCTGACCGATTCCCAAACGTTATTTTCCTCAATAACACATTCTGTAAGTTAGGGGGACACAATACTTAATTCATTTCTCTGTTTGCCATAATTAAGTATTGTGTCCCCCTAACTCTCCGTGTGATTTATGCATATTTAGAGTCTACTTTTGTTACGAAAATAGGCCGAAAAACACGACATTGGACGACATGAAAAATGTCGTGTTGTCGTGTTTTGGCTGTTACAACGGATGTGAGGATAATTGATTGGGGGCCCATTTTCATCGCAAATGTTGTAAGTAAGTGACAATAAGAAAATGCCATATTATCATTTACTGGCTTAAATGATAATATGGAGTTATTTTAGGGTATTTCAGCATCAAGATACGCCGAAATTGATTGAATTTCCGTAAAAACCTATTATTTTAAGGCACCGCTGTTCGAAATAAGAAATCAGGCAGTATTTTTGTGAAAAATACAGAAGTTGAAGTAACGCTAAAATAATTCTTGACAAAAAATATCTAGTGTGCTATAAAGTTGTATGAACGCTAAAGGAAAACATTACAAATGAAGAAGAAGATATCAGAAATCGCAGAAATCAAATCAGGGTACCTTTTTAAAAAAGGGATCACACCCGACAGAGAAGGAACGGTGAGAGTTGTTCAGCTCAAGGATGTCAGCGAGCAAGGCGTTCTTAATCTAAAAGAGCTTCAGCTTATCAGTTTAGATAATATTGACGCGGAGAATTTTCTTTCTGTAGGTGACGTTCTTCTCAAGGCAAAAACGAATCACCCGATTTCTACGGCTATAAAGGAAAAAATGTCAAATACGATAGCGACCGCGCATTATTTTATAATCAGTGTAAAACAATCAGAAATATTGCCCGGATATTTAGCGTGGTATCTTAATCAACGTCCAGCTCAAATTTATTTTAATAGGAATGCGGGCGGGACACGTATACAGGTAATTAATAAAAAATTATTAGAAGACCTTGAGGTTGTGATCCCTGTTTTAGAAACACAAACGAGAATTGAAAAAATCTACGAATTACATCTGAAAGAGCAGGAGCTTGCAGACAGGCTTAAAGAGAAAAAGCGCACGCTTGTAGAAGCTCAGTTGTTGGAAGCGATAAAAAAGTAATATCTCATTCAAGAGAATAAAGAAGGAGTGAACCTATGGCAAACGGTAAAACGAGTCAGGAAGAAATAAACGCGGTAACGTGGAAGGCGTGCGATACTTTTCGCGGGGTTGTAGATCCTTCCGAATATAAGAACTATATATTAGTATTCCTTTTCCTTAAATATTTAAGCGATCTATGGAAGGATAAAAAAGAGCAGTATCAGAAAGAATACGGAAATAACCCTGTCCGTATTAAACGTAAGATGGAGCGTGAACGGTTTGTCCTCCCTGAAAACTGCGATTTTGACTACATCTACAGTAAACGCGATGTCAGCAACATTGGGGAGATCATTAATCTTGCCTTAGAAGGTATCGAAGAAGCCAACAAAGCAAAACTTGAAGGAGTTTTTCGCAATATAGACTTTAATTCGGAATCTAATCTTGGCCAGACCAAAGACCGCAATAAGCGGCTTAAGCATCTAATTGAAGACTTTGCCGATGAGCGTATGGATTTACGGCCTTCGCGAATTGGCAACGGAGATATTATCGGTGATACATATCAATTCCTTATTGAGAAATTCGCCAGCGGTGCCGGTAAAAAGGGCGGTGAATTTTACACGCCTGAAATGGTTTCCGTTCTCTTGGCAAAGTTACTCGCTCCCAAATCAGGTGAACGTATTTGTGATCCTGCTTGTGGTTCCGGCTCTCTCTTAATACAGGTATCTAAAGAAATCAAAGATCATAATTTTTCGTTATATGGGCAGGAAAGCAATGGAAGTACATGGGCGCTTTGTATGATGAA
>JBDRBY010000064.1:0-5562 GCA_043822245.1 Candidatus Omnitrophota bacterium
TATAGAATTCTGCAAAATGAGGTTTCATCAGGTAATTGGAGGAGCAAAGAGAGGAAGCGGTTTTCAAAAAAGTAAAGATAGAGAAAGAGTCACAGGGCAGCGAGGTAATTACTGAAAAATGGGCACAGTTATCCTATAACGATAAATAATTGTTCTTTGAAAAAGTAAATAGTTAAGCCGTTAAGCAAGCCGCTGGTACTTTAGCAAAGGTGCGGCAGCATCTGATTTTTTCAGGCTGTTCGATAAGCAGAGCTGCGGCAAAGGCAACAAGGCTTAATGATAGATGAGCAATGGTCATTTGGTTCTTGATGGATTTCATTTTGTAATGGGTGGTTTGTTCGACTTCACGGTCGCCAAGGCGGGCGAAATAACGTTCGACTTCAGTGCGAAGATTAAAAGTTTGTTTATAGAACAGTGAGTTTCTGGGAACACGAGAGCGGGCATCATTGGTTATATCAATATATTTGGTGCAGCCGTAAGGATTGAATTTGTGATGGTTAACAGGACAGCCATTAGAATAATTTTTTGCGAATTTAATAGGGGCTTTAATGGGGCAGCGAAATTTAGCACGAGTTCTCAGTTTTTCGGTCCATATGCTGTCGGGTTGCATTTCAAGTCCGGCATCGCATAAAGGAGAGCCTGAGGGGCCGAATATTTTGTCCTGTTGTTTGTTGCGGGGATTTATAGGAATGAAGGCTTGCCATTTAAGTTCGTTGACGATGAAGTTGTAAAATGCGCGTTCATCATAAGCAGCGTCGGCAATTAATATAGAGCTTTTGCGCGAGCCATAAACACGCTTCAGTTTTTTTATAAGTTTTTTGGCAGCTTTGGTGTCTTTGACATTATTAGGCAGAGTTAATTCAACCAGAGGGATACCTTCTTTAGAGACAACAACATGGGTACGATAACCCCAGAAGAAAATGAAGTTATCCTTTTTGCCGTTGACGGTTTGATAGGAATAGTAACCAAGAGTAGCTGCAGGATTATGTTTAGCTTTTTTATTTTTGTTGCGAGTATTACGGTTAGGATTTTTAAAATTATTTTCTTTTGAGGCAGCCATAACAGGCTTTGAGTCGACGATAAAGACGTCATTAGAGATGATGTTTCTATTTAAAAGATCTTTGATAATGGAATGATGCAGGTTTTGAAGTAAAGAATTATTGGTATCAGAAAGGAATCTGTAGAACTGAGAAGGATTTGGCAAAGAGCCCATGGAGAAGCCGCACATTTCAGTAAGAGCTGGGTGGGCGTCGAGAAAATCGATAAGGGCGGGGACAGATTTTATTTGTTCGAGATGTTTGACGATGAAGGCTCTAATCATAGCGTGGCGTGAATAGCCGGTACGGCCGGTACCATAGTTTTTATTATGAACTTTAGAGAGATTAAGAGATTTGAAGAGTAGATAATATTTGCGGTAGAAGTTGGAATTTTGGATAAGCATTTGAATATCGTAAAAAAGAGAGTATTGAAATTGAAACATAATTTTCCTCCATTTTTGTTGTAACTGTTTGTAATGGAACCAGTTACATTATATCATTAATGGAGGAAAATGCAAGAAAACAATTTACATAAATTGTTTAAATATAAAGACTTATGCGTTTTGCATAAGCCATTCAATATTAACAAAGGAGAAATTATTTTCTCCCGCGAAAACAGTCCTTCTTCTGTTGAAATAGAGGCTCAGACTAAAGTAAGAAGATATAAAATATTCGCGAAGGTAAACGGTGTATCGAATAATTATCATTTAACGCTCAGCGCGAAGCCGAAGTTAAATCATTCAGAAATTATGTCTTTATTAATTTTCGGTAAAAACACAAGCGCTTTAAGCCCGCGGGAAAATGAACAATTGACCAGAGCGGATATTAGAAACGTGTTGATAAATGATATTTTTATAGGCAAGGCGGAAGCGAAGCTGGCTAAGTCGGTAGGGCTCGATGATATAAATATTAACTTAAATGAGGCTTTAAATTCCGCTAAAAATTCTTCAGTAGAAATAGGCAAATATATTGTCGGTGAAAAAGTATATGGAACGTACAGTATAAAGGCTGAAGGGGAAAAAGACGCTTTAGCCCAACAAGCGGTCGGCGCGGAAATTGAGTTGACCGATAACATAATTTTAAAAGGGAAAAGACACTGGCGGGAGTCTTGGGCTCAGCCGGATGAAGATAGATTGGATGTGGAATTTAAGTGGAAATTTTAAAGTCGGTAAGATGCGTAAGCACGAGGTGGGGCTATGAAAAAGATAAAAGTTTTTAAGGGAATAGTATGGTTCTGTTTTGGCGCGGCGTTGTTTTTTTTGCCGGCGGATAAAGTTTCTTTCGCGGAAGATAAAATTGAAAAACGGGAAAAGGAAATACAGGAACTCCAGAAAAATTTCGAGTGGTGGCCGACGGACGCGGCTCCGGCTCCGGTGAAAGACAAAGATCGTAGCGGATATTGGTGGTGGCCTGAGGCGCCCGGTAAAATCAGCCCATGGGGCAACAGGGGATACATTTATGTGTATAAAGTTATTTTCGATTATAAAGAAGAAGAACTGCCGGCCCCAAAACCCCAGGAGCTCAGGGCGTCGTTGTTGATAAAGAAAACTATAAAGAATACCAAAATTTATTTTGATTATAACAAGGCGCAATTGCGGGATGATCATATGCCGATTCTGGAAGAGTCGGTAAGGGCTCTGAAAAAGAATCCGGAAACAGGCATCCTTATTACCGGAAACTGCGACCGGCGCGGTTCGGAAACCTATAATTTGGAATTGGGGAAGAAAAGAGCGAACGCGGTAAAACAATATATGCTGGAAAAAGGTATTGCCGAAGAACGAATTCGTATAGTAAGCCGCGGAAAACTCGATGCTTTGTCCGGTATTAGTGATATCACCGGGATGCAAAAAGACCGGAACGCTCATTTTGTAGTAGCGGAAACGGAAGAAGTTATGATGCCTTATTCCGGCGGATTACCAGGGTCGAACGCGAAACAATTAGGAGAAGGTAAATATATCATCGAAAAAGAAGAAGGGCTTGAGTCTGCCGTTCGTGTTTCAGAGAAAACGTATGTAGTCAAAAAAGGAGACACTCTTTGGAAAATAGCGGAGAAAGAATGCGGCGCCGGACACCGCTGGAAATATATTTATGAATTAAATAAAGATAAGATTAGCAATCCGAATAAAATTACTACTGGCATAAGTATTATTATACCGGTGGAGTAAACCCTTCGACTCATCGTGGTTTTTGCTCAGGGTGAAATGTTCTACCAAGCTACGGTTTCACGCCGTCGAAGTATATATTTTTAAATCTCTTCGCAAACAGATTTTTCTTTTTCGAGACATTTTTACATGAATACCCTGCCTTAAGAATAGTTGTGGGAATAGTTGTTAATTGACAGAAGATAACAAAAATGCTAAAATTTGTGCGTGCTTAAAAAGGCCCCATCGTCTAGAGGCCTAGGACAGGTGGTTCTCAGCCATCAGACACGGGTTCGAATCCCGTTGGGGCTACCAATCTGGTACATACAGAGAACCTCCTCGGTTGAGGGGGTTTCTTTGTAGCTCGACTCGCCTTGCTCGTTTACTACAAGTTTTGGGATGGGTAGAGGGATGGGGGGTACTATGTCTCTTCCCATTCCCAATCCGTGACGAAATTTTTCTTGCCTTGAACCCCCTCTTTGCTATATAATGCAAATCACGCAAAAGAAAACGCAAGTGTCCGAAAACTACTATTTAGATACAGAGACGGAGGCAGACTACATGGACATTATTAAACAATTGGAATTATACCGGTTGGAAAATAGAATTACGCAGGTTGATTTGGCAAAGGACTTGAAGGTTGCTTTTTCTACAGTTAGCCGCTGGCTCAATGGCAAGACTAAGCCGAATAAAATCCAGCAGTATCATATTGAAAAATTTTTGACCGATCGAGTTAGGCGAAGCAAGAAGGCGGGAATATGAAATTTACCGAAAACGAAACCACTGAATTCAAAAAATCAACATCAGAACTCAAAGAAGCGGTTATTTCTTTAGGGGCTATGTTGAATAAACATTGTAAAGGTACTGTTTATTTCGGGATTGATGATAACGGGCGTATCTTGGGACAGCAGATTGGCAAGTCAACGATAAAAGATATCTCAAAAGCGATCAGCGATTGGATTGAGCCTAAAGTTTTTCCGGACATCCAGGCTAAGAAAATTCATGGTAAACACTGCATTGTTGTTAACGTCAGCGGACACGATGCCGTGTATGCCGCTCGCGGGCGGTATTATCTGCGCATGGGCGAGGAAGATAAGAAACTTTCAGTCAGCGAGCTTAAGCATTTAGTTGAGAAAAAGAGCAACTATATTTACTCGTGGGGCTTTGAGGTTTCCGGATTTTCCATATCCAAAGCAGACATTCCTACCATTAAAGAATTTATTGAAAAGGGACGCAAAGCCGGGCGCATTAAATACGCCTATGATTCAGCGCGAAACGTTCTTAACAAACTTCATCTGGTTAAAGGCAATAAACTTCTTAATGCTGGCCGCGCCCTATTTTGTAAGGACAGTCTTATCGAGGTGCGCGCCGCTGTTTTTGCTACCGATGAAAAAACGACCTTTGTGGATATTCAATCTTTCAAAGGAACGCTTTTTGGCCTTATTGCTCAGTGCGAAACTTATGTTAAAGAACATATCAACTGGAGCGCTAAGATAGTTGATTTTAAACGTGTTGAAACGCCGGAGGTTCCGCCTGAGGCTGTCCGCGAAGCAATCGTAAATTCTCTTTGTCACCGTGATTTCAATAATCCGTCCGGGAATGAGCTGGCGATTTACCGCAACAGAATCGAAATCTATAATCCCGGCCACTTCCCTTACGATTATTCTCCGCAAGATTTTATTAAAGGCACGGAGAAGAGCATTCCGCGCAATCCTCTAATTGCCGATACTTTCTATTACTCCAAGGATATTGAACGCTGGGGCTCAGGATTCAAGCGCATAGTTGATGAATGTAAAGCCGCTGGCGTGAGGGTGACATTCAAGAATATCAAGACGGGTTTCGTAGTAACATTTTACCGGCCGAAGGCAAAGGTTGCTATTCAAAAGACAGGTAAAAGTGAGGGATTAAGTGAGGGATTAAGTGAGGGATTAAAATCGCTCTTTGGGGCTATAAAAGCGAACCCCGGCATTAAGGCAAAAGATTTAAGCTCGCACCTCGACGGAAGGTCTATAAAAACAATAGAACGGCAGATAAAAACTCTCATTGAGCGGAATTTAATCGAACGCAGAGGAAGCCGTAAAACCGGCGGGTATTGGGAAACGATAAGGCAATGACGGAAAAGAAAAAGATATCGGGCATAAAGACTTGGCCGGAGGATGACAGACCGAGAGAAAAACTCCTCAAGAAGGGAGCGGGGGCTTTGAGTAATTCAGAGCTTCTGGCTATTCTTCTTCGCACCGGCACCCAGGGTACCAGCGCCATTGACCTCGCCCGCAAGATACTCAAGAAATTCAGCACGTTCCGCAACATGGCTCATACCGATTCGCGCGATTGGAAAGATCTTAAGGGCTTGGCCTTTACGGGGACACATCACTTAATTGATT
>JBDRBY010000065.1:0-10520 GCA_043822245.1 Candidatus Omnitrophota bacterium
GGCAACGTCGGCATAGGTACGACGGCGCCTTCTGCGCAATTGCATACTACCGGCACGCTTCGCTTCGCGGCTTTTGGTATTGGGACACTTACTTCTGACGCGAGCGGAAATATTACCGCTGCTTCAGATGAACGCCTCAAGAATATAGAAGGCCAGTTCAGCAGGGGGCTTTCTTCGATTCTCGCGTTAAATCCAATTGTTTACAAGTGGAACGAGAAATCAGGATTAGAAACTGAGCATATTTATGCGGGGTTTAGCGCGCAGGATGTGAAAAAAGCAATCCCCGAAGCTGTGGGGCAGGATAACAGGGGGTTTTTGAGCCTTTCTGACCGGCCGGTTATTGCTACTCTGGTTAACGCGGTGAAAGAACTGCAGAGCGAGATAGAGGGGCTGAAGGCGAAAATAGCGGAGTTGGAGGCCGAAAAGTAGGTCCCGAATTTTTTCTGCAAGTACGATATCACAAATATTCGGGCCTTTTTGCCTTCAAAATATGAGACTTTTAAATCAGTCTCAAAAATGGTATAATACACATTATTAACGATTTTGGAAATGGAGGTATGGAACATGAAAGCAATAGATATGACACCGGTTATTAAGAAATACCGTGGTTATTTTGTAGCTTTAAGCTATGATAGGAAAAAAGTATTAGGAAAAGGCCACACGCCTGTGGAAGCTCTTAAAGAGGCCAGGGGGAAGGGATTTAAAGATCCTATACTAACCAAGATCCCCGAAGAAAATCGGAGCTATTTACTATGAAGTATATTAGCTTTCCCTATGTGAAATATTTGGTCACCCCGCCTTCCGTCAAACCCGATCAGCATATTTATAGGCCGGTCATTCCCGTGAAGTTATCTTTAGGTAAGCAGACAATAACCTTTGATGGGCTAATTGATTCCGGCGCGGATGAATGCACTTTTCCCGGATGGATTGCTAAAACGTTGGGGCACAATGTACATAGCGGAAATCCGAAAATTTTCTCAGGCATAGGCGGGTCGGTGTTGTCGTATTTGCATAAGACCCATATAAAACTTAATGGAAATGAGTTCGTAATAAATGTTTATTACTCTCACGAATGGGATGATATGCCTTTTGGCCTTTTAGGCCAGGCTGGTTTCTTTGTTCATTTTGATATCTGTTTTTATTACGAGAAGAAGGAAATTGTGTTAAAACCCAGGTAGAGCAACATAGACACCGGCACGCTTCGCTTCGCGGCTTTTGGTATTGGGACACTTACTTTTGACGCGAGCGGGAATATTACCGTTGTTTCAGATGAACGCCTCAAGAATATAGAAGGCCAGTTCAGCAGGGGGCTTTCTTCGGTTAACGCGGTGAAAGAACTGCAGAGCGAGATAGAGGGGCTGAGGGCGAAAATAGCGGAGTTGGAGGCCGAAAAGTAGGTCCCGAATTTTTTCTGCAAGTACGATATCACAAATATTCGGGCCTTTTTGCCTTCAAAATATGAGACTTTTAAATCGTCCTTAATAATGGTAAAATAAAGAGGTTAAATCGCGTATTGCTTTTTCTATATCTGTTTTTTATTGAAAACCATCAAAAGGATCATTATCATGACGGGATTCAAAAAACATCAAAACGATAAAAACATCAAAACTCGAAAATCCGCCCCCCTGCAGGAGTATAAAAAATTTCGCGTAAGAACCGCGATAAAAACATTTCGAGATCTCGAAGTATATAAGCAGACAACTCAATTATCATCCGAAATATTTCAGCTTGAAATATCCGCCGCGGAGAAAAATGAAACAAAATTAATGGAAGAAGCGGAGATATTATACAGACTGTCTAAGAATATTCCGCGGCTGATAGCTGAATCATACGGAGATAAGTTCAGCGAATTTGATAAAGCCATGAATAAACTGGAAAAAACCGCTCAGTTAATAAGCGCGGTTATATCCAAAATAGATTTTTTAACCGCGTCGGTTGAAACCATAAATACAAAAGAGACATTAAATAAGTTTTTAAAGAAATATCAAATCCAGCGCGTAAAAATTTTAAATTTAAAAAAGGCGTGGATAAGAGTGTTTAAACAGTGATCAGTTATCAGGGAACAATGAAAAAAAATGTTATTTAATGAACAAAATTTAAACGAGGAAAAAAAGGTACTAAAATGCCTGTATTGCCAAGGAACGGACTTTATCAAGAAGGGGCAGAGGAAGAAGAAATATGAAACTGTTCAGGTGTATTATTGCAACCATTGTCAAAAAAAATTTACATCCGGCATAACTAAAAATAAAACTTTTCCTTTTCGTCTTATCCTTGATTCGATCACTTTGTACAACAGGATGAACAGCCTTGAGCAGGCCGCGCGGAAAGTCAGCGAAAAATACGGCATTAAAACCAGCGTTCAGAATATTTCAAATTGGCTGAAAGATTATGAAAAGTACCTTTCTTTTTTAAGAATGCGCGGGTTTATTAGTGAAAAATATGACAAACGTGAATGCTTGGTTGAGTCCAAACTGTTTCACGGTCAGATTTATGATTTTATGTATCACCGCGCGAAGACAGATTTGATTTTAAGTGATGATTTTAAAAATCGAAAGTTTAAGCCTTTACAGGATTTTTTAGAGTTGGTTGTCGCTGAATGTCCGCATCAAATTTTTAAAGAGAGTTCTAACCGAGCCTCCGAGTACAAAAATGTTTTTAATCTTGAGCAGGTAAAGATAACGCCCAAAGCGAATGCCGCCGTGATGAATACCAATTTTGTTATACAGGCGATAGCGAATAATAAACTACGGCATCAAATACTGCAGGAGTTTATGCTAATTAACGATTCTGTGACTGTGGCGGTGGAGGTTCCGGTGTTATTGGATAAGGATGATGTTTTACATTATAGGAATTCGCTGAATTTCAATGTGCCGATAAACTTAGAAGATGAAGAAATAATAACCGGGCATATTGACTTTATTCAAATTAGGAATGGTATGGTTCATATAATGGACTATAAGCCGTCGGCGAAGAAGGCAAAGCCTATCGAGCAGTTAACGATATATGCTTTAGCGTTATCGCGCCTGACCACACTAAGGTTGTATCATTTTAAATGCGCCTGGTTTGACGAAGAAAACTATTTTGAATTTTTCCCTTTGCACGTGGTGTATAAAATGAAGAAGAAGATAAAGAAACCCGTACAAAACCGTACGAAACACGCGCGTGGGGAACGGTCGCGACCGTTCCCCACGATGTGAAAATGAAATTCGTGCAAAACACCCGCGCGCAAAATGGCCATGTACGAAATGGTCACGTAGGGAACGGTCGCGACCGTTCCAAATTAGTTCCAATTTAAAAAAGGAGGATGTCATGAGGAAGGTGTTGTTTTGTTTGGTGGTTGTTTGCGGTATGGCGATGAGCACGGTTTCTTTCGCGCAGGACGTTGAGAAGACCCAGGCGCAAAAGGAAAAGGATGTTTTGGTGTCCAACATTATCGCTCTGCGGAATAAAGAGGCGCGGGTAGCGGTTCTTCAGCAGTTGTTGAGTGAAGAGTTCAACAGTTTAAGCCAGATGCAGGCAGTGTTTTGCGACAGGTACAAACTAACCCCGGATAAATTCAGAGCGGGAGAATATGTGTATAATGAAGAGGAAGGAAAACTAGTAGAAAAACCCATGGTAGAAGAAAAAACAGATTAAAAAAATGGGATTAAAAAATATACAAGAAGAAATATTGCGCGCGATATTTAGGCATTTGTGCCGTGAGAAGTGTGTGGTTTTTCTTTTTGGGTCTTTCGCGAAAGGGAAGTTTAGCCGTGGGTCGGATATAGATGTGGGAATTATCTGCGGGGCGAAGATAACCAGGGCGAAGGTAGCTTTGATAAAGAACGACATCGAAGAAAAAGTTAAAACTTTAAGAAAGGTAGATTTGGTTGATTTTTACGGAATAACAAACAATGACTTTCTTAAAGCTTCTCTAGGGAGGATAGCAGTATGGCACGAGACGGGGAAATCGAAAGTATTTTTAAGCAATTTAAAAAAGCGAATCAAAAATTAAAAGAAGCGGTTAAATTGGAAGAAGAGACAGAAATTAAAAGAGACGCGGTGATTCAACGTTTTGAATTTACTTTTGAGCTTTTGTGGAAAACTTTTAAGAAAATCGCGGGTAGCGAAAAAATTGACAGTTTTAGCCCCAAAACCTCTTTTCGATCGGCGTTTCAACTGGGTTTGATCTCTGATGAGGAGATTTTTATGGAAATTATAGACGCGCGAAATAAAACCACGCATGTTTATTCAGAAGAAGACGCCAAGGAAATTTATGAATTCGTTGAAGAGAAAGTTGTTGATGTTTTTAAATCCGCCGAAGAGAAAATTGAAGGGTACCTCGTTGGTTCCCGTACGGAACGGTCGCGCCCGTTCCGTACAAAGGGGACGCGATGAGACGTGGTTTAACCTTCTTGGTTTTCGCGTGCGCGGCTGTTGTTTGCCAAATCGGCAGTGCCGGTGTTAATGACACCTACTTCGAGAATTTTGATAGCCGTCTGAACAATGTCACAATAGGCTCGGTTGATTCATGGCAGGTTGTTCAGGGCGCCGCGGCCAACGCGGTGGTTCAGAATACCGTAACCTTAACCGGCAGAGGTAACGCGCTAAGGCTTACGGGCAATGAGACCGTTGTTAAGGTCTCCCGCCCCAAGCTTTTGGGAAGCGTTGCCCCCTGTTGGGTTGAGTTTTATGTTAAGCCGGGTATCGGCGGGGAAATTGCCAATGTGCCTTCGGGTAAAGCCGCGGCTGTCACCTTCGATTACACGGGAAAGGTTTACGCCGCTGACGGTTCTTCATGGCATGATACAGGAAGTATTTTTACCGCGGGGCAATGGTACCGGGTGCTTTTGAAATTGGATTTTTCAACCCATCTGTACGATGTTTACATAAACCATGCTGATACTACACAAACAGAATTTGTGCCGGTTAGTGAGGATATGAGGTTTATCGATTCCTCCATTAGTTCATTAAGTGATCTTGGATTTGAAGGTGTTTACAATTCGGTAAGAGACGACGATGATGATACCTATATCGACAGTCTTTTGGTTAATTTTGTGAACAAGATAACGATCATCACTACCTCGCAGTCTCTCTCGAAAAAAGAAGTTTCAGGGCCGATAACAATTCAACTGCAGAATTCGGTTTCCACTCCTCAAACCGCATGGGAAGATATAACCCTGCGGCTTAGTTCAGATTCAGAAATGGGGGAATTTTCTCTTGATAAACAAGCGTGGGTGTCGATAGGAGAAATAGTTGTTACCGAAGGCAATTTTCAAGCGGAATTTTATTATAAAGATGAAAAAGAAGGCCAGCCGATTATCTCTGTTAAAGAGTATCCTGACAGAGGGTGGGAAGATGCCCTGCAGCAGCAGGAAATTACTTCCGGCGCGGCATCCTTCGGTATTACGGTAAATACTCCCCAGACAGCGGGTGAATATTTTCAAATGACGATTACGGCGAAAAGTGAAGACGGCGAAACTGATGAGACTTACAGCGGTACGGTTGAAATAGCCGCCCAGTACGTGAATCCACAAACCGGCTTGATGAATATTGTTCCGGATGAAGTGTCGGGTTTTGAAAACGGTGTGTTGGAAGTGGAAGCAAATTATCCCGATTGTGGTACAATCAAGATAAAAGTTTCGGACACGGAAGATTCGGATAAGACCGGTTTTTCAGGCGAAGTATTGTTTGTCCCTGCAAGTTTAGGCGTTACCTGCGGTAGCACACAGATTGTAAACGCGTCTTTTGATGCCGAAATTGTCGCGTATAACGCCCGGGGGATTGTAACCCCGAATTATAGAGGGCCGTGCGTGTTGACAGCAGTGCCGGTTCTCTCTGCGGATACTTCCGATGGGCAGATTGTTCCCGGCCTTGTTTCGGAAAATGATTTTTCCGGCGGGATAGCCCGGATTAACGCGTTTTACGATAGATGGGGCTTGATTTTAATTGAGGCGAGCGATACAAACAATCCTTCCAGAAATGGCACAAGCGGAAATGTCATGTTCTATCCGAAGGATGTCCTGCTTGAGATAACTCCGCCGGAGGGAGACCGGACATTTTTTTATACAGGTGAAAGTTTTGACGTGGTTATTTCCCTAGTTGACGATAATGGCGAGTTAATACCGAATTACGCGTCAAGTATCGTATTGAACCCTGATTCCGGGTTAAAAATAGAAAATACATATCAGTTTATTCCTGCCGACGGGGGAAAACATACTTTTTTCGCGGTTTGTGATGCTCCTGGCTCGTATAGAATTAGTGTGAATGAACCTTCATCAGGCAAAAGCGTTCAAAGCGAAAAGATTAAGGTAAAGCAGGCCACTTTAACCGTAATTTCGACGGAGGCCGCGGTTGGGACTATAGCCGAAGTGTTTGTCACGCTTACGGACGAAGAGAATAATGTTATTACCACGGAAAACAACCTTACGATTAATATCACTTTTGAAGAGGAGAATCCAAACGGTACAGCTGAAAGCTCAACTGAGAGAGTACCGGTTACGTTCCGTAAAGGAGTTGCTAAGTTTACAATTACAAATCCTGAGGCGGAGATCGTTACCGTAATTCCAAAATCTGAGTATGGATTTAAAATCAAACGAGGTACAGTAAAATTCGGCCGCGTTGCCAAATTCGGCATTGGCACGTTGATGTGGCGGGAGGTCAAGTAGTGTCCGGTCGAGACCGGACCCTAAAACTAAAAATTATGAATAAAAAAGGCCTTACATTAATCGAACTTTTAATCGCGATTTCAATTGCTGTGATAATCGCGGTGGCGCTATACTTTACGCTAAAAACCGCTTTAGAAAGCTGGGGATTTACTAAAAACCAGCTTGCCCTGCAAAAAGTGTTAAATCAGACGTTTGAAGAGATCACAAGCGGAACCTTTACGAATTTTGGGTTAAAAGACAGCCTGGAAGTTTTAACGGCGGGCGAGTCGTATGTGGAATTTGTTCCGCCATGGACGGATGATACTCATACCGTAACCGCGCCGGGGTCATTATACACGCTAAATACAAAGATCAAATCCGGCGCGGCGGTTCCAATCTCTGAAATTAAAAACGAAGAAAGCGGCGTGGCTGAATTTGTGTCGGTAACATTAACCAAAGAAGAAGGCTCAGGGGCTTCTAAGGTAGCGTTGAACCAAGCGTGTCCTCCAGGGCGTCCTCTTTTTTTCACATATCATCCGGACGCGAAGAAAGCGGCGAATGTGATTGAAAAAATATGGTGGGATTCGAAAGAAAAACAGATATATTCAGAATACAACGGGGAATCTTTTGAAATTTCGAAGAACACTTTTGACGTAAAGATAAGCAAAATGGAATTAAGATATTATGACAAAACAAATACGCTTATCACGGAGTCTGAATGGGTAGACAGTAAAGATTTAATACTTATCACCGGTATTGAATTTTTTGTAGAAGCAGAATTGGGACAATATAAAAACAGTTTTATCAGTTTTGTGTGTTTGCGTAACGCGCCGATGAGGTCGGGAAATATCCCTCTTTCCGAGGGGCTCAAAGTTCCAATTCCTGACAGCTATACGATACACAGCCTTTCTCTTCGGGATATAAGCGAAATATCGAATGAAGACGTGGTGAAGTTAAAAGTGATTCCGGAAACTGGTAAAGATTGGCGGATTAAGCTGGTTTTTAGTAAGATTGGGGCTGAAAAGCCGAAAATTGATAGGTATACCATCGAATATCCTATTGGGTATGAGGTTTATACCGAATACCCACGAATGAGTGCTGCTGCCGGGATTGACCTTCTTATGCTAGGCCCGAACGGCAGGTACGATTACGACTTTGACGGCGCGGACGCGGATGATGTCGTCGCGTTAAAAGGTAATGTCACGCTTGAAGTGGAACGTATGGATGTGGAAGGCGCGCGGCTTTTTATAAGGCCATAACCGTAATGTCCGGTCAAGACCGAACCAAAACAACATTCAATATCTGTAACCAGAGGAAGGCGAAAAGATGAGAAGGATAATGGTCGGGTTTTTAATTTTAATGGGAGTAGGTATTTTTTTCTGCTGTTCGGGTTCCGCGGAATTTTCCTTTGATGAAGCCGAACAGAAAGCCAAGGAAATACACGACATAGTGGCAACTGACATAATCTATTCTGAACAGGAGATAAAGGCTTTGTATTACCAAAACATTCAAATAATCAAACTGTTGGAAGATATAAAAGATTTGCTCCGCACGCAGGACAGTGATCATGCGTAGTGTCCGGTCGCGACCGGACCAACCCCAATTATTCATGGTTACAATACGTAGGGTCGGGTCTGAGACCCGCCCAAAACCCATTCAATATCTGTAACCAAAGGAGGGAAATAGATGAGAAAGGTATTTTTCCTTTTATGCGGCTTGTACCTGATAGCGGGCTGGCAAACCGCTGGAGCTGACGATATAACCTGGTCGTCCGGCGGAGACGGGGCGGCCTGGACAGACGCGGATAATTGGTTTCCTTCGGATGAACCGTCCTCTCTGGATGATGTTGTAATTGACGCTTCAAGCGCCGCGGTAGTCTGTTCCCAGACTTTTGAGGCAAAATCAATTATAGTGGGAGGGCACCAAACGTCACAGCTTGCGATTCAGAATTTTGTGTATGGAGATATCTCACCCGCCGCGGGAACAAGCAACGCTATAACGAACCGGAACGGCGGGACGATTATATTGCGTGGAAGTGCCGGGGTAGTGAGAGTTTCAGGAAAGTATGAGGATTCGGAACCCGCGTTTTCGGCAGAGCCGAGCTTTTTGTTTTGGACGGGATGACTATAACCAATTATCAGTTGAAATGTTAATGTAACATGTTATGGACACTGTGGTTAAAATGAAGAAGTTCATATTCACGGTAAGTTTGATTGTGGTGATAGGCCTTGGAGCGTACTATAACAGTATGAATGGGGCGCTTTTTTGGGATGATGAAGTCACGGTAGTTAACAATGTTTTTATCCGCCAGCCATTCAGCTATGTTTCCGAAATTTTCTCAACATCGTACCATACCGGCGCAGGGGAGACTCTTAATTTCTATAGGCCGTTGGCGACGCTTTCCTTCGCGGCGGATTACAAAATTTGGAAACTTCAGCCTTTTGGGTATCATTTAACAAATGTTATTTTGCATTTGTTAAACGGAATTTTAGTGTTTAGCCTATTGTATAAAATCTTTGGCCGATACCGTTTTAGCTTGATTTGCGCGTGCTTATTCCTCGTTCATCCTATAAATTCCGAAGCGGTGAATTATGTTTCAAACCGCACGGATCTTTTGATGGTGTTTTTCTTTTTATCCGCGTTTCTTTCTTATGTGTTTTATCGCCGCCGCGAGAAGAGCCTTTTTCTTGTTATGTCGGTGAGTTTTTACGTACTTTCCGTTCTATCGAAAGAGATGGGCCTGGTACTGCCGATTTTTTTGGTAGCGTACGAGGTTTTGTTTTTTAAAAAGAATAAAAATTTTCCCGCGTTAATAGGCTTTATCCTGCCGGCGGTTTTTTATGTGTTTTTAAGGGCAGGCACGCTGAATTTTCTTAATTTAAATATCCTGACGCAAGGTGCCCAGGCCAGCCCGTATAGCCAAAGCATTGCTTTTCGAGCGTTGTTTTTTGGGAAGGTCTTTTTGACATACATAAGGCTTTTTTTCCTGCCGCTGAATCTGCATATGGAATATGATATGCCGCGGTTAAATGTGCCGGTATCTTTTCTGGGCCTTTTGTTTCTCGCGCTGATGTGTTTTTTTGCTATTCGTTTTTCCGGCAGAAAAAAGGCTGTTTGTTTCGGACAAATATGGTTTGTCCTCGGTCTTTTGCCTATTTGTGGAATTATTGTCCCAATAAACAATGTTGTTAGTGAGCATTATCTTTACTTGGGGTCAATAGGTTTTTTTGTTATGATTACCGCGGCATTTGCCGCCTTGTGGCGGATTTCTCCTTTTCCAATAAGAATATTTTCAGCCGTTTGTGGTATACTCGTTGTAATAAGCTTTTGTTATTTAACCGTTCAGCGAAATAAGGATTGGCGGGATCCGCTGGCTATGTACCTGGAAATCGCGTCAAATACAAAGTATAGTTTTCGAGCGAACAATAATGCCGGTGTGGAATATTTTCGGCGGGGGGATCTCTACAAAGCGGAAGAATATTTTCGGCGTTCTATCGGGATTTTTCCGGAATACGCGGAAGCACTGAACAATTTGGGTGTTGTTTGCCAAAGGGGTGGAGAGACGAGTAGGGCGGAAGATTTTTATAAGAAATCTGTTAATTCAAAACCATCTTATGTTCTCGCGCGCAAGAATTTGGCAAGAATTTATATGGCATCCGGCAGGTTGACGGAGGCTAAGGAACAACTGGTTAAGGCCCTGGAATTTTATCCGTATGACGATGAAACAAAAGAAATGCTGAAATCCCTCTAGTCCCCCTTTTTCAAAGGGCGACTAATTTTCTTCCCCCCTTTTCAAAGGGCGACTAATTTTCTTCCCCCCTTTTCAAAGGGCGACTAATTTTCTTCCCCCCTTTTCAAAGGGCGACTAATTTTCTTCCCCCCTTTTCAAAGGGC
>JBDRBY010000066.1:0-14036 GCA_043822245.1 Candidatus Omnitrophota bacterium
AATTTTAAAGGTTACGATCACATTGTAGATTCTTGTTGCGAAGCGTGAAATTGTTTTTGCGACGAAGAAGGTGTTATAGAAAACTTATGCACACGCGATTGGGCTAAATTTTAGTACAATTAATTAACGTAATTGGTATTATTACAGATTCCCGTTTGCGCGGGAATGACATTTTAGAAAGTGCCCATAATTCTTGACACTACTTCTAGAGAAAAATTCTTGACAAGGGTTTGATAATTTGAGATAATTTATACATATAGTTTTGAACATATCGCAGGGAACAAAGGCGTTCTTCTCAAAAGGAGAGGGACGCTTTTGTTATTTAAGGCCACTGGGTGTTGGAGGGAGGTCTAAAATCCTCTACTAACTAACAAAACGGAGGGAAGAAAGATGACACGGGAAACAAGTTATGTAGCAAAAGTGCTGGAAATGGTGAAAAAGAGGAATGCCGGGGAAGTTGAATTTCTTCAGGCTGTGGAGGAAGTGTTGGAGTCGCTGAAACCAGTTATTAAAAAGCATCCTGAATTTGAGGAAGCAGGAATACTCGAAAGGATAGTTGAGCCGGAGCGGCAGATAATTTTTAGAGTGCCTTGGCATGATGATAGCGGTAAGGTTCAGGTGAACCGCGCTTTTCGTATTCAATTCAACTCAGCTTTAGGCCCTTATAAAGGCGGGCTCAGGTTTCATCCTTCGGTTTATATCGGTATTATCAAATTTTTGGGATTTGAGCAGATCTTTAAGAATTCTCTTACCGGGCTGATGATGGGAGGGGGAAAAGGCGGTTCTGATTTCGACCCAAAAGGAAAAAGTAACAACGAAATTATGAGGTTTTGCCAGAGTTTTATGAATGAGCTTCACCGCTATATCGGCGCGGACACGGATGTGCCGGCTGGCGACATCGGGGTTGGAGGCCGTGAAATTGGGTATATGTTCGGCCAGTGGAAAAAAATCACTAAACTTTTTAACGGTGTCCTGACCGGTAAAGGCCTTGATTTCGGAGGGTCTTTAGTTAGAACCGAAGCTACAGGTTACGGATGTGTGTATTTTTGTGAAGAGATGCTCAAAGACCGTGGAACTTCTTTTGATGGCAAAACTGTTGTTGTTTCAGGCTCAGGTAATGTGGCTATTTACGCGCATCAGAAAGCGACTGAGCTGGGTGCTAAGGTCGTGGCAATGTCTGATTCCAGCGGATTCATATATGACGAACGCGGAATTGACCTGGATACGATAAAACAGTTAAAAGAAGTTGAACGTAATCGCATTAAGGAATACGTTAAAGTACATTCTTCGGCTAGATATACTGAAGGCTGTAACGGTATATGGAATGTTAAGTGTGATGTGGCCCTGCCAAGCGCGACGCAGAACGAACTGGACGGGTCCGCGGCGGAAACATTGGTGAAGAATGGTTGTATCGCGGTGGCGGAAGGCGCGAATATGCCTTGTACGCCTGAAGCGGTGAAGGTGTTTGTAGCCAATAAAGTTTCTTTTGGCCCGGGCAAAGCCGCGAACGCGGGCGGAGTCGCGACTTCCGGTCTTGAGATGGCGCAGAATTCTCAGCGTTTAGCATGGAGTTTTGAAAAAACAGATGAAAAACTTCATCAAATCATGGTAGATATTCATGATTCCGCGAAACAGGCTGCGGAAGAATACGGCACGCCGGGTAATTTGGTTAACGGCGCGAACATTGCCGGTTTTATGAAGGTTGCCAGAGCTATGATGGCTCAGGGCGTAGTTTAAGAAGTTTTTCAAAAAAAAGGATGAGAGATACCTTTCGTGGGTTTGCAAGGTATCCCTCGTCCTTTTTTCTTTTTCTAATGGTTTCTTCAAATCTTGTTTACAACTTTAAAAACTGTAAATATCGAAAAGTTGTAAACCGAAACATTCCTAACTATCCACAAACAAATCAGTTAACCCCAGATTTTGCATTAGGCAAAATCTGCGATGTTAAAACAATCGGGCAGGGCTTCGCGGACGAAGTGTTTTTGGTATGGAAACTGCGCCATCCTGAAATTAACATAATCCCGTGAAATGCCAATGAAAATGTACAGTTTATGATTGACCGGTTGTAGAGACGCGATTTATCGCGTCTCCCAAAGTTCTGGCCACCCCGAATATTTTACCACTGTCATCCCGACCGAACGCAGTGAGTGGAGGGATCTGAAATAAACCCTTTGACATTTTAGAAAGTGCCCATAATTCTTGACACTACTATTTTTAATCCTGGCTTGACAAATAAGCGGAAATAAGCGTTACTATATCTTAAAGGAAAGGGGGAGGTATGAGAATTATTGTCAGATACATGCTCAGGCCTGTTGCTCATTGCAAAGAGGGCTGTTGTAGTCTGTCCCGGGCAAGACGCTAAACTGCCCACAAAAAAGAAAGGAATTGTGATGAAAAAATATAAGTGTATAGTGTGCGGATATGTTTATGATCCGGCTGAAAATGATAATGTTGAATTTGCCGCCCTTCAGGAAGATTGGTTATGCCCTGAATGCGGAGCCGGAAAAGATCAGTTTGAACAAATATAAAATGCCATACGTAGGGGCCAGGCCCGCCTGGCCCCTATGGATACAAACTTTGGAGGCAATAAAAAAATGACAAGCATCAAAGGAACTAAAACAGAAAAAAACCTTCTAGCGTCTTTTGCCGGAGAGTCGCAGGCGAGAAACCGTTACACTTATTTCGCGAGTGCCGCGAAAAAAGCCGGATATGAACAAATATCCGCCATATTTTTAGAAACCGCGGATAATGAAAAAGAACACGCGAAGAGATTCTTCAAATTTCTTAAAGGCGGAGAGGTAGAGATAACCGCCGTGTATCCTGCCGGCATAATAGGTGATACCGCACAGAATCTTAAAGACGCCTCTGACGGAGAAAAACTGGAATGGACAACTTTATACAAAAATTTTGAAAAAGATGCTATAGAAGAAGGTTTTACGGAAATAGCAGATCTTTATAAAGAGATATCTGAAGTTGAAGAGGAACATGAAAAAAGGTACCGTAAACTTTTAAACAACATAAAAGAGGGCAGGGTGTTTAAACGAGACAGGATTGTCAAATGGAAGTGCCGCAATTGCGGATACACGCATGAAGGGAAAGAAGCTCCACAAGAATGCCCCGCGTGCGTGCACCCGCGCGGGTATTATGAACTTTTTTGTGAGAATTATTGAAAGGGGTAAAGAATGACAAACGAAAAGTTTTCAGGCTGTGAAATAGCGGGATTGGCGGTTCAGATTGAAAAAAACGGTAGAGATTTTTATTTCGCTCTGCTTAAGAAAACAGACAATCCGGACGCGGTTAAAATATTAAGATATTTAGCGGACGAAGAAGAAAAACACGCTTCCACAATGAAGGGTGTATCCGAATCCTTTTGTGATTATAAACCCAAGGGCGAGTATCCGGAAGAATACTTCGCGTACATGAGAGCGTTAGCCGCGCAATATATTTTTACCGAAAAAGAAAAGAACCGGGTGCTTGTCGAAAAGATGAAAAGTTTTGAACAGGGGATAGAATTTGGCATTAAAATGGAAAAGGATTCCGTTCTTTTTTATGAAAAAATGAAAAAAATCGTTCCGGCCAGAGGGAAAGAGATAATCAACAAAATTATTTCTGAAGAAAAGAAACATTTGGACGATTTGCTTGAACTAACAAAAGTAAAGGAGTGAGTATGCCTAACGTAAAAGTTTACGGCACGCCGACGTGTCCGTTTTGTGTGAGGGTTAAAGAGTTTTTAAAGAGCAACAATGTTGAGTTTGAGGATATAGACATTTCCGTCAATCAAGACAAAGTACAGGAACTTATTCAGAAATCCGGCCAGATGGGAGTGCCTGTTTTGGATATTGACGGCGCGATAGTTGTGGGGTTTGATAAAGGGAAAATAACGGAGGTTTTAGGACTTTAACGCTCAAAATGAATAAAATATACGATGTGATTATTGTAGGGGCCGGGCCGGCGGGCATAACCGCTGGAATATATGCCAGCCGCAGGATGATGGATTGCCTGATCCTTACCGGTGACATCGGGGGGCAGACAATTTGGAGCGGCGCTGTTGAAAACTATACGGGATACCAGATTATAACCGGCGCGAACCTGGCCGTGAAATTCGAAGAACATATAAAAAAGTATAAGGTTAATGTTAACGAAAATGAGACAGTAACAGAACTCTTAAAAGAGGGTAATTATCTTAAGATAAAAACGGTTAAAGCCCAGTACCTCGCGAAAACAGTTATCATTTCTTCAGGTAAAAGGTCCCGCGAACTAAATGTCCCGGGTGAAGAGAAGTTTAGAAACAAAGGGGTTGCTTATTGCGCGACATGTGACGGGCCGGTTTTCGCTGGAAAAACCGTAGCTATCGCGGGCGGCGGCAATTCGGCTTTGGACGCGGCACTCCAGCTTAAAAAAATAGCGAAAAAGATTTACATTATAAATAACGTTCCTTCACTTGGGGGCGACGATATTATGAAAGAAAAGATTGTCGGGCATGAGAAAGTGACAGTGTTCAATAACACTGAAATTATTGAAATTTTTGGAGATAACTTTGTGAAGGGGATAAAAATAAAGAATAACGGCAAAGAACAGGATTTAAAAGCGGAAGGTATTTTTGTGGAGATAGGGCTTATCCCCAATTCCGGCTTCGCGAGCGGAATAAATAAGAATGAGAAAGATGAAATTATAATCAACTGTCAAACAGAAACAAACATACCGGGAGTTTTTGCCGCGGGTGATGTTACCAACGTGGTAGAAAAGCAGATAATAATAGCCGCGGGTGAAGGCGCGAAAGCCGCGCTTCAGGCTTTTAGGTATTTGTCGCTTCACAATGATTAGTATTTTACTTCGGGAATATAGGGTTAGGCGATGAGCTGGATCTTTTGTTTTGGTCAAAAGGGACGGGAGTGATATTCAAGTGATGGACATAATTACCGGGGTATTGAAAGAGGCCTACCTGCTTTTTATCCGCATGGCGCCGTATCTCTTTTTTGGTTTTTTCTTTGCCGGAGTTTTGCATGTCTTTCTCAAACCGGAAACTATCGGCAAGCATCTTGGCGGCAGTAATTTAGCTTCGGTTATAAAGGCGTCTTTGTTTGGGATTCCGCTTCCTCTCTGTTCCTGTTCCGTTATTCCAAGCGCCATGTCTTTGAGAAAAGAAGGCGCGAGCCGTGGAGCGGTTCTTTCTTTCCTTATTTCAACTCCAACGACCGGTATAGATTCGATTTTTGCTACTTATTCGCTTTTAGGCGGGTTTTTTACGGTGTACAGAATTATAGCTTCTTTCTTAACCGGTGTGATTTCAGGAGTAACTGCAAATTTTTTTATAAAAGATGCTAAAAAAACCGTACCCCGAGAAAAGGATACGTGTAAACTATGCCATTCCGAAGAAAAACATGTTCACACCGTGGCCCATAAAATAAAAGGTGTTTTCAATTACGCTTTTGGTGATATTTTAAAAGACTCCGGGTTGCCGCTTCTTGCGGGAGTTGTCATAGGCGGGATAATAACATTTTTCCTGCCTCCCGGGTTTATCGAAACGTATTTAGGCTCAGGCGTAAAGGCGATGCTGGTTATGCTGATAATCGGCATACCGATGTATGTTTGCGCGACAGCGTCTATACCGATAGCCGCCGCGCTTATGATAAAGGGGATAAATCCCGGCGCGGCATTTGTGTTTCTTGTCGCCGGCCCGGCGACAAATATTGTTACTCTGACAGTTGTCGCTAAAAATTTGGGCCGCGGGGCCCTTATTATCTATCTGGGCTCCATCGTGGTAAGCAGCCTAATATTGGGGATAATGCTAGACAATATTTACTTACATTTTTTTCAGATCGAAACATTTCGTGACATGTTGTCACATTTTCAGGGTGAATTATTATTTCCTGGCGTGGTAAACAGACTTTCAGGTATAATTCTTTTCGGGCTTATTGTGTATAATTTTTTTCGGAGGGAAAATGATAGATGTATCGCGGTATCTAAGTAACATTTCTTTTCTAACTTATGTTTTTGTGTTTGCCGGTGGAGTGGCCGCTTCCTTCACACCGTGTGTTTATCCTCTTATACCTATTATTGTCGGTGTAATAGGCGCTTCAAAAGAAAGTTCGCGGTTGAGAAATTTTATTTTATCATTGGTATATGTCGTGGGTATGGCAATTACTTTTTCGATATTAGGTGTAATCGCGGCTATGACGGGGAAACTGTTTGGTGAATTTCAATCAAATCCGAAAGTGTATCTTGTAGTTGGGAATGTGATGATATTGTTCAGCCTCGCGATGTTAGACGTAATCCCTTTGCCAACTTTTTTATTGTCACGCGCGGGAATGGGAAAGATTGTTAAATCCGGGGGGCTACTGTCTGTGTTTTTTATGGGCATAGTTTCAGGTGTCATAGCGTCACCGTGCACAGTAGCCATATTGGGAGTGCTATTGGCCTACGTGGCGGCATCGCAGAATGTTTTCTTAGGAGGCTCGCTTCTTTTTACGTTTGCCGCTGGAATCGGAGCCTTATTGATAATTATAGGAACTTTTACGGGCCTGGTTACTGCCGCGGTTAAATCGGAAAAAGTGCTTAAACTGGTGCAAAAGCTTTTCGCTTTAGCAATGATTTTGTTGGGAGAGTATTTTATATTCAAAGCGGGGATATTAAGTTTGTAGTACTAGTTCAGTTTACAACAAACAGAGGAAAAACATGATGACTATTTTCAGCAAGATTGTTTTTTTGTTTATGGTCGTATCCACGCTTACGATTGGTGCGTGTTCTAATGTGGACAGCCGAAATTTATCTGCTTTAAGCCGTGCCGATGATTTTACTTTAGAAAGTTTACAGGGAGGGAATATAACCTTATCTGATGTGATGAAAGAGAAAAACGTGGTACTTGTATTTTTCGCGACATGGTGCCCCTCTTGCGTCAGGGAAGTGCCTTCGATTAACAAGTTTTATACGGCAAACAAAGATAACATTGCCGTAATAGGTATTGATATTCGCCAAAGTAAGGCCCAGGTAAAAGCCTTTGTGAAAGAAAAAGGGGTATTGTATCCCGTGGTGCTTGACGTAGACGGGCAAGTGGCAGACAGTTATGAGGTAAGGGGCATTCCCACCATTGTTGCAATCGCGCGTAATGGAGCCATTTTGTACCAAGGGCACTCTCTCTCGGAGATGACGCAAGGAATAGAGAAATAGATACTTTTTCCTTGTATTGTTGTCAAAACTTGATAGAATGAAGAGGACAGGTCCGGCCTGTGAAAATTCGCGTGCCCGGTCTGCTCTTAGACAAAGAAAGGACAAAAATTATGCATAGTTATAAAGATATCGGACTCGTAAATACTAGAGCGATGTATGCCAAAGCGATAACCGGGAAATATGGTGTTCCTGGCTACAATTTTAATAACATGGAACAGCTGCAAGCCATTGTTACGGCTTGCATAGAGACAAAATCTCCGGTTATTCTGCAGGTTTCTTCAGGCGCGAGAAAATATGCCAACCAAACCCTTTTAAGGCATATGGCTTCAGGCGCGATAGATATGATCAAGGATGCAGGGGTGAGTGTTCCGGTAGCGCTTCATCTTGATCACGGCGACACGTATGAATTATGTGTTTCCTGTGTTGAAACCGGATTTTCATCCATTATGATTGATGGGTCGGCGCATTCTTTTGAGGGCAACATAGCTTTGACGAAAAAGGTTGTAGATTACGCGCATAAGTATGATATTACCGTAGAAGGGGAACTTGGCGTTTTGTCAGGGATTGAAGATAACGTAAGCCACGAAGTAACCCACTACACAAAACCTGAAGAAGTAGAAGAATTTGTTTCTAAAACCGGAGTTGATAGCTTAGCTATATCCATCGGAACGTCTCATGGTGCTTACAAATTTAAATTAAAGCCGGGCGAAGAAGTGCCGCCTTTAAGGTTTGATATCTTAGAAGAAGTGGAAAGTCGCCTTCCCGGATTTCCAATCGTTTTGCATGGCGCGAGTTCCGTAATGCCGGAATATGTGGATATGATCAATAAGTACGGCGGAAATTTGGAAAACGCTGTTGGTGTGCCTGAAAACCAACTTCGCAAAGCCGCGGAATCGTCTGTGTGTAAGATTAACATCGACAGTGATGGACGGCTTGCTATGACAGCTAAAATACGAGAGGTCTTCGCGACTAAACCCAAAGAATTTGACCCGCGAAAATATCTTGGCCCCGCGCGTTTAGAGCTCATTAAAATGTACAAGCACAAGAACGAAAACGTGCTTGGCTCGGCGGGTAAAGCGTAAACCGTACATATGAAAAAACTAATAATCGCTGGAATAAATATTTCTCCCACGTTGTATATGCCCGTCTTCTATTTTATATGGGTCAGTTTGTTTTTACTCTGTAAGAGTATTTTTTTTAGCAGAGCACGAAAATTTGTCGATAAAACCTCGACAGGATTAGACAATGTTGTCCTTGATTCTTTGGATCTTCCTCTTTTGCTCTTAATCTTCGTGAGCGGTATTTTTGTCCTGGATAAATTTTTCCATTTTGGAACAGACAGCGAATTACTTAAAGCGATAAATGTTATGTTCAGGGCCACGTTTATTTTCGCGGTGGTTATATTCTTGGATCGATTATTCAGAGGGCTCATAAAACTTTATTCCGATAAAATGCCCATATTGAGAGATTCAAGCGGCGTTGCGCGAGGTGTGGTTCGCGCTGTTGTTCTGGGTTTGGGGGTTTTGATACTCCTGGATAGTTTTGGGGTTTCAATAACTCCGATTTTGGCATCATTGGGTATTGGCTCTTTGGCAGTCGCGCTTGCTCTTCAGCCTACTTTAGAGAATTTTTTCTCCGGAATACAGATAATAATTGATAAACCGGTAGCAGTTGGGCAGTTTATAAAATTGGAATCAGGCGAAGAAGGATATGTCGAAAAAATCGGGTGGCGGTCTACTTGGATAAAAATGCTGCCGAATAACATAATTGTTTTGCCCAACAAGCTTTTAGTCAATTCTCGTATATTAAACTACCATTATCCGGAGACAGAAATGGCGGTTTTAGTTCAGGTGGGAGTGCATTACGCGTCTGATCTTGAACATGTGGAAAAAGTTACAATTGAGGTAGCGGAAGATATTCTTAAGACAGTCCAGGGCGGGGTTCCTGGGTTTAAGCCGTTTATCCGGTATCATACTTTTAATGATTTTAGTATAGATTTTTCGGTTATCCTGCGCGCGAAAGAATTTGTTGACGGGTATCTTATAAAACACGAATTCATCAAACGCCTTCACAAACGTTATAACGAAGAAGGTATTGTCATTCCATACCCTATACGGACACTGGATTGGAACAACGACTCAAATCCTCTAAAGGTTTCAAAAGAAGAATAAAAAACGGCAACTTGTACCAATGAAGATTGCTTCGTCGCTGGAGTTTGCCTTGAGCAAAGCCGAAGAGGTTCCTCGCAATGACACGGCAATCTCACCCACTGTCATCCCGAAAACGGCTAAAAGCCGTTATCCGGGATCTGTAAAACTCCGCTTCTTTTAATTTCCCTCTTTTTCGCGCGCCTAAAGCAAAAATTCCGCATTTTTTTTCAAGTTCTTTAAATGTTATTTTGTAGTCAGCTTTTGTCAACACGCCCGAAGCAAGCAGTTTTTCCAATGCCCTTATCCTAAATCGGTCAAGTCCCCATATTTTTGAAGAAAGCTGGTCCGGTCGACCTCCGTCTTTTAAGGTCAACTCTTCAGGTATAAGTTTTACTTCATATCTATTAACCGCCCTGAGCCAAAAATCATAATCTTCACAAGCTTCCAGGTTTTCGTCAAATACGCCGATGATGTTAAAAACCATTTTTTTTATAACAGCGGTTGATATGCTTATACAACACAGAGGAAGCGCATCTTTGTAAACAAACCCGGACGGTTTTTTATGCTTTTTTTTCTGAGCCAAAAGATTCCCGTTACGAAACCATGTTTCTTCCGTGTGAAAGATGCTGATATAAGGATATTTTTTTATGTATTCCGCGGCCTTTTCCAGTTTTTCTTTTTTCCACCAATCGTCAGAATCTAAAAAGGCGATATAGTTTCCTTTCGCTAACAGGAGAGCGTTATTCCGCGCGCGAGAAACACCCTGATTTTTTTGATATACATAGGTTATTCTCTTATCGTCATAGGAAGACATGAGAGTCTTTGTTTCATCGGTAGACCCGTCATCAATAACAATAAGCTCAAAATTCAAAAAAGTCTGAGCTAAAACAGAATTCACTGCTTTTTCAAGGAAGGCGAGCCTGTTAAAAGTTGGTATTATTACTGAAAATTCCATAGCCGTATTATATAATATTTCACACCGGATTTATATTGTTTAACACCGTAGAGACGATGCAGTGCCTCGTCTCTACGCGAAGACCGGCATGCGGAGAGGATTAAATCCTTAGACTTTCTATTAGGGCTTTGGCTTTGTGGAGAGTTTCTTCGTATTCTGTTTCGGGGTCGGAACCGATGGTGATGCCGCCGCCTGTATGAAAATAGACATTTTCCTCTTTAACGATCATCGTGCGTATCGCGACGTTCAGATCCATAGTATTGTGAAGGCTGATATAGCCTATGGCGCCTGTGTAGACACCCCGTTTTATCGGCTCTAATTCTTCAATTATTTCCATCGCGCGGATTTTGGGGCAACCTGTTATGGAACCTCCCGGGAACGCGGCTTTGATGATGTCGACGAGGGAGACGTTCTTTCGTGCCGTACTCTTTATAACGGATATGGCCTGAAATACAGTAGGATATTCTTCAATTCGGCGCGGCTCTGTGACTTTAACAGAACCCGGGACTGAAACCTTTCCCAGGTCATTTCTTTCTAAATCCACAATCATGACGAGTTCCGCTATATCCTTACCGCTTTTTTCAAGCACTTTTTTTAGGTCGGTGTCTTCTTCTTTAGTTTTTCCTCTGGGGCGAGTCCCCTTCATCGGGCGCGTTTCGATGATATTATTTTGAAGCCTAAGAAATAGTTCAGGAGAAGAGGAGATGATTTTTGCTTCGTCAAAGTTTAAATAAGCGCTGAAAGGCGAGGGGTTTATTTTATTTAGTTTTTGATAAAGTTCGTAGGCGGGAAACGGCCAGGCAGACTTAAACCTTTGCGACAGGCAGACTTGATATATGTCGCCGGCCTTTATGTATTCCCGGGCTTTTTCTATTGTTTTTATGTACTCCTGTTTGGAAAAATTAGATTCCAGCTTGCGCGAGAATGACAAAGGGCGTGGGAATGACAAATTCCTCTTATTTTTCCCTCTTCCACTGTCATTCTCGTCTTCCCTGTCATTCCCGCGCAAGCGGGAATCTATATTCTTTATAATCTGTCCCGCTTTTCCCGCTTCTGGAGAAAGAACATCCAGGACGCTTATGTACAAGTTCCCAGGCTCAAGACTGTCATGGATAAGGAGTGTCTGGTAAAAGACAAAATACATGTCACTGATCCCGAGGTCGTCTTTTGTCCTGTCCGGCAGGTTTTCAAGCAAATCTTTCAGGTCGTAAGAAAAGTAGCCAATGCCGCCTCCAACAAAAGGAAAGTCCTTAAGGTTTTCAATATGGTAATTTTTTACGATACCGTCAAGATAATCGAAAGGATTGCCCTTAAAGTTAAGAGGGTGTCCATTTATCTCTATTTTAACGTCATTCTTTTTGCCAGCCAGTGTAAAAAAAGGGTCACGGCCGATGAAGGAATATCTGGCCGCGTCGTTTTTCAAGGAGCTGTTTAGAAACGCGGTTTTAGGGGTATCAGCGAAACGTGAAAAAACTTCTTCCATAGAGCAAGATATCTTGATTTTTTCAATAACAGGTATAGGAGATATTTTAGGCAGACAGTTTTTCATTGGAGGTTAAACATCCTACAACTTCCCGTGTAATGTAATCCGGAGTTGAGGCGCCGGCCATTATGCCGATCTTTTTAATATTTTTAATCCAGGAAGGATTAATATCTTTGGCACTTTCTATCCAGTAAGTTTTTCTATTTATTCTTTTTGATAGTTGATACAAGTGTTTGGTATTAGCGCTGGTTTTTGACCCCAGAATTAACATGAGATCGTTTTTTTTTGGCAAAGACCTGATTTCCTGCTGTTTTATTATGGTTGTTTGACATGTTGTATTATGGAGTTTTATATTTGGGATTATTTTTCGCAAACCCGTCATGATTTTACTGATATTTTCCAGAGTTTGGGTGGATTGCGTTATTACCGCCGCTTTTTGTATTTTGGAAAGTTTTTTCTTTAGAATCTTAGAGACGGAGTTTATGATTAAAGGTTTTTTCTTTAATTGCCCGATAATGCCCTTAACTTCGTCATGTTTGCTGTCGCCTACAATAATTATAACGTTATCTTTTTCCAGTTTTTTGGATATTTTGTAAATATCCTTTACCTTAGGACAGGTCGCGTCCATGATTTTGTACCCACAGTTTTTCGCTTTTTCAAATGTTTTTTTCGGCGCGCCATGCGCTCTGATAATGAGGATACGGCTGTTTTTAATTGGATATATGCGTCTAATTTGTTTGATGCCTTGTTTCTCTAAGTCACGCACAACAAAAGAGTTATGAACAATATCCCCCAGCACAAACACATTCTTTTCCTTTTTGGCGAGTTCAGCGCTTGTTTTTATTGCCCTGCGGACTCCAAAGCAGAATCCTGAACTTTTGGCGATAGTTATTTTCATAGTTTTTGAATAAGTTGTTTTAAAGAAGTTTTATATTTTTGACTCATATTCAGCCGCGAACAAATCTCATCCGCCTCTACTATGAGAGATTGGATTTTTTGACGGCAATATTCATCAGCGCCTGTAATTTTTATTAATTCGCGCAAGGCCAATAAATCTTTATAAGTTTTTTTGTTCTTTTCAAGAAGTCTTGCAAACTGTTTTTTGTCTTTTTTTGAAAGACGTTGAAAGGTCCGCCATACCAGAAGCGTTTTTTTTGACTCATTGAGGTCTGAAAGTATGGGTTTTCCGATTTTTTTACTTGAGGAAAATATATCCAATAAGTCATCCCGCAGTTGAAAGGCCTGGCCTAACAGGTGGCTCATTTTAGATAGTTTTGTGATTTCGTGTTTTTTCGCGCCCGCCAGCAGAGCCCCTATCAATAAGGGCCCTTCAAAGGTATATTTCGTTGTTTTAAGCGTGTTGGTAAGTAAGACGTCTTTTTCTTTAATCTGTTCGATTTTTTTTGTATCGTTTAAGACGTCAATAAATTCTCCCATGCCTGTAAGGAGCGCGGTTTCAGTGAATTTTATTACCGCGCGTTCTTTGCGGGAGATGTCCTCGTCCGACAGAAGCAACGCTTTCACGGCCAGACTGAATAGAACATCTCCGGCAACAATGCTTAGATTTTCACAAAGCCTATTTTTTAGAGAGCCTATCTTACTGTTAAACAACCGGTGCAGGGTGGGCCTGCCGCGTCGCAGGTTTGAGTTATCGATTATATCGTCATGTATGAGTAGAAAGTCATGTAATAGTTCCAATGAAAGTGAAGATTTAACGAGCTTATCGTAAGAGAATTCCCTTCTTTTTGTGTATCCATGATAACTTATGAGAAATAAAATAGGCCGGATTCTTTTCCCTGGCCGGGTGATAAAATCCTGGATTCCCTGATAAAGCAGAGGAATAGTTCTCAGGCTAAAATCGGGCACAGCCTCTTTCAAGATAGAGTTCAGGCCGGTATCAATGTCTTTTTTGAATTTTTCAAGCATGACCATTACTTTATCACAATCTCACCCCTCCCGCAAGTTTACATTTCACGGAGTAGTGTCAAGAATTATGGGCACTTTCTAAAATGTCATTCCCGCGCAAACGGGAATCTGTAATAAGTTCTTTGCTCTCTTCCCCCATGGGGGAAGAGAGCATCCCTTCTGGCTGTTTATCTCTGTCTATGTGTTGAATGATCCCATATACCCAATAATCCATACTTCTGGGATTCTTAAAATATCCCTGCACTTTTATCCGTCTTCGTATCTCCTCCAAGTACCTCTCTAAATGATTCGTGGTACTTATACCAATTACGTTAATTAATTGTACATTTGTAGCAACGTAATACGTAGTGTATTG
>JBDRBY010000067.1:0-3788 GCA_043822245.1 Candidatus Omnitrophota bacterium
GACATAAATTCGATAAATGATATTTTTCGCGCGGCGCATACCTTTAAGTCAAGCGCGGCGATGATGGGTTATGATAAGGTATCCGGGTTATGCCACGCGATGGAGGATATGCTGGATGGCATAAAGAAGAACAAAATAAAATTAGAGAATTGCGTGGATACTCTTTTTAAATGTTTTGACACTTTAGAACTGACAATGCTTGAAATCGCCAAGGATAAAGAAGAAATTGAAACAACTTCTCTGATTGACGAGGTATATAAATTGACCCGAATCAAAAGCGCGCGAGGGGCATTTACGAAAGAGAATGAGCCGGAACTTTCAGAAGACATTTCCGCGGAATTCGCCGTTTCAAAACTTACAAGTTTAAACGTGAAAACGGAGTTATTAGATACGTTGATGAGATTATCCGAAGAGTTATTAATCGGCCAAATGAGAATTGAAAAAGTAAGAGAGTCCGTGGATATTCCGGAACTATCCGCGGCCGTGGATAGTTTGGGCAGGGTGATTACTGACCTTCAGTATAACGTTATGCAGTCGCGAATGGTGCCGCTGGTGTACGTCTTTGAAAGGTATCCCCGTATGGTGAGGGATATTGCCAAGAAAGAAGAGAAAGAGGTTGACCTTAAAATGGAAGGGATGGACATCGAGTTGGATCGGACTATTGTTGATGAAATTGGCGAATGTCTTGTTCATCTTTTGCGCAACGCCATTGACCACGGCATTGAAACGCCCGCGGAAAGAAAAAAGAAAGGCAAACCGGCCATGGGCGCGATAAGATTGAGCGCGAGGAGAGACAGGGATTTTTCGATAATAGAAGTAAGCGATGACGGCGCGGGCATAGATTTGTCTCAGATAAGAAATACAGCCGTTAACAAGGGGCTTGTATCGGAGAAGGCGAGTAAAGAAGAACTAATCGACGTGATATTTTTCGGAGTGAGTACCACTAAACAGGTGAGTGAGGTTTCCGGTAGAGGGTTCGGGCTCAATATCGTGAAAAAACGAATTGAATCTTTAGGTGGCAGTGTTACGGTAACGACAGAGCTTAAAAAGGGAACCACTTTTACGATAGAAGTTCCTTTAAGCCTGGCGATAATCGAGACCCTTTTTGTCGGCGTCGGCGGCGCGATCTATGCCATACCCGTGGTTAACATAGAGCGGTTGATTACCGTGGATAAAAGAAGTGTCTTAGGTATGATCAATAACGAAGCCGTCATATTAAACAATGAAAGTATTCCGGTTACCAGGCTTGACGTTTTGTTCAATGTTCCGCCGCTGGGTCTTGATAAACAGCCGATAGTAATTGTTCGAAGAGGCCAGGATAGGCTGGGCCTCGCGGTGGACAGCCTTATGGAGACGCAGGAGATAGTGATTAAACCCCTGCACGCTTTGGCGCGGAAAAATAAATATCTTTCCGGCTCCACCATAATCGGCTCCGGAGATGTGGTCTCAATTTTAGATGTGGGGAATTTGATGTTGACGAAAAGAAACAAGTAGTAGCGTATAGCGGATAGCGTTTAGCGTATAGGAGGGGATAGCGGATAGGAAGAGATGAAGACTAAGAGTTTTATAGGACAGAAAGATTTTTTAACTATCCTCTATCCGCTAAACGCTAAAAAAAAAGGAGAAAACCATGAAACAAAGCCTGCAGGAAATAAATAAGATCGCGGCAGAAGAGACATCACTGGCGCTGAAAAAGCTGTTTAAACAAAACGTGGAACTCAAGATACCCATGGCAAAAGTATCAAAGGTTGAGAAATTAAAACCTATCGTAGACCCCGAAGAGATGACCGTAGGGATATATCTGCCGATTAGCGGAGATGCTAAAGGAGCGGCTCTTTTAATAATCCCCAGAGAAGCCGCCTTTACTTTAAGCGAAATACTACTTGAGAAAAACCCCGGCTCTACCAGAAAACTGACGCGATTAGATAAGGCGGCTCTAAAAGAAGTCGGCAATATAATCTGCGGCCAATACTTTACGGTTTTTTCGAATATGCTGGGAGTTAAGCTTATCGAGCATATACCGAATCTCAGTTACAGCATGTTTGGTTCGATAATTTCCGATATTATCGCGAGGTTTTCCCGAATCAGCGACGAGGCGCTGGTTATTGAACTTAATATAATTTTTAAGCCGAAAGTAATAAAGATTTATTTTTTACTTCTTTTTGAACCGATTAAGATAACGAGGCTGTTGAAATAGCGTATAGCGGATAGCGTATAGGAAGGGATAGGAAGAGGTGAAGACTAAAAGTTTTAAAGATTTGATAGTTTGGCAGAAATCGTATGAGTTAGTTATGGAAGTATATAAAATAACCAAGGATTTTCCCCGGACAGCATTGCATGAATATAGAAGTGAACATGGGTAAAATAGCTATAGCTGGACATAAAGAGGTTGAAAATTTAACTTCAACCGGCATAGGTTCTTGCATTGTTATTACTTTGTATGACCCGGAACTAAAGCTGGGCGCGATTTGCCATCCTATGCTTTCGTCTTCCGAAAAAACGGACGACGGAATACGGAAACATGAAAAAGATCCTATATATATAGATACGGCGATCGACGAAATGCTGGGAAAAATGCTTTCGCGCGGGGCAGTCCGTGAACAGTTGGAAGCAAAAATTATAGGAGCGGCAAATATGTTTACCGCTTTTAAACCGGATATCCCTAAAAAAAACGTTGCCAGCGCCAAGGAAAAGCTAAAAACAGAAGGCATTAAATTAATCGGCGAGTGCGTTGGCGGCTCTATCGGGAGGTCCGTAGAGCTTGCGCTGGATACGGGGATTGTTACGGTGAAGACGAAGTTTTAGCGTATAGCGGATAGCGGGTAGATTGGCGGATAATGTATAATTAAAATCTTTTTTTACTTTTCCTATACGCTAAACGCTATCCGCTAATAAACGCTAAAAACATGGGAACAATAGACAGCAAATCTATACAAGACGCGTACAAAAAAGAAGCGCGAAGCCTTATAAAGAAAATATCAAAAGAGTTATCTTTTTTAAACAGTCAACGGAATACGGCCAACGGTATACGGTATACGGAATACGGACGACGATTATTCAGTCTTTTCCGCTACGCCCACACCCTAAAAGGCATATCCGGAACATGCGGAGATTATAAAATAGAAGAAATTGCTAAATCTGTAACCGAGATTTTTCAAACAGCCAAAGACGGAAAATTTGAAATTAGCCCAAAGGATAAAATAATGATTATGGAAAAATTAAAAACATGTGAGGAGTTTATTAAAAAATGATAAAAAAATTAAAATCCGAATCCGCAAGCAAACTTAACAAAAAACTCATTATTGACACTAACCGGAGACTGCAGGAAACTACCCAAGAGCTTTTTATGGCGAAGCAGGAACTGGAAAATAAAAATAGAGAGCTTCGGGATGCGTGTAAGAGAGAAAGTATCCAGAAAGAAAAACTGGAACAACTTGAACATACCGCCATGAAACGTCTCGCGGGCCCGATAAACAAAGAAAAAACTAAGCGTACTCAAGAGAAGAAATTAACCAGAAGTATCGCTGAAGGTTTATCCTTAAGATATATCGAACTCTTACGCGCTTACATTAGCACAAGAGAAATAGAAAGGCATGAACCTCTGATAGAGGAATTCTGCCGGAAGCTGTTGGAATACGGCGTAACGCCAAAAGGTATTATTGACCTGCATATAAAAGCGATTTCTCAAATTAAGACTGTAAATGAATCAGAAGCGCGCAAGTTAGCTTTTGAGGCAAGGATGGCGCTTCTCGCGGTTATGACAAAGTACGCGGGCTTGTTGAGGGATA
>JBDRBY010000068.1:0-38155 GCA_043822245.1 Candidatus Omnitrophota bacterium
TATTCTCCCTGCTTTATACGTAGACAAAAAATCGTACTGTTGAAGGTTGACAATTAACTTTTTTAATCTATTCATACAGCAACAATACACTACGTATTACGTTGCTACAAATGTACAATTAATTAACGTAATTGGTATTACATGGCGGTTGAAAATGAATATAGGGCTTTTAGGAGAGGGGCGTTGCCTTTGAAGCTAATAACGGTGGAGTACCATCCGCTCTCGTCAACGGATAAAACACCATGCTTTACGGCATCGCCAAATTTCGTGGATATTTCAGGAGAAAAGCTTACTTTGAATTCAAGTGCAACTTTATTTTTGGATTTAAAAAATGTGTAATTTCCGGTTATTTTTATGTCTCGCGATTCCGAGCTAAAATTTGAAACCTTTAATCCTTCCCTATTCAAACTCAGAATAAACCTTACATATTCATACCGCCGGTCCGGATTGAATAGCGTGGTATGAATATTATCAAGTTTTTTTTTGTCTTGTTTTATAAAAAAACGAGCGCCGGTCATCTCACCGTTTAACACAAGCTGTTTTTCTCTTATTAATTCTTGTATCCTGAGGGCAACTTCAACTTTTTCCGCTTTAATGCTAAACCCGACTTTTTTGTTTGAAAAAGACAGGTCCTGTATGTTATTTTTTTCAAACAAAGCCCCTTGCCAAGATTTGCACGTTAATGCATATTCCGGGAAAAATCTTAACGCCACGGATATTGTTTTACCGGGGAAAAAAGTAACTAGAGACGTTACCGCAAGAACTACTATCAGGCCGGAAACTAAAAAATAGCTAAGAAATCTTAAATAAAAAGACCAGCCAGCCAGCTTCGCCAGCTTCAGAATGACAGAATGACGGGTCAACATTTTACCAGCTCTTTTTCTAAAAGCCGTTTAATATCCTTTCTCTGGACTGCCTCACAAAAAACTCTAACAACGTCCGGATCAAATTGTGTGCCCGCGTTTTTACTTATCTCTCTCACTGCTTCTGTAATCGAGAGAGCTTGCCGATAAGTTTTTTTCGCAATCATTGCCTCAAACACCCCTACTACCGCTAAAACACGCGCGGATAATGGAATATCTTTGCCCTTTAGCCCTTTAGGATACCCTGTGCCGTCAAAATTTTCATGATGATACAAAATTATCGGCACTATGGGCTTCAAGGGTTTAAATTCAGCAAGAATCGCGGCACCTTTCATTGGATGAGATTTCACAATATCGTACTCCTTGCCTGTAAGAACGCCTTTTTTCATTAGAACTCTTTCCGGCACACTTATCTGGCCGGCATCATGCAGCATTGCCGCGTATTGCAGCATTTTAATTTCACTTCCGTTCATATGAAACTTAGGGCCTATAATCCCTATCAGTTTTAAAAAAGAGGCTTCGGCCTTATGTACGCCATGCGGGCGATTTTGTAGTAACCGAGCGATACATCTAATGCTGCTTAACGTCAAATCGGACTGTTCTTTGAAAAGCTGGGAATTTTTTATAGCTATAGCCGCCTGTTCACTCAGAGTCTTCATAATCTCTTCATCAAATTGTGTAAATTCTTTGCCGTCAAGTTTGTCATAAAGAGTTATAACTCCAACCACATTTTCGTCAATCATTGGAGACGCCAGGTAATTACTGCCTCTAACCGGTAGTTCTTTTTTCACGGCTCTGCCCGGAGCGTATTTGCCGATTATTACTTTTTTTAACCTGGTTTTTTCTTTTCTAAGATCTATGGTCGTACGTGGTAAAAGAATTTTTCGCGTTTTGTCCACAAGTTTTATCGAACACCTGTTAGCGCGTATAACCTGAAGAGAAAGCCTCGCGATACGCGGAAGAAGATCATTCAAATCAAAAGTAGAAGTCATTAGCCTGTGTACCGTATGAACCGTGGAAAGAGCGATAGCTCTGGGTCTTATAGAGTTATTCACATCCTCTAATCCAATTTCTTCGCGGCATTTTTGAATTAGAAGATCCACGAACTCTGTGAAACGCGCGTTAAATTCCAGAGAAAAACCTCTTTTCAAAGAACAGAGCACTATAACACCAGCAACTTTAGCGCCTGACATAAACGGATAAGATAAGCCGCACTTTTTCCCGCCATACTGGAAAAATTCCAGAGTTTTCTTTCTGTATGTTTTCTTCAGGCTATTAAAAACGTTTTTGAGGTCTTTCTTCGCCTGAACCGAATCTTCTGACACTTTTTCCATCTCTCGGCCTATTTCTGTCTTTTTTAAAGCCGCGCGGTTTTTAGGAATTTCAGGTAATATGATTAAAAAGGATTCTTTCAGATATGTATTGAAAGACGTCATCTTCCCGCACATATTCCAATTTTCCACAAACTTCGAAAACAATCTCCTCATATCCCTCCTGCTATTTTACAACAGTTCACACAATTTGAATCGTTGACCACTAGGCGCTTGAGGGAGACCTTGATTGGGCCACTCCGCCCAGTGTGGATCCTCCCCTCAATCGCCCACACCGACTATCCACTATCTCACTATCCACTATCCAACACTCACTGAATATTGCCCCCAAAATACGGCGGTTTAAATCCCCCCTAGCCCCCCTTTTTCAAAGGGGGGAAGGTCTCTTCCTATTCACTATTCACTATCCACTATCCAACACTCACTGAATATTGCCCCCAAAATACGGCGGTTTAAATCCCCCCTAGCACCCCTTTTTCAAAGGGGGGAAGGTCTCTTCCTATTCACTAACACCTAACTCACACTCTCTCATACGGTTCAAAAAACTTTTTATATTGATCCAGCGCGTAACGGTCTGTCATCCCGGCAATATAATCACAAATGACCCTGAACTTTCCTCTCTCTTTTATCTTGTCCGCGGCCCCAGGCGGGAGTAAATCAGGGCAGTCACAATATACTTGGAATAGTTTTTTTAAGAACCGTCCGGCTTTGTTTGTCATACACCTGACCCTGTAATGACCATAAAGTTTTTTCATTAAAACTTCTCTAGCTTCAACCCTCTCGGCGTTTAAAGCTTTACTAAAACATACCACTCTTTCTTTCTGATTTTCTAAATCAGCGGTATTTTTTATCTTGCGTTTTTTTATTTCTTCAATCGTGTTTTTAACAATATCTGAAACTTGTTGATCTATCAGACAGCGTATTATCTGAGATCTTTTAACGTCACCTTCTACACCTGGAAATTGTTTTGTTACAAGGAAAGAAGCTTTGTCCCAAACAGCAAGCCCCTCTAAATCATTTTCGTTTAACAGCCCGCTTTTAAGCCCGTCATCCAGATCATGATTGTCATACGCTATTTCATCCGCGAAATCAACAACCTGTATCTCTAGAAGCCATAAACCGGGTATTTCAATATGCCCATCGCGCTTTCGGTCATGTGGAGACGAATGTCGGATAATACCTCGGCGAACTTCCCGCGTAAGATTCAGGCCGTCATATCCGGGGTGCCGTTTTTCTAAAACATCAACTACTCTTAACCCGTGTGTATTGTGGTCAAACCCGCCGTTTTCTTTCATCAGTTCGCTCAACGTGTTTTCACCGGCATGGCCAAACGGTGTATGGCCCAAGTCATGTGCCAAAGCTATGGCCTCAACCAACTCTTCATTGAGCTTAAGCGCCCTGGCAATTGTCCTGGCTATCTGCGCTACCTCGATGGTGTGCGTCAGCCTCGTGCGATAATAATCGCCTTCATGGTTAACAAAAACCTGCGTTTTATATTCAAGCCTTCGGAACGCGGTGGAATAAATAACCCTATCCTTGTCCCTTTGATACACTGTGCGGTAAGGGTGTTCTTTTTCTTCGTATTGGCGGCCGCCGGTTAGGGCGCTTTTCATAGCATAAGGCGCCAACCATTGATCTTCTCGTTTTTCTATTTCTTTTCGTGTTAGCATATTTTAAAGGCCTAGCCCTGTGTCAATTATCTAACTTACTTCACAAAATATAATACCACAAAACCTAAAAATCCGATTAAAAATATGAGGCCGGTATCCCAGTTGAACCTTGTCTTTGTGTCTTTCTTTGAAAACAACCCCACCAACACCACTACAGTGAGGATTAGAGCGATTACTGTCGCGATTATCTGGCCGGCAGTCAACATCCCCAAAATCGGGGCTTTTGTCAGAACATCCAAAAAAGGAATTATGCATAGGTCAAACAGATTACTGCCAAATATATTCCCTATGGCCATATCAAGAGAAGACGCCCGAAGCGCGGCAAAGGAAACTATTATTTCAGGGAGAGATGTGGCCAATCCCAGCAAAAGAGCGCCTGTAAAGGTCTGAGATAAATTTGTTAAAACAATTATTTTTTCACCTACTCTTGCCATCCATACACTT
Source organism: Candidatus Omnitrophota bacterium (assembly GCA_043822245.1). Classification (GTDB taxonomy): domain Bacteria; phylum Omnitrophota; class Gorgyraeia; order Tantalellales; family Tantalellaceae; genus JBDRBY01. The sequence goes on from JBDRBY010000068.1 coordinate 4,309, forward strand.
AAAAGCATAACAATGCCCAGAAAAGATATAAATTTAACCCATATTTTTCCAAGAGATTCATCGTTTTTATAACTACTTCCGATTTCGCCTGTCCTGCTGTTTTTGTGTACTATTTTCAAATATAAAAGATATTGCCCCACAATAAAAAGGCTTTCTATCCCTATCCGCCCCACATGGGGAAGAGCCAAAGGTAGTAATCTTAAAACCGCGCCGCCTAGAACCGTTAACACACTTGCGAGCACAAAAATCACTGTCATTCTGTTTAATTTCGAAGCCTTAAGGAGTATCCTGCCTCCGCCATAAAAATAATCTAACGCAAAAAGAATCATAAAATTAACTATTAAAGAACCTATGATGTCTCCATAGCCTAAACCTATTCTTCCCAGAGAAAATACAGCTGAGGCGGATGTAATGATTTCAGGGAAAGAAGTCGCTATGGCAAGAAAAAACATCCCTATTATCCCCTCTTCGATATGGGTTTTTTCAGAGATGATAATTCCTTCTTTACATAGATTGTACGCGAAAAAGGTCAATAGCCCCGCGCATATTAAAAATTCTATCCATACCATAATTAATTTTTAAACCAGTGAATAGTCGTTAGTGAATAGTGAATTATAATCGGACAAGCCTTAGGCTTGTCCCTACAAAAAAAACCGGATTATTTCTCCAATTTTATTATTTTTGCTCTGATTCCGCCGTTTATTTCTATGATTCCGATAGACCGATATGGGGAAAAAATCCTATCAGTCGGACTGCCGGGGTTTAAAAAAAGCGTCCCGTCTATCTCGTCATTAAACGGCAGATGAGAATGACCGAAAATAATAATATCCAGTTTTTGTTTAAACACCTGTTTTACTTTCTCAATAACCTTATCGCCCGATCCGGAACCATGCGTTACTCCAATTTTTTTATTCTCAACATTTAAAATTAAAATTTCCGGTAGTTGCCGCTTTAGATCACAGTTATCCATATTTCCCCGGACAGCCTTTGTTTTCGCGATTTTTTCAAGCTCTTTAATCACAGATATTTCAACGGCATCTCCAGCGTGAATTATTAAATCGCAATCTTTAAAATAATCCCGAACCTCCGCCGGCAAGTTTTTCGCGGCTGATGGGACATGAATGTCAGAAATAACACCTATTTTCATAATACCAGCTCATGCTTTCCAAACAAACGAAGAATAACGTTAAGCCTCTCAATATCCCACACCCAAACATTCTGTTCCTTCGCTAGAAGAAAGGCGTTTTGTTCCATACCTTTTAGCGGTATAAAAACTTTCCGCGCGATTTTAGACGCGTCAGGGTTTCCCAGATCAGTAACTAACTTGTGAATATCGTCCTCATCAGTTATGTCATTTTCTTTTATATGACATAGCCAAATCTTATTCCGTGTACTGCCCATTACTTGATGAATATTTTCAGATAAACAGGTATGCCCTACTTCATCAAAAAGCGGCATCTTGCGAAAATTCATGCCTATTTCAATTTTATCATTTTTGAAAGTTTTAAAAAGATCGCAAACTACATCAGGCACGCTTTTTAAACTAAATTCACAATGATTTTTGTAATTTCGTTCTATAAGGCTCTTAAATTCCAAATACATCATATCACCATCATCTATAACCGAACGAGCCTTCAGGCTGTAAACGTACTTCAGCCAATACTCAAAAAGTTTATCAGAAATCTGGTAGAATACCCCGCTATTGAATACTATGTCCATCTCCGCGAGTTTATGAAGCTTAATTCCAAGGTCTTTATCACTTCTTCCCAGATCTTTTTGTATAGCCTTGATCGTATTGTTATCGTGTGCCAAAGAAACAAGAATAGGGATAAACCTTTTTCTCACGCTTCTTTCCAGAAAAAAATTGATGTTGTTAGTGAAATATTGATTAAGAAGCCCCCCGGACTCGTACAAAAGGTGAGAGATGGCCTCTAACAAACATTCTTTACCCGCGCCTTGCGCGTAGCCCTTATCTACCAGTTCAGAAAAATAATCCGATAAAACCTGAAGATAAAACGGACTGCCTTGCGAAATTTGTATGAGATAATCTTTTACGTCCTCAAAAGAACCTCTTTTTTTAAATCTCTCTGAAATAAAAGAACGCGCAGTCTGATTATCAAATCCTCTTATCTCAATCAGTTCGAAATTTCCAAAAAGCAGGGACAATTTCTTTGACAAAATCTCTTTTAGTAATGTTTTCTGTGAACTGGAAACTATGTACATCGTGCTTTTCTGAACCATTATAAATTTTCCAAAAATCTGAAAAGGTTTTTTAAGACGAAATTTTGAAAGATTATGAAACTCATCAAGGATGACTATACAACTCTTCCCTGTTTCTGTCTTTAGCGCTGAGGTAAGGGTTAAAAGTTTTTCATACGCCGCGTTTTCTTTCTTCTGACGCAGGCTTTCGTACACATTTTCAACACAGTTTATGGTTTTAGGAATTGTTTTACCGCAGGCCTTCTTAAGTTTTTCAATATCCCCGTCACTTTCCACGTTTTGTGATTTCAAATACCGATAAAGAAGTGTAGCTATAAATTTCCTGCAGAACATATGAAAATCCTCACCGGACATGTCAATGTACAAAGGGATAATATCAGGATCCGTGATACTGTTTAAGAAATGTTTAAGAATGGAAGATTTACCCGCAAGCATAGGACCGGCAAGCGCGAGATTTTGTCTATATCCGCCTTTTAAAGCCTCTACTCTTTTTTGTAGAATACATAAGACTTCCTCACGGCCAAAAAATTTTTCTCCAAATACCGGTTCTATGAACATGTTTAGTCGCTCGTCGCTCGTCTCTCGATGTTCATTTTTAAGTCACGAGCGACGATTATGGAGCGAGCGAGGGGAATCGAACCCCCGTTACCAGCTTGGGAAGCTGGAGTTCTACCACTGAACTACGCTCGCCTTATTCATCGTAACCATTTGACGAATTGGAACAAATGGCCACTGTTTATCTATCCTAAAACTTTGTAAGCTTCTCAAAATGCTTATATCGATTACCAATGTCCCGCTCCGTCGCCCGGAGAAGGCCTTCTACGCTAAATTTTTCAACAGCAAAAGACGCCAATATGCTACCATAGACCAAAGCTCTTCTCAAGGCCTTATCCGTTACCCTCGAAACTTTTGAAAGATATCCTATCATGCCTCCGGCAAAGGTATCCCCCGCCCCTGTGGGATCAATAATGCTTTCCAATAAGTACGCGGGAACAATAAACCTCAAATCACCTGAAAAAAATAAAGCTCCATGTTCACCTTTTTTTATCACAATCATTTTAGCGCCTTTAGAGGCGATGTACCTGGCCGCGTCTAACAGGCTGGTTTCCCCTGATAACTGACGGGCTTCAGCATCATTCAAAAGGAAGATGTCAACTTTCTTAAGAAGTTTTAGTAAAGCTTTTCTTTTATGCTCAATCCATAAATTCATTGTGTCACAGGCCACTAAACCCTTGGGCCGTATTTTTTCAAAAATCCAGTCTTGAAGTTCAGGGTCAATATTGGCTAAAAGCAAATTATCACCCGCTGTGACATTAGAGGTTATCATCGGCCTAAATCCTTCAAACACATTTAAGTCAGTGCTAATCGTTTCCGCGCCGCTGAAATCATAATGATATTTCGCTTTCCATCGGAATGTCTTGCCTTTTTTTATCTCTAATCCGGAAATATCAATACCACGTTTCTTGAAAATATGTATATGCTTTCGCGAAAAATCACTGCCCACAACACTTATAAGATTTACCGGCGCAAAAAAAGACGCGCTTACCGAAGCGTATGTCGCGCTCCCGCCAAGAACTTCTTCTCTTTGCCCAAATGGCGTCCGGACACTGTCAAATGCCACTGAGCCGATAATAGTCAATTTCATACCACTTTTCCTTCCATTATTTTTATGGAACAATATTCACCGCACATTGTGCAAACATCTTCTTGTTTAGGACTGGAGAGTTTCCTCAAGGTTGAAGGCCTCTTGGGATCGATTGAAAGTTCAAATTGTTTTTTCCAATCCCGCAGTGCCCTGGCTTTTGAAATATTTCTATTACGCTCTAACGCCAAAGGAATCTTTTTTACTATATCCGCCGCGTGAGCCGCAATCCTAAAAGCGATAACCCCCTGCCTCACGTCTTCAGCATCCGGCAGAGAAACATGTTCTGCCGGCGTAACATAACATAAAAAATCCGCCCCATGCCAAGCGGCGATAGCCCCTCCAATAGCTCCAACGATATGATCATACCCCGGTGCCGCGTCTGTAACGAGCGGCCCTAAAACATAAAACGGCGCGCCATTACATATGGATTTTTGCAGTATTACATTTGCCTCTATCTGATCCAACGGCACATGCCCTGGCCCTTCTATTATCACCTGCACTCCCTTGGCCAATGCCCTCTTTTGTAAATCACCAAGAACAACCAATTCTCGAATCTGCAAACTGTCTGTAGCGTCTAGAATGGATCCCGGCCTCAAACTATCTCCCAAACTCAAGACAATATCATATTTTTTCGCTATATCCAAAATATCGTCAAATCTTGACAAGAACGGATTCTCTCGATTATTACGAGACATCCACGCGGCTAAAAGAGCTCCGCCTCTGGAGACTATATTTAAAAGCCGCTCCTTTTTTTCAGCTATACGCGCGATCTCCAATGTGATGCCTGAATGTATAGTAAAAAAGTCAACTCCCTCTTCGGCCTGTTTTTGGACAATATCTATAAAATCGCCTTCTTTAGCGGAAATAAAAACTTTTTTCTTTCCACAGGCTATCTCATAAATCGGAACAGTTCCAAGAGGCACAGAACAAGAAGCAAGTATTTTTTTTCGCAGTTTAGCTAAAAGCGGCCCTGTAGAAAGATCCATGATGGTATCCGCTCCGGCTTCAATGGCAATATTCATCTTTTTTAATTCTGTCTTCATATCAGAATACCCGGGAGACAGGCCTAGATTGGCGTTAACCTTAGTTCTCATGCCCTTACCTATCGCGCAAACTTTTGAAAATTTACGCCCGCGGTTCTTCGGCACCACTATCCAGCCTGAACAAATCGCTTTTCGAATTTGTTCTTTATCCGCGCCTTCACTTTTCGCTACTGTATTTAGCAGAGCCTCAGAAATTTTGATCATTCTATCCTTCTCTTTTTATGGTGAATACCGGCAAAGGCATTCCTTTGCCCTACTTTTTCTCCCTGACCTCGAATACTACATTTAAGGACTATGGGCTCATATCTTGCTTCGTAATTTTTCTATTCTTTGTTTCGTATTTCCTCGCGCGAACGCGTAACGCGCGAACGCGACAGTTCTAATTCCGCGGGAGGTGATTTGATCTATATTTCGATCATTTATTCCTCCTATCGCGACTAACGGCAATATATTTTTTCGGCACAAATCTTGAAGAACTGAAGAAGAAACCGACTTTAACCCTGGTTTAAGCGGCGTGGCAAAAACCGGCCCAATAGCGGCATAATCCACATCTCGTTTGTTTATCGCCTTAAAATCTCTCTCGTTTCTTATCGTCTTGCCTATGATGGCGCCAGAACCCAGTATTTTCCTCGCCAGAGCCGCCGAAACATCAGCCTTGCCGAGATGCACTCCGTCGGCGTGAAGAGAAAGAGCGATTTCCGGCCGATCGTTTATAATCAAAGCAAGATTTTTTCTCTTTGCCTTTGCAACCATTTTTTCTGCCACGCGATAAACTGAAAAATCAGTAATATTTTCAAACCGGAGCTGGATCGCGTCCACCGGACTTTCAAGAAGGTTAAAAAAAATTTTTAAAAGTTCCTGCTTATCAGCGACTAAACTGTTATCAAGGATTACGTAAATCTTCCAGTTTTTTAACAGCTGTTTTTTCGATTTCATACAGTTTGAAACGCAGTTTTTTAAATGTTTGTGATAAATCCTGGTCAAAAAGCTTTAACACTTCTTCTAAAACACGCAAGGATTCTTTACCCCGCTGTGTGTTAGCAAGAAACAAATCTATTAAATCGCTTCTTTTTTTCTCAGATTCAGTAGATTTTGTTCCGACATCATTCATGTCTCTAGAAGAAACAAGTTCTTCAAGATGTTCCTCTCTCAAAGTCTTTATTGAGTTGAATATCTCATGCCTCAGGTTTTTCAGCTTTAACGTCAATCTTTCATTGTTTGAAGAAAAACGAATAATATCTTCGCATACCCTGATGGCTTCCATAACTCTATTAAGATTAGCATCAATTATTCTGTAAACACCTTTGTCCATTGTTCGTCTCCATATACTCGTCGCTAGTCGCTAGTAGCTTGTTGCTCGTCTTTCTTCGCTCGTAACTTTAAAACGACCCCCGAGCGACTAGCAACTAGCTACGAACTATTCTTTCTATTAAGTTTGTTGTCGAATAGCCTTCCATATAAGGTATAACGCATACCTTACCGCCTTTTGCTTTTACGTAACCAGAGCCGACTATCTCGTCTTCTTTCCAATCCGCGCCCTTGAAAAGCAGATCAGGGGTGATTAGTTTTATTAAATCTTCAGGGGTATCTTCTTCAAATAAAGTCACTAAATCAACACATTCAAGCGCGGAGAGCACCTCAATCCTATCATCCTGTCTGTTAAAAGGCCGGTTTTTACCTTTGTTAAGTCTTTTGAGAGAACTGTCGCTGTTTACTCCTACTACCAAAAAATCACATTTTCTCTTTGCTTCCCTTAAATACCTGATATGCCCCAAATGCAGGATATCAAAACATCCATTAGTAAAACCAATAGCCTTTCCCAAGGTTTTTAACTTTTTTGTAATTTCCCGAGCCTCTTCGTGGTTTTTTATTTTATTTTGTGACGTCATATAAAAGTGTCTTCTATTATCTTGCAAATAATATGGATTATTGTTATGTGAAGCTCTTGAATACGCGCGGTTTTATTGGATTCAACCACTATCGGAATGTCAGATAACACTGCTAAGGAACCACCGCCCGCTCCAGTCAAAGCAATAACCGGTATTTTTTTCTCCCGAGCGGTTTTAACGGCATCAAGAACATTTTTTGAATTCCCGCTTGTAGATATCGCGAAGATTATATCTTTCGAACCCGCTAGAGCTTCTATTTGCCTGGTAAAAATTTTGTTGAAATCGTAATCATTAGACACGGCCGTCAAAACAGAAGTGTCTGTAGTTAAAGCAATACAGGGAAAGCTTTTACGTTCTTTTTCAAACCGCACTACAAGTTCAGCCGCCATATGCTGGCTGTCAGAGGCGCTTCCTCCATTTCCAAACACAATAAGTTTACCTCCACGGCGATATGAACTCACTATAGCCTTCGCCGCTTTAGCAATTAACTCTATATTAGCCTGATTCGAAAAAAAAGACTCCTTAACCCTCCAACTTTCTTCACAAATATCTTTTACCGTTTTTACATAATCCATAACTTTTTCTCCTGCCATCCCAACGGCCAACATCTCAAAGAACTACCGGCCAACGGACTAACGAACTACCGAAACGGTACTCCCCTAACATCGGGCTCCACGGGACCTATCTCTTCGGAACCTTTGGTTATTTTGTTAATATGCAGATGAATGTTGATATCCTCTTCTACCCCCAGCATCCCCTGAATTTTCATCTTTATCTCTCTCTGCATCCTTTCCGTTACTTCCGGAATGTTTTCCCCCGCGGAAATAGAAACATCCGTAACAATACTCATTCCTTTTTTATTAATCTCTACCCTTGAACGGATATCTTTCACGCCAGAGACGTCTTTAGCCACTTTACGAATGTAATCTTCAATGGCAGAAAGAGAAACCGTGACTTCACCATTAGGATTTTTAAAAGCGACAGATCTTTTTTTTCGCAGTTTTTTCCCTAGTTTGTAGGGGGAAGAGATCCCCATTGCTATAAAAATGCAACCGATAACTCCAAGCGCGAATTGATACCCAATGGCACTATTAACAGTATTAAGCAGTTCTACCCAATATTCCGTTGGAAAAACGTTAATCGAAATAAACAGGAATAATACACCCGCGCTCATCATTAGAAGCATATAAAATACCGCGCCTATTCTTTTAAAAAAATCCATTTTCCCCCCTTGTTCGTCGCTCGTTGCCGGCTGTTCGTCGCTGGTCGCTCGTTCGTCGTCGAGCGTTGTCACGCTGACAATTCACGAGCGACAAACGAACAGCGACTAGCGACGAACAGCGATTTATTTTTCTTCCTGTTGTGGAAAAAATTTTTCCACGAAGTGAGTCGAGAAATCACCTCTTTGAAAATCAGGGTTGGATAGCACCATCTTATGAAAATCAACAGTAGTCTTTATCGGATCAATCAAAAATTCATCCAAAGCCCGTTTCATGGTACTTATAGCCTCATTCCGCGTATGTCCAAAAGTAATCAACTTAGCTATCATTGAATCATAGAACGGCGGAATCTGGTATCCGGCATACATATTAGTATCAACTCTCACACCCGGGCCTCCGGGTATATTCAAAGCCAATATCTTTCCCGGACAAGGGCGAAATCCATTCTCAGGATCTTCCGCGTTAATCCGGCATTCTATGGCGCATCCTCTTATCTTAACATCTTCCTGCTTAACGGAAAGTTTCTCACCCGCGGCTATTTTAATCTGTTCTTTGACAAGATCAATCCCGGTAACCAGTTCCGTAACAGGATGTTCAACCTGGATACGCGTATTCATTTCCATAAAATAAAAATCTTTGCCATCGACAAGAAACTCAATAGTGCCGGCGCTTCTATAACCTACCGCTTTAGCGCCTCTAACGGCAATTTCGCCCATTTTTTGACGCATCTGGTCTGTCAAAAACATTGACGGCGATTCCTCGATTAGTTTCTGATGACGGCGCTGAATAGTGCAATCTCTCTCTCCTAAATGTATAATGTTTCCATATTCATCACCAAGAATCTGAAACTCTATATGCCGGGGAGCTTCAATGTATTTTTCCATATATACGGCTGAATTACCGAACGCGCTCTCCGCCTCACTTTGGGCGGTTAAAAAAGCGCTGATAACTCTAATATCATTGTGGCAGACTCTCATACCTTTACCGCCCCCGCCTGCTGAAGCCTTTATTATCACGGGATAGCCAATCTTTGTAGCTTCTTTCAGAGCATCTTCTTTCGTATCTATAATTCCGGCTGAACCTGGAATTATCGGAACACCAGACTTTTGCATAATGTCTTTTGCTGACATTTTATCGCCCATTAATTTCATATTTTCCGGGGTGGGGCCGATAAATTTAATGCGGCATGACTCGCATATTTCCGCGAAGTGAGCGTCTTCGGCTAGAAATCCATAGCCGGGATGGATGGCTTCTACATCTGTGATCTCTGCCGCGCTTATTATGCTGGGTATATTGAGATAACTCTCCGATGGTAAATTGCTTCCAATACACACAGCCTCATCCGCAAGCCTCACATGAAGAGAAGTAGCGTCCGCCTTGGAATACACGGCAACTGTCTTTATCCCTAACTCCTTACAGGCTCTGATAATCCGAAGAGCAATCTCCCCACGATTAGCTACTAAAATTTTCGAAAACATTTTCTCCTCATCCTTAAATGGGAATACTATACCGGCTCAACCAAAAACATAATCTGGCCGTATTCCACAGCCTCAGCGTTATTAACGTTTATTTCAACTATCCTTCCGCCAAATTCAGCTTTCACTTCATTCATCAGTTTCATTGCCTCAACAATACAAAGAACATCACCTTTTTGGATTATATCCCCGACTTCAACATAGGATTGCGCGTCGGGAGACGCTGATCTGTAGAATGTCCCTACCATCGGAGCTTTGACTTCTTTTACATTGCTCCTCGGTTTTTCATCTTTAGACGCGTCCTGAGACGCCGAAGGAGATTCTCCCTTTGCCGCAGTGGCAGTAATTACCTGCTCTGTGATCCCCTGCATCTTTTTAGCAAGCTTTATCTTCATACCGTCTTGCTCAATCTCTATTCCCGTCAAATCGTTCTCATTCATCAAATCTATCAGCTCTTTTATTTGCTTTATATTCATTTCCACCACCCCCCCCCTCTCTCTCGTTCACCATTCACTATTCACCGTAAATTACGCCCGCTCTATGTATTCACCTGTCCGTGTATCAACTTTTATAAGTTGTCCCTCTTCTACAAAAAGAGGAACTTTAACAACTTTTCCCGTTTCAAGAGTAGCAGGTTTGGTCGCGCCAGAAACAGTATCACCTCTAAAACCCGGCTCAGTTTCAACTATTTTAAGAACCACATGCGCGGGAGGTTCCACATCTAAAACCTTGCCGTCAAAAAAACTTGCCGTCACAACCATGCCTTCTTTTAAATATACTTTTTTTTCTCCAATCAGTTCTTCTGAAAGATGAATCTGCTCATAAGTCTCCTCATCCATGAAACAACACCCTAAGTTATCCTTGTAAAGATACTGCATTTCTTTGCGCTCTATAAAAACCTGCTCAAACGTCTCTTCAGGCCTCAAAGTCATTGACGAGATCGCTCCTGTAGCAAGATTTTTGAGCTTCGTGCGTATAAAAGCTCCGCCTTTGCCGGGTTTATGGTGCTGGGCTTCCACGACCTCATGAAGCTGGCCATTATGTTTTATAACACTACCTTGTTTAAACTGCCGTGCTGTTATCATATTGTCAACACCTCGCATCCATTGTTATTGATTAAAACCATATCCTCTCTGCGCGCGCCCCCCAACCCGGCTTTATAAAGGCCCGGTTCAACGGTAAAAATCATCCCTTCTCTCAGCCTAAGAAGACTACGCTCATTTAAAAATGGCCCCTCATGCACCTTTACCCCCACCCCGTGCCCCAACGAATGAAACACAAAAGAGCTAACATCATTTTTACGAAAAAAATCACTTACAAGGCCAGCTAAAGAACTGATTTTTACGCCGGGGGCAGCCTTTTTTATCGCCAGATCCTGGGCTTTTCTTACAATTTTTTCAAAATTCGCTACTTGTCGGTTTATTCTACCCTTGTGCCAAGTTCTTGTCAAGTCAGAACAATAGCCTTTTGAACGCAGGCCAAAATCAACAAGCAAATGTTCGCCGGAACCAAGCCGCCTCTGGGAAACAAACGCGTGGGGATACGCGGTATTTTTGCCTGAAGCGGCAATAGTTGGAAAAGAATTTTCCGCGCCGCATCCGCGCACACATAGATCTATCATAATGGAAACCTGATTTTCTGTCATTCCCGTCTCTATTTTGCTTTTCACTTCGTTCCAAACACGTACGGTCTTTTTCGCGAGAGCGCGCATAACACCAATCTCTTCTTCAGTTTTTATCTCTCTTATCTCTTCTACAATCCGCCCGGGGAAAAGGCCCTTTTCCTCTGAAATAAGTTTTATTTCAGGGGCTAGGGCTAACAATCTTTGATAAAAAGATACCGTTATCTGAGCGCCGTTAAACCCTATCTTTTTCACACCGCGTTTTTTTGCCGACTCTCTAATCGTCTCTATCATTGACACCTTGATAACAACAACATCTAATTCCCCTGCTTTTAAAAGGCCTCCTGCCAGGGAACTATTCATGGAATCCACAAAATAAAAAGGCCTTCCTTTCTTTGTTATAAGAAGTACCACTCCCGAAAAATACACTCCCCCTGTTAAATATCCAATATCATGAGGGTCAGAGACCAAAACCGCGTCTATACCAACCTTAGCCATTTTGCCTTTTATTTTGCTAAAAGCCCTATTTTTGCCAGAATTCATCTCTTCCTCCCATCCGTCTTCAGGGTATTGTCAAAAGTTTGTATCCAAATTTTTCTTAATCCTTTGCATTTAAAGCAGTTATCTAAGATTAACTTCCCTCCCCCTTAAAATTCCCCATTTGGAAAAGGGGGTTAGGGGGATTTTGTCATTTCTCTCCACAATCGATATGCATTTGATTTCAGATTCATTTTACAGTTCATCTTGTATCAAATCCCCCTGGCCCCCTTTTTCAAAGGGGGGAAAGTTCTGACGCTTTTTCAAGAAAGAAAAGTTCTGACGCTTTTTCAAAAGGGTGGAAAAGATCTGACCTTTTTTCAAAAAAGAGAAGGGAAACCACTTCACTCTTTCTTTCATAATTCTTTCATGTTATTTTTGACACTATCAATATTGTCAGATATTATCCCGTCCCGCGGCAAAAGTCAAGGTTCTTGAGGCGTGGTCGGTGTCAGTAATTATGGGGGCTTTCTAAAACGTCAAAGGGCTTATTTTTAATCCCTCCACTCACTTTTGCTCGGTCGGGATGACAGGAACGGGGATGGCAGGGGGCGGGATGACGTCCTTAAAAGTGCTCATAATATCGGAGGATGCATTGTAGAGACGCGAGGAAATCGCGTCTCTACAGTTAACAGTTATTAGTGTTTAGAATTCGCTCTGCGGCTGCTTCTTCTGCCTGATGAACCTCGAGGCTTGCTCCGGAATAGCGTACGGGTTTTGAATTCTTCCCGCGGGATTTCAGGATGCGCCGACACAGGCAAGCGAGCTTTGATGAGAGTTTCTATGCTACGGATATCTTTGCCCTGTTCAGGAGTAGCAAACGATATAGCGCGGCCTTCATGCCCTGCCCTGCCTGTGCGTCCGATTCTATGCACGTAATTTTCAGAGTCATCCGGAAGATCGTAATTTATAACCGTTTCTATCCCTATAACGTCTATACCTCTAGCCGCTATGTCGGTCGCGACAAGTATTCTGTACCTGCCCCGTTTAAAACCCTCCAGCGCTTCTCTCCTCTGTTTGAGTGTCCGGTCCGAATGTATTTCCTCCACGTTATGCCCCATTTCTTTGATCAGATTTTTAATCTTTCCCGCTCCTTTTCTTGTCCGTGAAAAAAGCAGTACCGAACCGCGGTATTGGTCCAGCAGTTTAGCTAGCAATTTCTTTTTGCCCTCTTTCGTCACAATAAATACCTCTTGAGTAATGTGCTCCGCGGTAGTCCCTGAAGGCGCGACTTCGATATGAACGGGAAGCTTCATGTGCATAGCCCCTATTGTCACAATTTCTCCGGGTATTGTCGCTGAAAAAAGCATAGTCTGCCTTTTTTTGGGAACAAATTTAAGGATGTGTTCGATATCCGGCTTGAACCCCATATCCAGCATCCTGTCGGCTTCGTCCAGGATAAGAACTTCAACTTCATTCAAACGCAATGTCCTCCGGTTCATATGGTCAACAAGCCGCCCAGGCGTGGCGATAATAACACGCGGGTTCTTTTTTAAAACACTCAGTTGGGCCTGCATTGGAACCCCCCCTATAATAACCCCTGTCTTTATGCCAAATAACGGCGCTACCTGCTGGAATGCCTCACTTACCTGCAAAGCTAATTCTCTGGTAGGAACAAGTACCAGGCAACGTCCATTACTGCGGGAAAGACGCTGGACAACGGGTATAACAAAAGCCAGGGTCTTGCCTGTGCCGGTTTGAGCCACACCAATGATATCAGCACCCTCTATCGCGAGAGGAATAGCTTTATGCTGAATCGGGGTCGGATGAGTAAACTTCAGACTATCCAACACCTCAAGTATTTTGGGGGCAATACCAAGCCCATCAAAAGAGATATTTGTTTTTGTTTCTTTAATCATAATACTTTAACTCCTTGTTTTTTTATTTAGCAATTCCGATTCCCCCCTTTGAAAAATTAATGCTTGTCCACTCTGCCAAATGGTTACTATTTTTTCGACCTTTTCCTGTCGTTTTCATTTAAATAGAATTTTCTTATTCTTATGTTTTTCGGCGTAATCTCCACAAGCTCATCTTCCTCGATAAACTCAAGGGCAAATTCAAGAGTCATCTCTCTCGGAGGAAGAAGCTGTATGGCATCATCAGAGCCTGACGCTCGCATATTGGTCAACTTCTTTTCCTTCTGCGCGTTTACAACAATATCCATCCCTTTGTTGTTTACTCCCAAAACCATCCCTCCATACAAGTCATCTCCCGGGCTGACAAAAATTTCCCCTCTCGGCTGAAGATTGTTCAACGCGTAAGCAACCGCTTTCCCTGATGCCTGTGATACCATAACCCCCGCCTGGCGTAAAGGCATTTCTCCTTTGTATGTCTGATATTCAAAAAAGTTTTGGTACATAACCCCTGTTCCCCGTGTCATAACCATAAAATCGCTTCTGAAACCTATGAGCGCCCTTGAAGCTATAAAAAATTCCATCCTTGAGGTAGCCGTCGACGTCGTCGTGATAGTTTTAATCTCCGCTCTTCGTTCCCCAATTGCCTGCATAACGGCACCTTGGTATTCCGAATCCACCTCGACAACCACTTCTTCCACAGGCTCAAGTGTCTGATCTCCCATTTTCTTTAATATCACCCTCGGCCGGGATACTTCCATTTCGTATCCTTCACGGCGCATTGTTTCTATCAAAATTTCCAAATGCAGTTCACCTCTGCCTGAAACTTTAAACCTCTCGCCGCCTGCAACCTCTTCGACCTTTATTCCGACATTTATCATTGCCTCGTGCTCAAGCCGTTCACGGATATGGCGCGATGTTAAAAAACGCCCGCCGTCTTTGCCCGCGATAGGGCCTGTATTGTGCGAAAAATTCATGGAAATCGTCGGCTCGTCTATTTTTACCGTTGGAAGCCCTTTTGGCTCATCAACCGATGCCAGAGTCTCGCCTACCTGTACATCATCCATGCCGGCAATCGAAATTATATCACCCGCCGTCGCGTCCGGGCTCTCTACTCGGATTAGGCCCCGGTACTTCATTATTTTAGTCGCTTTCCCCCTGACAATAGTGCCGTTCCGTTTCACAAGAGCCATCGGGTCTCCGACACGGATAGAGCCGTGAAAAATACGCCCTATCGCTATAAGCCCCACGTATGAATCGTAATCAAGCATTGTAACCAGCATTTGAAAAGGGCGTTCGGGGTCAGCAATCGGAGGTAACACTCTGTGCAGGATTGTCTCCAAAAGCGGTTTCACCGATTCCCTCGGCTCATCAAGGTCAAGCGTCGCGTAACCATCTTTACCCGAAGCGTAAACAATCGGAAAATCAAGCTGTTCCTCCGTAGCGTTCAGCTCACAAAAAAGGTCAAATGTCATATTGGCAACTTCATCAGGCCGCGCGTGAGGCCTGTCAAGCTTGTTGACAACAAGAATCGGTTTCAGATGAAGTTCAAGCGATTTTTTAAGAACAAATTTTGTCTGAGGCATTGGCCCTTCAAACGCGTCAACCAAAAGAAGAACGCCGTCAACCATCTGCAAAATCCGCTCTACTTCACTGCCAAAATCCGCGTGTCCGGGAGTGTCAACAATATTTAACCGCACTCCTTTATATTCAAGAGAAGCGTTCTTTGACAAAATAGTGATTCCCCTCTCCCTCTCCAAGGGATTGGAATCCATTATAGTAGTTTCGCCATCCTTAAAATCATAGGCTCCGGTATATCTCAAAAGCGCGTCAACAAGTGTCGTCTTTCCATGGTCAACGTGCGCTATGATCGCAACATTTCTTACATCTTTTCTTCTTTTCTGAGTCAGCATATTGTTTATTCCTACCAAATAAAAAACCACAAGGCTAAGATTTCCTAACCTTGTGGCTTAAGAACTCCTACGTTTTCCCTGTTTGGCACCTAACGCTTACCCTAATACTTACTTTATTCTATGCTAATTTGACGTGTTTGTCAACAAATTTAATACTACACCTAATGTCAAGAATTATGGACACCTGGACCTGGTGTCATTCCTGCGCAAAGTCCCCGAAAATTTCCCTTTGTATCTCTATATTTCTTTACCAGGAAATTTAATTGTAGGGAACGGTCGCGACCGTTCCCTACGGTTTTCTTCCCTGCGCTACCCTATTACAAAAACAAAGCCTGGCAACGTATTGTCAGGCTTTGTCTTTTGGTTTCACATATTACAGCTTTGCTACGTTTATAGCCTCTGGGCCCTTTTTACCTTGTTGAATTTCAAACTCAACAGACTGCCCCTCATTTAAAGACTTATAACCTTCGCCCTGAATTGAATTGTGATGAACAAACACATCTTGCTTGCCATCTTCAGGAGTAATAAATCCATAACCCTTTGAGTTATTAAACCATTTTACTGTTCCTTTTGCCATTGTTACTTTCCTCCTTTTGGAAATATTGTCGTAGTGAATCTTCTCGTTCCTTCTTCCACTACCTTTTCAGATATACATTATACCTTAAAATTTATTCCTGTCAATAGAAAATAATTTGACGTATGGGAACAGTCGCGACCGTTCCCATACGATGATAAAAAATGGCTGGGATGCCTGGACTCGAACCAGGAACGGATGATCCAGAATCATCTGTGTTACCATTACACCACATCCCAGTGGGAAAAATGAATACTTATCAGGTTTTTTCTATCTTTTTCCACGTGTCGCGCAGAGAAACTATACGGTTGAAGACCACCTTCTCTTTCGCGAAGTCGGAGGAATCAACGCAAAAATATCCTAATCTTTCAAATTGAAATCTTTGGCCCGGCTTTGCTGATTTCAGGCTGGGCTCAAGATAACATTTCTTTAAAACTTCCAGGGATTTCGGATTCAAATTTGTTCCATCGGGGCTTCTTTCTGTGAACAAATAATCGTAGAGGTGTACTTCAGCCTCAAAAGCGTGTTTCGCCGAAACCCAATGTATTGTGCCTTTAACTTTACGGCCGCACTCTCCCTCTCCGCCTTTTGTCGCGGGGTCATATCTGCACAAAAGTTCAGTTATTTCACCGGTTTTTTTATCTTTAACTACCTCCTCGCACGTAATAAAATAAGCGTATCTCAGCCTTACTTCCTTGCCCGGGGCCAGCCGGAAAAACTTCTTATGCGGATTTTCCTGAAAATCGTCCCGCTCAATGTAAAGTTCGCGCGTGAACGGCACTTTTCTTGTCCCAGCGCTCAAATCTTCAGGATTGTTAACCGCTTCTACTTCTTCAATCCGGCTGTCAGGATAATTGGTTATCACTACTTTAAGCGGCCTAAGTACGGCCATCACTCTGGCAGACTTTTTATTAAGCTCTTCGCGTATACTATTTTCAAGCACACCGGCGTCTATTATGCTGTTTACTTTAGAGACTCCTATTCGTTCACAAAAATTCCGAATAGATTCCGGGGTAAAACCACGCCTTCTCAAGCCCGACAAGGTCGGCATCCGCGGGTCATCCCAGCCTTCAACATGTCCTTCTCTTACCAGTTCCAGCAGTTTACGCTTACTTAAGACCGTATGGCTGAGGTTTAGCCTTGCAAACTCTATTTGCCGCGGGTGAGGCGTTCCTAACTGCGCCAGAATCCAATCATACAGCGGCCTGTTGTTTTCAAACTCAAGAGTGCAAATAGAATGTGTGACGCCTTCTATCGAATCGCTTAGACAATGCGCGAAATCATACATTGGATAAATACACCATTTATCCTTCGTTCTATGATGAAACTCTTTTCGTATGCGGTAAAGCGCAGGGTCTCTCATCACAAGATTCGGTGAGGTCATATCTATTTTTGCCCTGAGGACACACGCGCCGTCTTCAAATTCTCCAAGCTTCATGCGGTTGAAAAGATCCAGATTTTCTTTAACAATTCTACTTCTATAAGGGCTTTCTTTGCCGGGCACCGTAAGCGTGCCCCTATGTTCTCTAATCTCATCCGCGTTTAAGTCGCACACATAGGCTTTTTCTTTTTTTATAAGTTCGAGCGCGTATTCATACAGTTTATCAAAATAATCCGACGCGTAAAAAAGCCTGTCCTGCCAATCAAAACCAAGCCACTTGACATCTTCCTTTATGGATTCCACATATTCGGCTTCTTCTTTTTCCGGATTTGTATCATCAAACCGCAGGTTACAGAGCCCATTATAACAAGAAGCAATCCCAAAATTAAGACAAATAGATTTGGCATGGCCTATGTGCAAATACCCATTAGGCTCAGGAGGAAACCTGGTATGAACTTTGGCATTGTTCTTGCCCTCTTTTAAATCTTTGTCTATTATTTCTCTAACAAAATTATCTGTCATTTTATTTTTCCGCGGCGCGCTTCATACGCGCTATTACTTTTTCCCTTCCCAAAAGTTCCATCATCTCAAAAAGACCCGCGCCTTTCATTTTGCCGCTTATGGCAACACGGGTGGGATGGATTATCGCCGCGGCTTTAAGGCCTTTTTCTTCCGCGATCGAACGGCACATTCGCTCTATCCCCTCTCGCGTAAAATCATCAAGCCCTTCTAATCGTTCGGCAAATATTTTAAGCGTCTCTTTATTTTCATCTTTATCCAGAAACTTCCGCTTCTCTTTTTCTTCAACAATAAAGTCATCCCTAAAAAAATGGTCCGTTAATTTCGAAAATTCGCTCAAGGTTTTTATCCTCACCTGATACATCCCTATCAATTTTACGAGACATTCATCACCAAGTCCCCGTGTGTCCGTGTCCTCCGCCGATAGCTGTTCTCTAATGAGGGGTAAAAGCTCTTCCGGAGTTTTTCTCGCTATGTATTCGCCGTTGATCCATTCGAGTTTTTGCGTGTCAAACTTTGCCTGAACACCGCTGATATCTTCAATATTAAAAAGTTTAACCGCCTCGTCTAAAGAAATTATCTCCTTGCCGCCTTTCGGCGCCCATCCAAGAAGCATAAGATAATTAGCTAACGCCTCAGGCAAAATTCCCTGTTTTTTATATTCTTCCACAGCCACCGCGCCGTGCCTCTTTGAAAGTTTCGCGCCGTCAGTGCCCATTATGAGAGGTATATGCGCGAACTTCGGAGGCTCTTGACCCAACGCTTCATAAAAAAGTACCTGCTTGGGAGTATTGGAGATATGGTCATCCCCCCTAATTATGCACGTGATTTTAAGATACGCGTCATCAACCACACAGCAAAAATTATACGCGGGAGAGCCGTCAGACTTGATCATAACCTGATCTTTAATCTGGTCTGTGTTAAAAACTATTTTTCCATGGATTAGATCTTCAACTTCGATGTTACGGCCTTTCTCCACTTTGAAGATAACGGCCTCGCCTTCTTTGTATGCCAAACCTTTTTTTAGTAATTCTTCCGCGACAGTTTTATACACATCAAACCGCCGGCTCTGGTATATTGGCTCTTCGTCCCAATCAAGGCCCATCCATTTTAGGTCCGCGAGTATTTCCTCCAGGAACTCTTTGCTGGACCTGGCTTGGTCGGTGTCTTCAATTCGCAGTAGAAATTTGCCGCCCGTGTTTCTGGCGTATATCCAGTTTAAAAGCGCGGTTCTCGCGCTGCCAAGATGCAAAAAACCGGTTGGGCTCGGCGCGAAACGTACTGTCGTCATATTTCGTTTAGAGTTCATAATTTAAAACCTAATTTCACCGCTTTGATGTTCGCTGATAGTATGTTTTCTTTTCCCCCGGCCATTTTTTCAATAACCTTAAGGATGTCCGCTTCATTAAACAAACCTTTTTTGGCCGACCAAATCGACACGGCTATGGTATTGGCGACACGGGCATCGCCCAATTTAATGGCTTCTTCGGTTAACGCGGCTTCCAGAACTTCTATATCACTCCGTTTAACTTTCCGTTGTACCATAGATGAATTAATTATGACCAGCCCGCCCGGTTTTATTCTTTTCTCAAACTTATCCAAAGATGGAGTGTTCATTATAATAGCCGTATCCATGACGGCAACCATTGGGCTGGCTATCGCGTCAGAGCTTACGCGCACCATTGAATGAGCTGTCCCGCCGCGGACCTCCGCCCCGTATGAAGGAAGCCATGTGACATAAAGACCCCGTTCCAGCGCGGCGTTGGCCAGGATCTTGCCCATTATCATTATGCCTTGCCCCCCAAATCCGGCGCATACTATCGATTCATTCACAGTCGTCATGATTTAATCACTCCCACCGGGTATTCTTTCATAACTTCCTTCTCGATTCTCTCCATTGCCTTAATCGGGCTAAGGCCCCAATAAGTTGGGCAGGGAGAAAGAATTTCCACAATTGAAAACCCTTTTTTATCAAGCTGGCATTGGAAAGATTTCGCGATGGCTTTCTTTGTTTTCAAAATTTCTTTCGGTGAATGAAGTGATGTCCTCTCCAAATACGCGACACCAGGCAAAATAGCCATCATCTCAAGTATTTTAAGAGGAAATCCTTCTTTCCCGAATCTACGCGTAAACTGTGATGTCGCGGTTACCTGGCCAAGAAGCGTTGTTGGAGCCATCTGCCCGCCTGTCATTCCGTAAACACCGTTATTGATAAAGATAACCGATATGTTTTCCCCTCTGTTGCCCGCGTGAATGATTTCGGCCGTGCCAATGGCCGCCAAATCTCCGTCTCCCTGATATGTAAAAACTAGTTTTTCCGGATGTACTCTTTTAACTCCGGTAGCTACCGCCGGCGTCCGGCCGTGAGGCGCTTCCATAGTGTCAAAATCCCAGTAATCATACGCTAAAACGGCACAGCCCACAGGAGCCACGGCTATGGTATTCTCCCTGATAGCCATCTCATCTATAACTTCACATACAAGGCGGTGCGCTATCCCATGCCCACATCCCGGGCAATAATGCGTCACCGCTCGTGTCATAGATTGTGGTTTTAAAAATTTTCCCATTATTTCACTTTTACCAGGTTAAAACCTGCTTTATGATATCCTCTTCCGTTTGGATCCCGCCGCCGGTACGTCCTGAAAAATAAACGCGCGAATCATCCTGAACGGCTAACCTTACGTCTTCTACCATCTGTCCGGAACTCATCTCTATTGTTAAAAATTTTACCCCTTTTACCGCGCAAGATGAAATCTCTTTATAGGGAAACGGCCACAGAGTTATGGGCCTTAAAAGCCCCGCTTTTACCCCTTTGTTTCTTAGCGCGTTAACGCTTGAGCGAGCTATCCGGCTCAATATGCCATACGCGATAAGGATAATATCCGCGTCATCCGTTTTGTATTTTTCCGCTTTTACTTCATTTTTTTGTATGTCTTGATATTTTTTCTCAAGTTTTTTGTTGTGTTCTTCCAGTTCCCCTTCTTTTATGAATAAACTTTTTATTGTTTGAGAAGCTCGGCCCCTCGCGCCTGTCATTGCCCAAGGTTTATCAATCAGCCCTGACGGTTTTAGTTCATCATCTATTTCCAAAGGTTCCATCATCTGGCCCAACATACCGTCGGAGAGAATCATCGCCGGGTTTCTATATTTATCCGCCAGGCTAAAAGCGTTATACGTAAAGACAAACATCTCCTGCACGCTTGCCGGGGCTAAAACAATTAACCGGTAATCCCCATGGCCGCCGCCTTTTACCGCCTGAAAATAATCCGACTGAGCCGCGGCAATATTGCCCAGCCCCGGCCCGCCCCGCATCACATTAACAATTACTGCCGGCAATTCACTGCCTGCCATATACGATATGCCTTCCATTTTAAGGCTTATCCCTGGACTGGACGAACTTGTCATGGCGCGGCTTCCGGCCGCCGAAGCGCCTAACACCATATTGATCGCGGCCAATTCACTTTCAGCCTGGATAAAGACACCGTTTACTTCTTCCATCCGCCGTGACATATACGCGATCAGCTCATTCTGCGGTGTAATAGGATACCCCGCGTAAAACCGGCACCCGGCTTTTATCGCGCCTTCCGCGCATGCCTCATTTCCTGTTGAGAGGTATTTTTTCATATGGGTTAGATTGCTTCGCGAAAAACGCTCGCAATGACACGATATTAAGTTATTTCTATAGCACAGTCGGGACAGATAATCGCGCATAGAGCGCATCCCGTGCATTTATCCGGCCGGCTGATTATCACATGCCTTTTTCCGCGACTGTTTATTTCATCTGAGATTTTCAGAATCTTAACCGGGCATACCCCGATACAAAGCATACAGCCTTTACATTTTTCTTTATCAATATGTAGTTTAGCCATGTTATAATTCCGCCTCTATTGTCGCGGCTATTTCATCCGGCGTCAGATGATATTTTCTTAAAAGTTCTTCCCTTTTGCCGTGTTCAATAAATTCATCAGGCAAAGCGATAGTTTTTATTTTTAAACCTGTAATGTTTTCCCTTTGGAAAAATTCCAAAACAGCGCTTGAAAAACCACCGGAAATAATGCCTTCTTCAAGGATAAAAATACTTTTCCTTGTTTTTGCTATATCCTCGAGCATCCGGCTGTCTAACGGGGTTATGAATCGGGCATTTATCACTTCCGCCTCCAGGGCTCTTTTTGATAAAATCTCACTCGCTTCAAGCGCGGGGTTAACCATACTGCCTATCGCCAAAATAATTAAATCCTTCCCATCTCTTAACTTTTCCGCTCTGCCTAAGCTAAGAACACTCCCCGAAGACGCGCCTACTTTGGCGGATGCCGCCGCGCGCGGATACCTTATAGCGCAAGGCCTGTTCCATTTAAAAGCCTCTTCCATCATACTCTCTAATTCAGGCCCGTCTTTCGGCGACATTACCACGAAACCCGGCAGATTTCTCATATAAGCGATATCAAAGATACCATGATGCGTCGGGCCGTCTTCGCCCACCAAGCCGGCTCTGTCTATACAAAAAATTACAGGCAGTCTCTGAAGAGCCACATCATGTATAAGCTGGTCATACGCTCTCTGAAGAAAAGTTGAATATACCGCCACTACCGGCCTAAACCCTCCTTTAGCTAATCCCGCGGCGAAAGTTACGGCGTGCGCTTCGGTTATTCCTACATCAAAAAATCGTTTTGGAAATTTTTCCGAGAATTTTTGAAGGCCTGTTCCATCACGCATGGCCGCGGTTATCGCGACGATATTTTGATGTTTCTCGCCTAACTCCGCTATTTTCTCGCCAAAATGGCACGTGAACTTTTTTTCTTTATCCTTTTGCTCAATAACTTCTCCGGTAACCGGATTAAAAGCGCCAATCCCGTGGAATTTGACGGGATCTTCTTCCGCGGGTTTATATCCTTTTCCCTTTTTAGTAATCAGATGAATAAAAACAGGGCCCTCTAACGTTCGCGCCGCCTGAAACAAAGATATTAAATGCTCCAGATTGTGTCCGTCTATAGGGCCAATGTAGCGAAATCCTAATTCCTCGAACAATATTCCAGGGCCTATTAAATTTTTGAGGCCTTCCTGAAACTTTTTTATTGTCTTAAGCGCCACTCGGCCTAATTTGGGGATAGCTTTGATTATTTTTTCCGCTTCTACCCTGACTTTATTATAAAGCGGGTTGGTTATTACCGTACTTAAATAACGGCTCATAGCGCCTACAGGCTTGGATATAAAATGTTCGTTATCATTCAATATAACCATCAGATTAGTACGCGTATGGCCCGCGCAATTTAGCCCCTCAAACGCCAAGCCTGTCGCCAGAGAAGCATCGCCTATAACGGCGGCTATTTTGCTATTTGTGTTGTTGTTAAGATCCCTCGCGACAGCCATCCCCAAAGCCGAAGAAATCGAAGTGGCACTATGCCCGCAGGTAAACGGATCATGTTCACTTTCATCCGCGTTTGGGAACCCGCTTAACCCGCCCATTTCTCTCAAGGTGTCAAATTTTTTGCCGCGCCCTGTAAGCAATTTGTGAGCGTAACTTTGATGCCCCACATCCCAGACAATCTGGTCGTTAGGGCTGTTCAAGCAATAATGAAGAGCTATCGTTAATTCAACAGCGCCTAAACTTGATGCCACATGCCCGCCTTTTCGCGATGTGACATCTATTATTCTTTGGCGGATTTCATCAGAGAGCTGTTTCAATTGCGCGATATTCAGCTCTTTAACATCCTCGGGGCCGGTTATGTCATTTAAAATTTTATTCATTCTTTTTCATCTTCAATTTCAAACGGTTCTGTTTCAAATAATCCGTCATCTTTTTTAATAAGGAGCTCTATTTTTCCTTTTGCTTCATCCAATTTTCCTTGGCAAACCTGAGCGAGGTTTATTCCTTCCTCGTATTTCTTAAGTGAAATTTCCAAAGAAAGGTCGCCCTCTTCCAAATCTTTAACTATCTTTTCAAGCAACTCTAAAGCTTTTTCAAACGCGATTTCTTTCATTCTTCCCCCCGCGGGCTATTCCACTTTACTTGTCACGGAACCGTCTGTAAACCTTGTGTCTAAAATATCTCCCTGTCTGAGCTCCGCCGCCGCCCTGACCGCTTTGCCTTGCTTAAACGTGATACTATAGCCCCTCTGCAAAACATCAAGAGGGCTTAACATCCGCAATTTGCCGGAAGCCGCGCGCAAATCCTGCCGTTTTAATTCCAAAAGATGTTTTGTCGCGACAAGAACCGCGCTTAACAAATCGTCCACCTCTTGACGTTTTTGCGAAAACACATTCAGGGGAGTTCGTAAAACATAACTTGTTCTTAAACGCAAAACCGTTTTTTTTAACATCTCTACCATTGTTTTTACCGCTAAATGAAGCCTTTGGCAAGACTTTTTCACCGTCTCTGACAATTGGTTCTTTTGAGGGATAATCAGCTCTGCCGCGGCGGACGGTGTGGGCGCTCTAAAATCAGCCGTAAAATCCGATATCGTATAATCAATTTCGTGCCCAACCGCGCTCACAATCGGGATTTTCGAGGTATATATCGCCCTGGCAACCATCTCTTCATTAAACGGCCATAAGTCTTCTAAACTGCCTCCTCCCCGTCCCACAATAATTACATCTATGAGATGCTCTCCGGACCCGGCCTCTGTAATACTCCGGTTAAATTCGTTAAATTCTTCAATCGCCGCTGTTATCTCTTCCTTCGCGCCGTCTCCCTGAACCCTAACCGGACGAATCAAAAATTCTATGTTCGGACATCTGCGCCGGCCTACATTCAGTATATCTCTTATTGCCGCGCCCGTAGGCGAGGTGACGACTCCGACGCGCCTGGGCAAAAACGGCAGAGGCCTTTTACGCGTTTCATCGAAAAGCCCTTCCTCGTAAAGAGAGCCTTTTAACTTTTCAAAAGCCTGCTGAAGGGCGCCTCTCCCCTTAGCTTCCATTTTTGTAACAACAAGCTGATACTGTCCCCTCTTATCATACACGCTGATTCTTCCATAACACAAAACCTGTAGGCCGTCTTCGGCCAAAAAAGAAACTTTACCGCTCGCGCCTTTGAATAATACGCAACTAAGCAAACTGTTTTCATCCTTAAGGCTAAAGTATGAATGCCCGAAGGAATAGGTTTTGTAATTTGAAATTTCTCCCTCAACCCAGACTTCCTGAAAAGTGCCTTCCAAAAGAAAACGAATATCTTTGGTAAGATTGGTAACTGTGTAAATCAGCGCGTCATTCATATTTTTCCTGGACTCTTTTAATACTCAAAGCCTTACCTGTTTTAGAATCAACTTCAATAATCGCGCCATGCATTTCAATCCATCCTTCAGCGATTTCATAACGAACGGGTAATTTTGTCAAAAACCCTGTTAAGATCCTGCTTTTTTCTCTGCCTATGACCGAATCATACGGCCCTGTCATGCCGCAATCCGTCAGATACGCGGTACCTCCGGGAAGAATTTTTTCATCGGCTGTCTGGATATGCGTGTGCGTGCCGATTACCGCGCTTACCGCGCCATCGAGAAACCACCCCATAGCTACCTTCTCACTTGTAGCTTCAGCGTGCATATCCACAATAATAAGAGGAGTTTCACGTCGTATTTTTTCTATCTCTTGGCGCACTCGATCAAACGGACAATCAAGCGCGTTCATAAACACGCGGCCTATCAGATTAATTACGGCAATCTTTCCTCCCTGGGATATCTGCTTAACAATAAACCCTTCACCCGGCGCGCCTTTGGGGTAATTCAAAGGCCGGATAAGATTCGTGGTAGTTTTAAAAAAATCATAGATTTCTTTCTTTTTCCAAATGTGATCCCCTGAAGTCAGGATATCTACCCCGTCTTCTGTTAATTCTTCCACTATCTTTGGAGTAATGCCGCTGCCGCCCGCGGCATTTTCCCCATTAGCAATCACAATATCTATTTTTTCTTTTTCGCGCACGGCTAAAAGACGTTTTTTGACTATATCCCGTCCCGGTTTGCCTACAATATCGCCAATGAATAATATCCTCATCACGTCTCCCTTCCTCTGCCTGTCATTCCCGCCTCCCCTGTCATTCCCGCCTCCCCTGTCATTCCCGCGAAAGCGGGAATCTATACAGATCCCTCGTCTCGCTCTCTTCGTTCTCTCGCTCGGGATAAAATTCGGCCTTATGACTTATGTCGCTTCGCTCCATAAGCCATGGCCTCATTTTACTTCGCGTATTCGATGGCTCTGGTTTCTCTAATTACTACAACCTTGATTTGGCCGGGGTATTGGAGGCCTTGTTCTATCTTCTTTTTCAATTCCTGCGCCATTATGGCGGCCGCGGCATCGCTAATCTTTTCCGGCTGTACTATAACGCGAATTTCACGCCCTGCCTGGATCGCGTAAGTTTTCTCCACGCCTTCAAATTCATTGCCGATAGCTTCAAGATTGTCTAACCTCTTTATGTAAGATTCAAGCGTTTCGCGCCTGGCTCCGGGACGGCCCGCGCTAATGGCATCCGCGGCCTGGGCAAGAACCGCGAGAAGTGTCTTTGGCTCCACGTCACCGTGATGAGCCGCGATAGCATGCGCCACAGTATCCGGTTCGCCGTATTTTTTAGCCAAATCAGCTCCCAATGCCGCGTGGGTTCCTTCCATTTCATGAGTAAGAGCTTTTCCTATATCGTGAAGCGCCCCTATGCGCTTTGCCAGACTTATATCAAGCCTTAACTCTCCAGCCATTGTCGCCATAAGATACGCTGTTTCTTTAGAATGCTGAAGAACGTTTTGACCGTAACTGGTGCGATATTTCAGCCTTCCCAAAAGCCTTACCAATTCTGAATGTACGCCATGAAGCCCTAATTCTAAAAGAGTATTTTCTCCTTCTTCCTTTATCGCGGCCTCCATTTCTTTTTTTACTTTTTCTACAACTTCTTCAATCCGCCCAGGGTGTATCCTGCCGTCTTCAATCAATCGTTCCAACGAAAGCCGGGCTATTTCGCGGCGGAATTTATCAAACCCTGATATAATAACGGCCTCAGGGGTATCATCTATTATGATATCCACCCCTGTTGCCATCTCCAAAGCGCGTATATTTCTTCCTTCTCTTCCTATTATTCTGCCCTTCATTTCTTCCGAAGGAAGATTTACAACACTTACCGTGGTATCTACCGTATGATCTACCGCGCATTTCTGAATAGCAAGGCCTACTATCTTTCTCGCTTCTCTGTCCGCCTTATCCCTTGTCTCTTCTTGTATTCTTTTAACCGTGTACGCGGCTTCCTGGCGGGCATCCTGTTCCATCATTTTGACGAGCAAATTCTTAGCCTGCTCTTTGCTCATACCTGAAAGTTCCTGCAACTTTTCTTTTTCTTTCTTCAGAGTCTCGTCTATTCCGGCCTTAACCTGATCAAGCTCGTCATGTTTTTGCTTTATTTCTGTCTCACTTTTTCTGAGATTTTTTTCCTTTTGTTCAAGAAAACCGACTTTTCTGTCAACATTTTCTTCTTTTTGCAAAAGCCGTTTTTCCATAGCCTGAACTTCTTTTCGCCTTTCTTTGGACTCTTCTTCAAATTCCGTCCTCATCCTGAGCAAAAGATCTTTGGCTTCGAGTGTTGATTCTCTTTTCCTGCGTTCCGCCTCTATTTTCGACTCGTTTATTATGATTTTGGCCCTATCCTCCGCGTGTTTTATTTTCATCTTCGCGGTATATTTTCGTGAAACATATCCCAAAAAGAAAACTACACTTCCAAGTAACGCGAACCCTAAATAAGTAAGCATATTGGTTTTGTCCATAATCTATCTCCTCCCTTTTTTGTGGGTATTGTAAAGTCCGTTTCACGGACCTTCAGCGAGACCGTAGCCAGGTTTTTTACCTCAGCTATGGCTGGATTGTACCGGACAAGCCTCAGGCTTGCCCCTACAAAATACTTTTCTAGTCCCAAAATCGGGATACCTCGATAGCAAGTTTAAATCCTAAACGGATTTAAACTATCGACCCTTCGGGCAGATTTTGTCTAATGCAAAATCTGGGTTAATCTGTAATTACGCGGGTAACGGACTTGTCATACGGACACGAGGGTAGTTGATCAAGAACCTGGAAACGAAAAGCTAAACCGATAGTTTTTGCTAAGGAGAGATCTTTTTTAGAGAGAAAACGGTCATAATACCCCTTTCCCCTGCCTAATCGCATGTTTTTTTTGTCAAAAGCGACTGCCGGCACTACTATCAGATCTATCTCCTTTAAACTCACTGCCTTTACCCGACTCTCTTTCGGTTGAAACGCGCCGTGAGGGCCTTTTTCCAGATTTTCTATCTCTGTAAGCTCAGAAGCTGTAATTTCTTGATCGTTTTGTCCGATATAAGGAACCACTACCCTTTTTTTTCTTAGCCTCAATGTCTCCTTTATGAAATATTCGGTACTTACCTCTAAAGGCAAAGAAACATATGTCATGACAGTCCCCGCGTTCCGATATTCCTCACTTGTAAGAAGCATTTTCTGAATCTTTCCGCTTCCCTCTACCCTCAGCTGGAAATCCTGCTCTCGCAGACGACTCGTCATCTCCTTTCTAACCGCTTGTTTCTCTCTCACCCTACTTTCTCCTGAATCCGTATTAGTATACACCATTATCCGAGAAATTTGAAATGTAAAATTGAAAATGTGAATTCCAATCAAAAAAACAAAATTCAGAATTAAATTCCGAAAAAGTTTTGAATTTTTTATTTTACTTCATTCATTTTGCTTTCATAATCATCAATTGCCTTCCGCAGGCCCTCTTCTGCCAACACGGAACAATGCACTTTAGGTTTAGGCAAGCCCCCTAGGGCCTTAATCACTGTTTCATTTGTCAATTTGCGCGCTTCATCAACAGATTTGCCCTTTATCAGTTCTGTAAGCATAGAACTTGAAGCTATCGCCGCGCCGCATCCAAAAGTTCTAAATTTCGCGTCAGTTATGATCCCTTCGCTATTGACTTTGATACAAAGCTCCATAACATCTCCGCACACGGGACTCGTTACTTTTCCTTTACCACTGGGATTTTTTATCTCCCCCACATTTCGGGGATTTCTAAAATGTTCCATTACTTCTTCTGAATACTCATATTCTGCCATTCTTCTCTCCCTTTTACAAATCCCTCTCCAAAGGGGGATCTCATACAGATGCTAGACGCTATCTCAACGGACTTATTTCTCTCAACCGTTCAATAATAGGCGGTAATTTTTTAATAACGTACTCTATCTCTTCTTTTGTTGTGAATCTATCCAAAGAAAACCTAACCGCTCCCTGGGCAAACACACGATCTATTCCCATGTTTATCAGTACATGAGAAGGCTCCGTCGTGCCGGACGTGCATGCCGACCCTGTTGAAACCGCGATCCCCTCCATGTCCAGGCTAAGAACTATTGCCTCGCCCTCTAAATAATCGAACCCAAGATTAATTGTATTGCATAACCTTTTTTCCGGATGCCCATTCAGGCGTACTTGTTTTATCTCAGCCTTTATCCTGCTGTAGAACAGGTCCCTTTTCTCTTTTATCGCGTTAGAATGTTCCTCTAGATTCATACCGGCGATTTCACACGCTTTCGCGAATCCGGCGATAGACGGGATATTTTCCGTACCTGCCCGGCGCCCCCGCTCATGATGCCCCCCATGCTGATACGGCTTAATCGGCGTTCCCTTCTTTATATAGAGCGCGCCTATCCCCTTCGGCCCGTTAATTTTATGCGCTGAAATTGAAATTAGCCGCGCCCCTGATTCTTCCGCGTTAAAAGGCATTTTACCAATCATCTGCACCGCGTCCGTGTGAAAAACAATATTTTTCCTCGCGGCTATTTTGCCAATGTCCTTAACCGGCATAATTGTGCCGGTTTCATTGTTCGCGGCCATGATTGTTATCAAAATAGTTTCATCCGTAATGCTTTTTTTTAATTCGTCGAGGTCTATTTCGCCATATTGGTCTACCCCCAAATACGTTACCCGAACACCTTGAGTCTCCAGATATTTGCATGTGTTAAGCACGGCCGGGTGCTCAACAGAGGACGTTATTATGTGGTTTCCTTTGTCTTTAAAAGCTTGCGCAATCCCTTTAATCGCGAAATTGTCCGCTTCTGTGCCGCCGGATGTAAACACAATCTCATCCTTTGCCTCGGCCTGTATAAAAGCGGCTATTTTCTCACGCGCCGATTCCAGATACCGCTTGGCCTCTCTGCCAAAAGAATGGACGCTTGAAGCATTCCCATAGGCCTCGCCAAGCAAAGGCAACATAGCCTTTTTTGCTTCCGGATGTATCATTGTTGTCGCGTTAGCATCAAGATAAACTTTTCTCACGTTTCCATTCCACCTTCACTTTAAACTGTCTCGACTCTTTCTATCTCCGGGACTTCTTTCTTTAACGTCGCTTCCACCACGCCTTTAAGCGTCATCTGACTCATCGGACAACAGCTACAAGCGCCTCTGAGTTTTACTTTAACTACTCCGCCGTCTACTGAAACAAATTCTATATCCCCGCCGTCCCGCTGAAGAAGCGGCCTTACTTTTTCAATCGCCTCTTTTATTCTTTCTTCCATATCCCCTCCCTGTTAACAGTCTGGTATTGTCAAAAGTTTGTATCCAAATTTTTCTTAATCCTTTGCATTTAACTAAGATTAACTTCCCTCCCCCTTAAAATTCCCCCTTTGAAAAAGGGGGTTAGGGGGATTTTGTCATTTCTCTCCACAATCGATATGCATTTGATTTCAGATTAATTTTACAGTTCATCTTGTATTAAATCCCCCTGGCCCCCTTTTTCAAAGGGGGGAAAGTTCTGACGCTTTTTCAAAGACGAAAAGTTCTGACGCTTTTTCAAAGAAGAAAAGTTCTGACGCTTTTTCAAAGACGAAAAGTTCTGACGCTTTTTCAAAGAAGAAAAGTTCTGACGCTTTTTCAAAGACGAAAAGTTCTGACGCTTTTTCAAAGACGAAAAGTTCTGACGCTTTTTCAAAAGGGGGAAAAAGATCCGCCCTTTTTTCAAAAAAGAGAAGGGAAACTACTTCACTCTTTCTTTCATAATTCTTTCATGTTATTTTTGACACTATCAACAGTCTACTCTCTCATCCTTTATGGATACGATAATATGAAGCTTCTTTACCTGTTCTACTATATTTTAGCCAAAAAATCAAGGCTAAGGATATTCCTGTTAAGAATAACCCGCCAAAAAAGCTGAGAATAGGAACGCCTGCCAGCTTTTGGATAACACAAAGGCTTATCACAAAAATTGTTACAGGTAATCCGTACAAAAGAAAATATACCTTCAGCATCACGGATGAATCAACTTCTATCGTAACCTTATCTCCCCGTTCTATCCCTTTTGCCGCGGGAGCAGGCACTTTTATTTGTCTTTTCTCCGCCACGGCGCAACTACAGCACCTTGTGCACTTCTCCTCATGGATTATCTCTACAATCACGCCTTTCTCATCTTTTTTTATAACTATCCCTTTTTCTTTCATCATCCCTCAATTGTTTAATCCTAACTGAACTGTTATCCTATTCTTTTTTCGTTTACCTCTGAGAGCTGCATAGGTTTTGTCGCTAATATCGATTTTCTTTTTTCGTCTTTCCAATATTCAACAGCCACTTTGTCCTTATTCCGGCTCTTGGAATGGCTGATAACAAATTTAGCCGCTGTTTCTATCTTTTCAGCGGTGATTTCTCCCCGGATCAATACGTAAGGGCTAGGGTCATTTTCCAATCTTAGGATTACATCATTTTTTTCCTTTAAACTCTGTATTTTTTCATTGTCAGAGTTATCTCGGCCGACAATTATTTTTGTTTTTTTATCCAGCCGAAAATGCCTGCCATGCTTAAGCAGGTCGATATCCCCTTTAGTCATAGCTCCCACGGCCATAAGATCTCTCAATTTCCTGGAAAATATTTCATCCGTCAAAAGGCATCCGCCACCCGGCGCGAAGAATTTACTAAGCCCGAACTTTTTTGCTAACCTTAACTGTACCTCCCTGGAGCGGCCCTCGATGCTCAACAGCTTGTCTCGGTCAACAATCCCCTGCTTTTCCGCGAAGGTTTCTTTAAAAAGTTTAGCGGAAAGCGGCCTGAGAAGCAGGCCTTCCAAGGCTGTCTTTTTTTCAATCATCTCTAACGCACCTCTCATCTGCGACATCGGCCTCTCTCCCAGAACTTCGCCCGTAACAATAAAACCCGCTCTTTCTTCACGTAAAATCTTTTTCGCGGACTCCAGCATCAATATCCGGCAGTCTATACACGGGTTTAGATTAGCACCGTATCCGTACTTGGGATTTTTTAATACCCTTAAAAATTCCGTGGAAATGTCCTTGAAAATAATCGGGATACCCGCTTCATCCGCCGCCAGGGCTGTCCGCGTTTTAAACTGCTCCGCATCGCGGGAAGCAAATTGCATCACAAAGGCGGCTCCAACCACTTCTACCCCTTGATCCATTACCAATCGCGCGGCCAAGAGGCTGTCTAATCCACCGGATATTAGCGCGATCGCCTTTTTATCCATATTTCACGGATTCTCCCTTTAACTTATCCAGCCATTCTTTTATTCTCTTCTCATACCCCATCTCTGTGGGGACATAATATTTTTTCTTCCGCCCGAGATAATCTTGTTCAACATAATGATTGTCATACGAATGCGCGTATTTATACCCTTGCCCGCGCCCTAATTTTTCAGCTCCGTTATAATGAGAATCTTTTAAGGGATCCGGCACTTCCTGTGTTTTTTCGTTTTCAACATCCTTTATAGCCTTTTCTATCGCTTCGTAAGAAGCATTACTTTTCGGCGCGGACGCGACATAAATAGTTGCCTGCGCTAAAGGTATTTTTGCTTCCGGAAACCCGATAAACTCCGCAGCCTGCATCGCGCTGTTAGCAAGAATAAGAGCCCTGGGATCCGCGTTGCCCACATCTTCCGCCGCGCAGATGACTAAACGCCTGGCAATAAACCTTAAATCCTCCCCCGCGTGTATCATCTTCGCCAGCCAATAAAGCGCGGCATCAGGATCTGAACCCCTCATACTTTTTATATACGCGCTTATCGTGTCGTAATGCGCGTCCCCGTCGGAATCATATACTATCGCTTTTTTCTGTATTGATTCTTCCGCTTCCGTCAAGGTTACGCGAATCCCGCCGGAAGGTTCTTCTTCGGTAGTTAAGACCGCTATTTCTAACGCGGTCAGAGCCTTGCGCCCGTCACCATCAGAAAGTTTTGCTAAATGGTATAAAGCATCCTCGTCTATATGTATTTTTTTATTCCCATACCCTCTCTTTTTGTCTTCAATCGCTTTTCGAAGAATCGCCTGAATATCTTTTTCATTAAGAGGTTTAAACTCAAATATCTGGCTTCGTGACAAAAGAGCGGAATTTACCGTAAAAAAAGGGTTTTCCGTGGTTGTGCCAATCAGTATAATATGCCCTTCTTCCACCTCCGGCAAAAGCACATCCTGCTGGGCTTTATTAAACCTGTGGATTTCATCCAAAAGTAAGATAGTTTTCTTTTGCTCAAACATCCGGCGCTTTTTAGCGGTATCAATCTCTTTTCTAATTTCCGAAACATTGCTTGAAACCGCGTTTTTTCTTATAAAATACGCGCCGGTTTTTTTAGAAATTATTATCGCCAGCGCTGTTTTGCCTATGCCCGGCGGACCGTAAAAAACTACAGACGTTATCCTGTCCGCTTCAATCGCCCTACGCAAAAGCCTGCCTTTGCCCATAATGTGTTCCTGTCCAACAAAATCATCCACCCCTTCAGGACACATCCTAACCGCCAAAGGAAGCTCTCCCCCGCCTACTTTCCTTTCTTCACAAAATAAATCCATCCCTACTCCCTCTCCTTCAAACAGGTATTGTCAAAAGTTTGTATCCAAATTTTTCTTGATCCTTTGCATTTAAAGCAGTTATCTAAGATTAACTTCCCTCCCCCTTAAAATTCCCCCTTTGGAAAAGGGGGTTAGGGGGATTTTGTCATTTCTCTCCACAATCGATATGCATTTGATTTTAGATTCA
>JBDRBY010000069.1:0-12634 GCA_043822245.1 Candidatus Omnitrophota bacterium
TTACCCCAACATCCTAGGCGGCCGGAACATCGGTATGAGACGCGATAAATCGCGTCTCTACGTCTTTTCAATCTTTCTTTTATTATTCTGAAACCATTTGTCGAATTAATGCCGTGCCGTTTGGGGGAAATGTTGCTCGCAAGATTTTCCCCAATTTCCTACACGGCCGGACTGATTCTATATAATTCTCAACATCGCAAGAGACCGTATTATATATTCAGCCATCGGAACATTCAAGAGTTTTTTTGTGTTTGTAGGGTTCAGGCATGCCTGAACCGTTAATGAAATAATTTGGCACCTAATACCGCTTCCAAAAAACAATTACACGTTATCGTATTTTTACACGGAACGGACATGCCCATTCCCTACAGGTTGTTGTAATTTTTTATTAGATTGTTTTTGTGTTTTACTTGTTTTTTACGGATAACACCCGAAATAAGCGGAAACACCTGCTGGATTGAGATGTTATCATTTTACGATGGAGGTAGCTATATTTGGACTTTCGGGGTTTACATCCAAAATTCGTTTGCTGGGTATAATTATCAGATCCATATCTTCCATCGGGATTGCTCCCAGAAGGATTTGATCCCCCATAACAAGAGCACCTGCAAAACCTACGCGGTTTTTGAATCTTATCTCAATAGGACCTACATAAGGGACAAGTCTTTTACTTCCATCTGCCAGGGTTACCTCTTTTTTATCAATTTCTTCCAATTTTAATTGAATTTTTACATGTTCCGGAATAGTAAGATGCACCGCTCCCGAATCAACAAGTGCCAAATCTTCGATGGGTTTTATTTCAGTATCACGGGGATTTTTCAAACTGATTTTCGCGCTTACTAAGACCACATATGCTCCTTTTTTACAACCGCACAACCGGATTATACCATTAATCGTTGTAATACCCTATCACTATTTTGTTCGAAATTCCCTGGATAGGGTTCAGGCAGGCCTGAACCTTGCAAAAAATACAGCACACCCTAAACCGCTCTCAATACCTCAGCTTCTATCTTATGAAATTCGATTAAACCTTTCCAGTTTACCGGCCGTATCTTTATGAACAATTGGCCGGATAACGCGAAAAGGCCGGATAACGCGGCGCGGCTTATTAACCCCTCCGCCATGTCTCTCATCTCGCTTGAAGATAAACCTGAAATAGCAACAATGCCTCTTATCGCGTCTTCTTCAGCAGTTTTGATGACATCATCCGTAATACCATTTCTGTTAGGCCGGGTTAAATCAAATAAATTAAACAGTTTTATACTCGCCGCGATACATCTGCCAATCGGTGTGGGCGTGCG
Organism: Candidatus Omnitrophota bacterium; assembly: GCA_043822245.1. Lineage (GTDB taxonomy): Bacteria > Omnitrophota > Gorgyraeia > Tantalellales > Tantalellaceae > JBDRBY01. The sequence goes on from JBDRBY010000069.1 coordinate 1,302, forward strand.
ATATTCTCCTCTATCAATTTCACCTTCAAGATACACTGTAAACGCTTTTTTTGTTATGTCAGATATTCCCCCCCCCTCGGCAAATGAATACACAATGTTACGCCTGGCCATTTCCTCATTGGTAAGATTCCTCTCCGTTTGCTTCACTTCTAACCTATCCAACAACTTCGCATGACCCTCGCTATCATCTTCGAATAAATAATAAGTGATATTTCCAACATTGAATTCCAGGCTCTTCTTGTCAGCATTAACACGCACTCCTTGAACAGCGCCCATATACTTCGCGAACTCTTCAAGGGTAACCCCTGACTTTTCACTGTTGATAGGCAAACTAACCATTAACGGCTCACCCTCAAACAAGTTTTGCGCGCTCGCTTTAAAAGCTTCGTTCAAAACACTAAAGAGTGTTTTCTTCATCTGATTTTTCTCTAAATCCGTCTCTAAACTCAACGGCCAAAGCTTCCGGTCAATCTGTATGCCGGAATTTATATCCTCTGTTATAACAGAAACCTCCGGTATTTTTGCCGTAGCAGAATTATCACAGGTACCAGCCTGTTTTGCTTTTACATCCTCAATTATTTTTTTTAAGCATGCCCAACCGCTACTTTTTGAGTAAGCTCCAATTCCAAACCATCCATTTTTCGACAAATAAGCCGCGGAAATAGCCTTTGCAAAAAAACTTGCTGTATCACTTTTAATTATGCTCGTTAAAACTTTTTGAGAATCTTCTGCTCCGGCAATTACTGCTCTTACTACGTCATTGTTTATGTCGCGAAACATCACTACCTTAGAGTAACGCAGAGCTCGCAAAGTCGCAGGATTCTTCGAATTGGCGCAATATTCAGACAGAGTACAACAAGCCATAGCCCGTGCGATTTTGTCTTTTGAATCCATAACTATACTTTCCAATCCATTTATGACATTCAAATATCCGACTACATTTTTACCAATCGAATAATATTTTGCTAATCTCTTGTAGGCTATGGCGTTAGCTGTATCGTTGCTCGAATTCTTAATTATCATTTCTAAGGCGTCTACAGCTTTAATTCCACCATAAGGATTAAATTCCGAAGATACCGAACTCACCAACGCGCTATATGCTATAGCCTTCGCCACCTCGTCATCCGAATTCTTAATTATACTTTCCAGCCCGTTTAGAACACCACTATCCTTATCAGGACTAAACTCTGAGCCCCTGCCTTCCAACAACGCGCTATACGCCACAGCCAAAGCCGCGTCATCTGAAATCGCGTTCGATAATTCTATTTCATCCGGCATTCTTGCCGCATTGAAGTCGCCGCGGGAAAATTTTTCATATTCTGTTATCATATCCCGTGCAGGCTGTCGACCTGAAACACGGTTTAATTTGCCAAAAGGATGTAGTAAAGCGGTTTTCATTGTTCTTTCTTCAAACAATTTAAGCCAGGCGCTAAATGGTTCTATGTCAGTTTTTTGGAGTTTCAATATTTTTGCTAATTCATCAATCCTAAATTTTACATACAAGCCCACAGTCACACCTTCTTCAGGGAGCATTAGATAGTGCCAGAATTTTTCAAACGGCTCTAATCCTTCTTTCGGCAGCGAAACAATCGCCTCGTCTTGATGGCCTCCATAGGTTAGGCTTTCGCGGTCAAATTTTACTATAACAACTTTTTCATACTTCGGATCATAAGTTTCTTTTTCTTCTCGCGCGGCATATACCGGCTTATTATCTATCTTGCCTACTTCTTCAAAAAACTCTGCCTTCGATTTCTCGTGGGTTAATCTGAGATAGCCTCCCGTAACCATTAAGACTATGCCTTTTTCAGGGTCAGTTTCCAGAGCCGCGCTCACGTCAACGGACAACTCAAGAAGATTTTTATCACTCGTACCAGTTATCCCCCTTTCAGAAAGCAGATGAAGCGGGGGGATATTTGAATTTTGTATAGTTGTATCTACCAATGTTTCAACCTGGCTTTTACCGCCTGAAAGTAAACGAAAATACGGATTTTCCACATCCTGTGTATCCATCTTCGGCATTACTTCCACGTAGGAATAACCTTTAGTTTTGAATATGTCCTTCAAATTGCCGGTGTGGAAACCGCCTGTAACAAGGATTGTTACTTTTTTATTTTCTCGTTTGAGCTTTGATTCCATGTTTTCTATAAAAGCGTTGTCTCTTTTGAGGGAGTACGCGTAGAAGTTTTCCATGGTTTTTCTGAAGGAGTCAAGGTTAATTAGGTTGTTGGTTGGATAAGATCCTTCGACTCGGCCCTTTTGGCCTCGCTCAGGATTACAGCGAAAGAAGTTTAGGAAATTTTGGGTGTTAAAGTCTGATTTATTTGCCAGGTAATAATCATAGTCTTCCTTAATAAGAGAGACGTTGAACATATTTTTCATAATCTGAAGATTTTTATCCAGCGCGTATAGCGTTTTCTCGTCATCCGTATTAAGCATCTTTTCCATCAACGCGCTTTCAAGCGTTTTTATTTCTCTAAAGAGCGTTCCTTTATCTATCGCTTCGTATTCTTTTACGTATTTGGAGTATTCAACAAGGTTCGGCAGGCTGGTGAAATCCACATTCGCGAAACGCGCTTTTTTGAATAGATACGCGTAAAAATCTTCATTGGTGATATCCTGTTTTTTGAAATCCACGGTCATTTTCACAAGGCGTTCTAACTCAAACTTGGAAAGTTTGGCTTCTAACTTACCCACAAGCGCGGCGCGTTCTTTATTCGCTTCTTCAAAGTTTATGCCGCCTTCTTTTATTAGAATCTCTATGAGCAAGGTTATGTTTTTAAAGGACGAAAGTTCGATTTGGCTTGATTGCGTTTTATCAGAAAGCGCTGTTACGTATTTCTTAAAATCCGTATCTTTTTCCCTGTATGCTTTGATTATCTCATCCAGTTCAATAAGTTCAGAAGAATAGATTTCACGCTTAAGGTTGTCTACGATACGTGTTAAGGCCTCGAGATACCCGTCTGCTTCTTTTTTAAAACTGAGTGATTTTTTATAGGCGTTTAAATTCGCCATGTACAGGTTTTCGTCTTCTATCCCAAAAAGTGTCACTTTATTCGGGTTATTTATAGCAAAGTATTCAGCCCCGCTTACACGGCCTTGTTTGACAAAATAGTCGCTGACTTTATTTCTTGTTTCAGGGTTTTCAATTTTTGTAAAAACAGATAAATCATAATTTCCCTTGCCGCCTTCAAGCATAACGAGGTTGACATCATAGTTGTCTGACAAATAACTGATAATGTTCGAAATAGAGTGTTGCGCGGAATAGTTACAATGGGCATCCTGGATATGTATTACGGTACTATCATTGGTTCCCTGAATAGTGTCCTTTATTTCTCCGAAAGAAAGCGGGATTTGCATATCCGCGCCATTAAATACAGGTACGGGAAGAGCCGGGCTAACTGCCATGGCGTCTTCTATGAGAATACCGGCACCTACCGCGTTAAACAAAAAAGACCACACGGTAATAACACAAATCAAATTCATAAACGGTCGTTTTGGCTTTACAAGATTGCTATTCATGCTGACGCCTCCATGTTTTACGATGTATCCCAAGATCGGGATTTATCTCTAGATTTATTTTGTTAACAATTTGAAGCAATTTCACTGATTTTACTACACTTCTGGAGGCACGTCAAGAGAAAATTTCTGACTTTTTTTTGACTAACGGGATACCCGGAGTTAAAAGATTTCGGACGGGGAAACCCCGCCCCTACGGGTTCTAACGGTATAAGTTTGTAACGTTATTTATTACCTAATGTGGTTCCTTTGTTGAGGCGGCGGCCTTTTAGGAATTCTTCGGTTGTCATGGGTTTTTTGCCTTCAATCTGCAAGCGGGTTATTTGGATGGACCCCTTACCTGTGCTTACAATAAACTTTTCTTCATCACAAATAGCGCCGAAATCCTTGTTTTTTAGGCTGGAAGCGGAGATAATCGTTTTCGCGTCAAATATTTTAAGCAGTCTGGCGTCCAGGTAAGTATAGGCGCCCGGCCAGGGTTGTAAGCCTTTTATTTTTCTGACTATTTTCTCCGCGGGTTCGTTCCAATCAATCTCTGCTTCTTTTTTTTCAAGTTTCGCGGCGTATGTCGCTTTGCTCTCATCCTGTTTTACAAAAGTTTCCTTCCCCTGCTCGATAGCGTCCAACACTTTAAGGATAAGATTCGCGCCCTGAGCGGAAAGTTTTTCAGACAGGCTGAGAGCATTGTCGGTTTCTTTTATCGGGACCCGCTCCTGCGTTAAGATGTCTCCGGCATCCATACGCTCATTTATCTTCATAACCGTGAGTCCGGTTTCCTTTTCTCCGTTTAATATCGCGCGGTTTATAGGCGCGGGGCCTCTGTATTTCGGCAAAAGTGATGGATGTAGATTTATACAATATTTTCGCGCCGCGGTTAAAACTTCAGAAGGTAATATCCGGCCATAGTCTATAACTACAAATACATCCGCCTGCTGTTTTTTTAAAATTTCGATAAATTCATTATCCAACGCCTTGTCCGGCTGGAATATATTTATTCCAGGCATTATCTTCTCCGCCAACGCCTTAACGGCAGTCGGGTACACATTCCAGCCTCTGCCTTTTTTTCTGTCAGGCTGCGTTACTACCGCGGCAATTTCATGACGCGCTTCAAAAAGTTTTTTGAGCGTCGCGAGAGCGAATTTTCCTGTTCCGAAGAAGATTATTTTCATGTTTTATCGGCAAAGGCATACCTGTACCCGCACCCGCAAGGGTGCCTTTACCCTACGAGTTTACATTTTGCATTTTTCACATGCTTACAGGGTCGACGTCTACGGCCATGAATACGCCGCCGGTTTTGCGGAATCCTTTTAAGGCTTTCCGCAGTTCTTTGACAATACTAACACGATCTGGTGCCTTTATCAAAACATTCCACCTGTAAAACCCGCGCAGTTTAGACATCGACGCGGGGGCGGGGCCGAGCATATTTATCCCTGGAATTTTCAGCCTCAAACGTTCGGCTAATTTTTCCGCGTTACTTGTCACGTTTTCCTCTTTTTTAGAACGCAGGGTTATTTTTACTAACCCAACAAAAGGAGGAAAACCAAGCTGGCGGCGGGATTTAATCTCTTCATAATAAAATCCGTTATAGTCGTGTTTAGCGGCAAGTTTTATGGCATAGTGCTCCGGCGTGTATGTCTGGACTATGACCTCCCCGCCTAAATCTCCGCGGCCCGCGCGGCCGGCCACCTGCGTAATAAGATTAAACGTCCTTTCGCCTGAACGAAAATCCGGAAGGTTTAGATTCGCGTCGGCTGACACAACTCCCACCTGAGTTACCTTTGGGAAATCCAACCCTTTCGCTATCATCTGCGTGCCAACAATTATATCAAGTTCGTGCCTCTTAAAACTGCTTAAGACTTTCTCATGCGAGCCTCTTTTAGACATTGTGTCTGAATCCATGCGCGCGATACGCGCTTCAGGCAGCATCCTCTTAAGGTCTCTCTCAACCCTCTCGGTTCCGGTTCCTTTATACATTAGGTAATCTCCCTTGCAGGAAGGGCACGTTCTTGTAGGCAAAATCCTTTTATTGCAATAATGACAAACAAGTTCCGATTTTTCCTGATGAAAAACCAATGGAGAATCACATTTAGAACATTTCATTACAAAACCGCATTTCCGGCACATTACAAATGTGGAAAACCCTCGGCGGTTTATAAAAACAAGCGCCTGCTGTTTTTTTGATATATCCACCCGCAGAGCTTCCTCTAAAACCCGGGAAATAATCCGCAAACCTGTTTTTGTTTCAAATTCCATACGCATATCCACAAGTTTTACTCTGGGTAGTTCCTTTTCTTTTATCCTCTGCGTCAATTCCACAAGACGGTATTCGCCTTTTACCGCCTTATAATATGATTCCAAAGACGGAGTCGCGCTGCCAAGGATAACAGGCGCGCCGGCAATACGGGCTCTCTCAAGCGCGGTATCACGCGCGTGATACCGGGGAGAGTCTTCCTGCTTATAGCAGGGCTCGTGCTCCTCATCCACTATGAATATGCCCGGATTTTTAAACGGGCTAAACACTGCCGAACGCGGGCCGATAGCAATCCGCGCGCGCCCTTCTTTTATCCTTTTCCATTCATTCAGCTTGGCGCTTTCGAGCATAGCGGAATGAAAAACCGCCACAATATCGCCAAACCTCGCGGTGAACCTTTCCACAGTCTGCGGAGTAAGGGATATTTCCGGCACAAGAATAACCCCGGACTTACCTTTGGACAACACATTCTCCATGGCCTGCAGATAAATCTCAGTTTTGCCGCTTCCGGTTATGCCGTGAAGTAAAAAAACTTTGCTTTTCGCTTCATCAATACACTCATTAATCTCGTTTAAAACTATTTTCTGTTCCGGATTCGGCACGTGCGGCTCGGTTCTCATAACCGCGGCTTCATCTTCTTTTATCCTGGAAATCATTGAAATTTTTCCATGTTTTAAGGCGCTTGGAATCATTGATTCAAGAGCTTCGCCCCACGAGCAAAAATAGTTATCACGCATCCACGAAGCCAGGAAAATCATATCTTTTTCAAATATCGGAGTTTCATCTATTATATCGATTAGAGAACGAGGCTCTTCCACTATAGGCGAATCCTCTATGGCAACAATATATCCTATACGTTTGGCGCTTCGGAAAGGAATGTACACGCGTTTTCCAATCTCCGGCGCGTACGCCTCACAGCCCGTGACTTTATATTGGAAAGTCCGGTCTATAGGTAAATTAGTAACGACTTCGACGTATTTAGTCATAATTTTTTATTATAGATCCCGGATATTCGCCTCAGGCGAATTCCGGGATGACAATCCTAGTCAAATTCAGGGATGACAATGTCTTTCCCTCGGATACCTTCATCGCTGTGGGATTTTAAGCTCCAATTCTTTCGCGACTAATTTCATGTCTTCCCACACACATTTTTTCTCCGCGGGATTTCTTAATAAGTACGCGGGATGATATGTGGGCATAAATCTCGTCCCGTTATAATCATAAAATTTGCCGCGCAGTTTGCTTATCGGGGTTTCCGTATTTAAGAGCGTTTGCGCGGCAAATTTTCCAAGCGCGCATATCACTTTCGGTTTTATCAATTCTATCTGTTTTAACAAATACGGCAAACACGCGACAATTTCATTTGGCAGAGGATTTCTATTTTCAGGCGGCCGGCATTTAAGAATGTTGGCGATAAAAACATCCTGCCTTTTAAGCCCGATAGCCTCTATTATTTTTGTTAAAAGCCCTCCCGCTCTTCCCACAAACGGCAGGCCTTGCTTGTCTTCCTCCGCTCCGGGAGCCTCCCCAATAAACATAAGTCGGGCCTTTATTGAACCGTCCCCAAAAACAAAATTCGTTTTTGTTTCAGCCAGGGCGCAATTGCAACAGGAGAAAACTCTGGCCCTAAGAGCTTCCAAAGTATCTCCTTCGGGATTTTTGGACTCTTTTTTTGGTTTCTCCGCCATAAACACATCATCAATTCCAGCCATTTTTTCCGATTCTATGGCGCACTTTACTTCTTCGATCAAGTCATAAATTTGTTTTTTTTGTGCCATTTGTCCCCACCTTTCGTCTTGAGCGGAAATCTAACCAGATTAGTTTAACCTGGTTAGATTTCCTTCATCACCACATCTACTATTCTTTCCGCGGCGAATGGTTTTCGTATCTTGGCAATCTGCTCTTTAACAGCCTCATACGTATGCTGAGATAACAACAGTTTATCCGCTATAACCGGAAGATCTTTTATCTTAAAAGCCTTAAGAGCCGCTCCGTTGGCCATGAGGAATTGTTCATTCCATGTCTCCTGGCCAGGGATAGAAGCGAAAAGAATCATCACAAGGCGCGAATTTAAAGCCTCCGTGACACTTATTCCTCCGGCCTTGGTGATCATTATATCCGAAATCGCCATTAGTTCAGATACTTTATCCGTGAAGCCAAACACCTGTACGGGATATTTTAGCCTTGTTTTTAGCTTGTTTATGTTATCATACGCGTCTTTGTTATGCCCGCAAATTGTAATAACCTGAATATCAGCACGGCACGAATTTAAAGAAAAAAGCATTTTCCCTATGGGCCCTACGCCAAAACCGCCGCTCATAAGAAAAATTGTTTTTTTAGCTTTATCCAAACCATATTTGCCGCGAATCTGGCCGGAATCAAAATCTTTGCTAAACTCCTCGGTCGTAGGAATACCGGAAACATCCATTTTTCCCGAGGGCACTCCTCTTTTTTTCATTTCCGTAAGCACTTCATCCGCTCCAACAAAGAATTTGTCAATATCGCCTGAGAGCCAGTAACTGTGAGGGCCGTAATCGGTAACTACGGCGTACATTTTCGCGCGCGATTTGTCCCGTTTTTTAAGGATACCGGCAATGCTTGGAAGTAAAAAATGTGTCGCTATTATCGCGTCGGGTTCCTTCTCCCTCAACATCGCGCCTAACCCGGGAAACCCGTGATAATCTAATATTCCCCGGATTTCGCGCGTTAAAATATCAACAATCGGCATGTTGGAAAAATAATACAATAAGCCCCATAATAATTTTCCCCGTGACATTAAAAAAACATAAAAATTTAGATATAAAAATTTGTAGAACGGTTTAGCGTAATCCAAAACATCTATCACTTTAAACTCAACATCCTGTTTTCTTTTTTCCAAAGCCGCCGCGACCGCTATCGCGGCCTTTTTATGCCCCATCCCAGCGGTTGAATATAAAATAACTATCTTCTTTTTATTCTCCATGATCCTCCATAATCAGCCTCGCCGCGTCTAACAAATCGTTACATATGTGATCCGGCTTGCACTGCCATGATTCCGCGTCTTCGGCCGATGACTTTCCGGTCAGCACGAGAATGGTACCCATTCCTACTTTTTTTCCTGAACACATATCACTTTCAGTATCTCCAATAAAAAATTTCCCTGAAAGGCTCTCTATCCCCAACTCTTTCTTGGCTATTTGAAAAAGACCGCTATTAGGTTTCCGGCACCCGCACTTTTCTTCTTTTAAATGCGTGCAATAATAAACATCGCTGATTTCTCCTCCCGCCTGTTTTATTGTATCCTTCAATTTTACCGTAATCTCATCTAAATCGGCTCGGCTGAAATAGCCTTTCCCTACACCTTGTTGATTAGAAATAATTATTATTTTGTATCCCGCTTCAGTTAGTGTTTTAATTGCTTCCACCACGCCCGGGATAATATGAAAATCCTCCCACCCTGTGACATATCCATACCGGGTGCACCCGGCAGGGTCTTTGTTAATTACACCGTCTCTATCGATGAAAACGTATTTGTTGTTATTCATTTTTTTATCGGCAAAGACATGCCTTTGCCCTACGATTTGTTATCGGGTCGAAGTTCCCAGTATTTCAGCCATTTAACAAAATGTACCCAGCTAAAAAGTACGGAAAAAATAAATCCATGCAGTTTTTCTTTATACCCTTTTTTCTTTATGTACATTTTCCAAAAAAGCTTAATCGGTTTCACCTTAAGATTATACATTATTTCTTTTTTTGAAATATCGCGATTTTTCGCGAACATTTCATTCGCCTGAAGCGTGGTATAACGATTCTGTCTTTCTATGAACTCGGATATACTGTAAAAAGGGTAATGCTCCAGCCCCGCTTCCATCTTTCCCTGTTTTCCGTTTACAATAAGCTGTTCATGGATACCGCCCTTGTAATGAGCGAATCCTTTTTTAAACAAATGAGCTGAATAATGGTACCATCCGCCGCGCATCATAAGCCTTCCCAAAAAAATATTCCTCCGTCGGAACTTAAAACTAACACAGCCTTCATCCTCGCCTTCAAGAAGCCTGAGAAGTCTTTTTTTAAAATCCTCTGGAACCACTTCATCCGCGTCCATCTGTAAAATCCAGTCTCCGCTCGCCTCCTCGGTTCCTTTGTTACGTTCTTTATCAAACCCGTCAAATTCGCTGGTAATTATCTTGTCCGTATATTTCTTAACAATTTCAATCGTCCCGTCGGCAGAACCGCCATCTACAACTATTATTTCATCAGCCCATTTTACGGATTCTAGGCAGTTTTTTATCTTATTAGCCGCGTTTTTAGTAATTACAATAATCGAAAGTTTTTGCCCACGCATTCTTTTCCTTAAATCAAATCCAAACAAGCTTTAATAACGGCCTCGGGAGAGATTTCCCCAAGGCATCTTTTCTCATGCACGCACTCAGGCATTCTAAAATTGCGATAACAGGGCCTGCATCGCGCGGTTTCCGAGCTGATTACTTTAAATTTCTCTGACATAGGATATGGCCCATAGACTTTTTCATCTACCGGGCCGAATATAAAAACCGCCTTAACGCCAAGAGCTACGGCTATATGCAAAGGGCCGCCGTCATTGCATAACACAAGGTTACATTTACTCAGGAGAGCGATATATTGAATCAAAGGTAACTCGTTTTCTATTCCCGCGGGCCTTGTACCCATGTTATCGGAAACACTTTCACATAACTCTTTTTCTAAAGCGTCCCCCAGTATTATAACATTTACGTTTTGTCTCGTAAGTTCATCCGCCGCGTACGCGAAGTTTTTCGGAGACCAGCGCCTATAATGGGCTTGAGACCCCCAGCTTGCTCCACCGCCAGGAATAATTGCCACTACTTTTTCTCCTTCGGGAGCCTTATCTTTAAAGTACAACTCCTCCAGACTTAAACTCTTTTCATCCACGGACAGAAACATCGCTTTTTCTGAAACGGGTATATTCAAACACCTAAGAAGGTCTAAGTAATATTCTATCACATGCCTGCCTGTAAAACCGGTAAACGGCACTTTATGAGTAAGAAATAGCCCTCTTTTTTTATAGTCAAACCCTATTCTATCGCTTATTCCGGCAAGCGTGAAAAACAATCCAAACTTACGCGATAAAGTGAAATCAAAAACAGCATCATATTTTTCTCTTTGTATCTGTGAAAATAGTTTATACAGCACTTTTAAACAATTCACTTTGGACTGCGCCCATAATCTAATAAAGTCATCTTTTTCATAAACAAAAACATTATCTATATCCGGATTCGTCTTTACAATATCCACACATCGGGCGTTACATAAATAGTCTATTGATATATTCGGGAACGCGTTTTTTAGATTCGTGATTAAAGGTGTTGAGTTTAACACGTCACCTATGCCGAATATGTTCGCGATGAGTATTTTTTTCATGTTGTTTTATTAATTACTAAATCCCCCTAACCCCCTTTTTCAAAGGGGGGAAAAGAGCTGTTTCCTTTTTCAAAGGGGGGAAAAGAGCTGTTTCCTTTTTCAAAGGGGGGAAAAGAGCTGTTTCCTTTTTCAAAGGGGGGAAAAGAGCTGTTTCCTTTTTCAAAGGGGG